>JAKZUJ010000059.1:0-2827 GCA_047516685.1 Chloroflexota bacterium | reverse complement strand
ATAGCCGCCGCAGACGGCCAGCATCGCCGCGCCGTCGCCGAGGTCGGACAAGATGCGGTCGGCGTTCTGGGTCGTGAGACCCTGGCTGGCGAGCTGCTGCTGGCGGTCCTGGCCTCCGCCGATCACGTACAAATCGGCGCGTGACTCGATCCGCTCGCCCCACGCAAGCCGCTGAACGATCGGATTGATCCCTCGCCAGGCGCAGCGGCGTTCCAGGCAGGTCACGTTGCCGCGGTCAGCGTATAAGTTCATCAGATCGGGATAGAGATAGGCGATTCGCAGCACCGGACCGGCGACGGTCATGTAGCTGTTCGCCAGTAGGGGGCCACCCAGCCGCGCCGGGCGCAGATAGCCCGCAGATCCAGCATGGCGGTATAGGTGGCCAAGACAATCAGCCGGTTCGGCGCGCCCGCGGGCCCGGCCGGCATGGCGGCGTCGAGCGCCGGTTCGATGCCTGGTTGCACCTGGATGTCGCCTTCGGCTGGCGCGACCCCGGCGTACTTCATACGCAGGGCCAGGTCCTCGGCGCGGCGTCCGCCGACCAGCAGGCGGCGCGGCGCCAGGCGCTCAAACTCCACGTCCCAGATCCAAGACACGTCCTCTCCGTCGGCTACGCCGTCGTTGAGCAACACCAGCGTATCCAGCGGCTCAGCTTCGGAACGCAACAAATCGAGTGTTTGATTGGCGCCGGTTGGATTCTTGACCAGCAGCAGCACGATAGTGGCGCCGGGCGCCTGGATGGTCTCCGCACGACCAAAGGCGGGTTGAAGAGATTCCAGCACGGCGGTGGTGGTGGTGACTCCCACTGCTTGCGCGGCAGTCAGGGCGGCGGCCAGGTTGTAGGCGTTGTAGAGGCCGGGCAGCCGCACATCAAGCCGCCGTTCGCCATCCGGAGTCACCAGGCGGTAGGACGCTCCAGCCAGGCCGCGAGGCTGGAAGTCGGTTATCCGAACACTGGGTTCGGGTCGATGAAAGCCGCAGCCCTCGCAGCGGTAGCTGCCAAGGTGGGCATACACCACGCGGTCCCAGTCGAGGCGACCGTCGCAGATGGGGCAGCGGCGGACATCGGCCCAGGCGTCGGGTGAGGCCGGACCCCCGGCGACATCCACGCCGAAGAACAGCAGTGGACCACGGTGGCGGCTGACCACGGCGACGACGGCGGGGTCATCTGCGTTGGCTACGACAGTCGCGTGGGTGTCGAGGCAGTCGATGGCCTCTTGCCAGGCGGCGGCGGTGCGGTCGACTTCGCCGTAGCGGTCGAGCTGGTCACGAAACAGGTTGAGAAAAACGGCGACGCGCGGACGAATGGTTGGAGCGAGAGCGGCGAAGGCCCATTCGTCGACTTCGAGGACGGCGCGAAGTTGCGAGGCCTCACGAACCTGGCCGTTCCAGCCGACATACGGAAGGAAGGCGGCGGCGAGGCCACGTTCGAGGTTGGAGCCGGTGGGATTGGTGAGAACCCGTTGGCCGGCGGCTCGGACCAAGGCGCAGAGGGCGGCGGTGGTGGTGGTTTTGCCGTTGGTGCCGGTGATGGTGACAGTGGAGTGGAGTTGGCGCAGGATTCCGGGAACGAAATCGGGGTCGAGGGCGGAGGCGACCAGACCGCTGACGGCGGTGCCGCCGCCGCGCCGGGTGAGGCGGGAGAACGAGCCGGCGGCGCGGCCCGCAAGCGCGGCTACAGAGCGGCGGAGGGGCATGGGCGATTCTGCGGCGGGAATGCGGCGCGCGCTACCCGGCGACGGTTATTGCAGGACTGGAAGGGAAGCGACGGGGGGCGACGGTGAAGTTGCGGCGGCTTTTGCTGCGGCGTACACAACCTATATACGATTGGTAAGTGGGGAGCTTGTGGTCGGCGGCCGGGAGCGAGTGGCGCGATAGGGACGGGTGCGGAAATGATGGGCATGAAGTGCGGGGAATGGGATTGGGAGACGGGCAAGTAGTGGAAGCGTCGAGCGTGGACGAGGTGCAGGCGATCGTGCGCGAGGCCCGTGCAGCGGGGACGCGGCTGCGCATTGTGGGGGGCCGCCGCGTGGAACGCTTCGGGTCGCAGCCGTCGGGCGTCGTCCGCTACGTCTCGCTGCGGCGGCTTGGCTCGATCGAGATTGCCGGGCCGGACTTTACGGCGCGGGTTGGGGCGGGGGTGTGCCCGGCGGAGCTTGACGCGGCGCTGCAGCCGCTGGGGTTGGTCTGGCCGCTGCGGCGGCTGGAGGCGCCGGGAACAATCGGGGGGCTGATCGCCTCCGGCCGGGGAACGACGATCACGGCGCGGGACGCGCCGGCGCGGCGCTGGGTGCTGGGCGCGCGGCTGGTGGACGGCACGGGCGAGCTGTTGACGGTTGGCGGGGCGACGGTGAAGAACTCGGTCGGCTATGGGGTGACGCACGCGCTCTGGGGATCGCAGGGGCGTCTGGGGGCCATCGTGGAGCTAACGCTGCGTCTGCGGCGGCGGCAACCGAGCGACGACGATCCCGGCGAGACGCTGGACGGGGAGGCAGTGCAGGCGGCCACAGCGCTGGTGCGGTGCGACGACCTGGCGCCGGGCACTGTGGCGCAGGCACTCGACGGATTGCCGCGAGCAACCCGGGCTGTCGCCGCCTCGGACGGAATGCGGGTGGTTGGGTGCTACGCCGAGCGGGCGGCCGCCGAGGCCGATGCCGCGGCACTGCGTGCCGAGGGGATCGAGACGCGGGTGGAGCCGGGGGGCAGCCAGGGGAAGGGCTCGCCGGCAATTCAGACGGTGCGGGCGGCACTGGATCCGGAGGGGGTGTTTGTTTAGAAGTGACGGGTCCGGATTCGGATGCAGTGATTTATGTAAAGTTCCTTGGAT
>JAKZUJ010000058.1:0-6949 GCA_047516685.1 Chloroflexota bacterium | reverse complement strand
TTCGCCCTGGCTGGCGCTCGTGACCAGCAGGCGGACTGGTTCCCGGAGACCCCACAGGTCGATGCTTGTCCGAATTTTGCGGTAGGCCTCCAGCGCGGGCGGCGCCAGGCGCCCCAGCGCCGACGAACCAGCCTCGCCGGGCGGCAGCACGCCCACGACGCCAAGCGATGTCAGCCCCAGCGGCGAGAGGTCGTCCGGCGACTTGATGGTGTCGTCCCGGTATTCGAGCAGCGCTGCGATTGCCGTGGCGGCCAGCAGGCCCGCCAGGACGCCGGCCAAGGTGTTGAGCACCACCCGAGGCGCGATGGGAACCGCGGGCAACGCCGCCGGTTGCGTGATTCGCAGCGTCAGCGGTCCGCGATCCGGCGGTAGGTATGGCTGTTGCTGCTGGATGAAGACGCGCGCCACGCTGTCGGCCAGGTCGCGCGATAGGACCGGGCTCGGAGTTTCAGCCCGGATCTCCAGCAACTGCGTCTGGGCGATCGCCACGCCCTGGAGCATGTCGTCCATCTGCGACGGCGTGAGCGCCAGCGTGAGTTCCTCGGCGACCTGCTCCAGCACGACGCGCTGCGTCGCCATGCGGGCGTACGTCTTGACCAGTTGCTGACTCAGCAGCGCGTCGCTATAGGTCACGGTGCCCGGCGTGGCCGATTGATTGACAAATATGGTTGCCGTGGCGCGATAGGTCGGGCTGACCGCTTTGGAAACCCCCCAGGCCGCGACCCCGCCAGCCGCCATGCCGATCAGCAGCGCCCACCACCAGCGCACGATGACTGCCGCCAGCCAGCGAGGCTCCACACCACAACCTTTCGGGAAGAGCTGCGCCCCGCCCGCCAGCTGCGGCTCATCGTGAACTTGCACCGCTGCCCGACGCCGCGCTGGGCCGCGTCCGGCGATGGTCAGGATACTAGCGGTCATGCATTGACCGTCGTGGTCACCGACTGGACGAGTCGCCCACTGGGGATCGATTCCAGCGCTACTTGACGCGCGGCGTTGCGGCCGACTACACCGTCACGGGCAGCGCGCCCTGACACGCGAGGACAGGCAAACCGACATGACCCTCTGGACCAGCGATCTGAACTACCTGGCCGTCGTCGTGGCCGCGGTTATCCCCATGGCTCTCGGCATGTGGTGGTATGCCCCGCGCTTCGGCCTTGGCGGCATTTGGCTCCGGCTCATCGGTATGACCGAGGAAGAGATTCGTGAGAGTGGTGGGCCAGGTCATGCCATGGTCCTGATGCCGATCAGTGCCCTGGTGCAGTCCTATGTCCTGGCTCTGCTGGTCAATATGTCCGGTGCAGTCGGATTCGGCGAGGGCCTGGTGCTGGGGATTTGGCTCCTGGTTGGCGTAATCGCCACCACTAGCCTGGGCGTCTACGTCTTCGGCGGCCGCGGCCTGCGCCTCTGGGCCTTCAACAACGCCTACCACCTCGTCGTCGTAATACTGATGGCCGGATTGCTCGCCGCCTGGGCGTAGCCGCGGACCTCTCGTCGATTGCACCGTCCCAACGGCCTCGGACCGCCGGTAGGCGACGACAGATCAACGACGAGGGAGCTCGCAGCCGATGCTTGACCGCTTCCGTTCCATCCGCGACGCGCTGCTCTACGGCTTCGCGCTGCTGGCGACCGGCGTGCTGGCGCTTGTTCCGGCGGGTTTGGTCGACGCAATCGCCGCGCGCCTTGGCCGCCTGGTCTACCGTCGCGCGGGTACGCGCGGCGCGAGACTGCGCGCCAACCTCCGCGTCGTCGTCGGACCGGACGCGCCGGAGGAGCGGATCGAGTCGCTGGCCTCGGGCGTCTATGCAGACTACGGCCGCTACCTGGCTGAGTTTTTCACCATGCACTGGCCCGACATCTGGAGGCGTCGCCGTCGGTTGGTCGTTGACGAACGCACCCTGCGAGAGGCCAAGCGTCAGGGGCGCGGCGTGGTGCTCTTTGGCATCCACGCGGGTAACTGGGACTTGGCCGCCTCGGAATGTGCTCGCCGCTTCGGCGCGTTCCACAGCGCCGGGGAATCGGTGGAGCCGGCGTGGCTGGGACGGCTGACCAACCGAGTCAGGCGCGGGGCGGGCACCCGGCTCTACGACCCAATGCGCGCGGCACGCCCCTTGCTGCGCGCCCTGCGAGACGGCGACATCATTGGTCTCGTCGCCGACCGTCCAGTCACGGGGCCCGGCGTGGACGTGCAGCTGTGCGGTCGCCCCGCCCGCCTGCCGGTTGGTCCCGTCTGGCTGGCCATGCGCAACCGTGCGCCGTTGCTTCCCACGGCAATCGAGCGCCAGGCCAACGGCACGGTCAACGTCGAATTCCTGGACGAGGTAGAACTTTCCGATCTCAAACCCAACGCCGAAGGCATTGCCATCGGCGTGCAGCGCATGGCCGACGCGCTGACCCGCCTGATACGACGCGGCTACCCCAGCTGGTTTGCCCTCCAGGAAGTCTGGCTTGACGCGGGATAGGCCTTTGCCGCCAGCCGTCATTCGTCGGCGGCCGCTAACCAAGTCCAACCCGGATGGGTCGGCCATGGGGTATTGTTGGAGAACAACCAACCGTTGCGCGCAGCAAAAAAATCCGTGCGCGCGAATTTCCGGAATCCGCGCGACATCAATCTGTTGCACATGCGCGCCTGATCCAGGGAGCATTTCCCATCGGTAATTTTATTGACCTCGGCGTTCGCCAGGACCTCGTCGACGACCTCGCCGCTCAGTCCATTACAGAACCCACCCCAATCCAGTCCGCCTGCATCCCGCTCCTGCTCGCCGGCGCCGACGTCGTGGGGCAGGCTCGCACCGGATCCGGCAAGACCCTGGCCTATGTGCTCCCGCTGCTGGAAGAAATCGACTGCCGCCGCCGGGAACAGCAGGCCATCGTCCTGGGACCCACACGCGAACTGGTCGAGCAGATCGCCTCGGTTGCCGAGCCGCTGGCCGCCCGGCTTGGCGCCCGCGTGGTACGCATTCTGGGCGGCGTGGGCTACGGCCCGCAGCGCAGGGCCCTGGACGCTGGCGCCCAGATCGTGGTCGCCACACCGGGCCGGGCGCTGGACCTCATCGAGAGCGGCAGCATCCGTACGCCGGCCATCCGTGTCGTGGTGCTGGACGAAGCCGACATGATGTTCGACATCGGCATGGCGCCCCAGGTGGAAGCCATCCTGCGCCATCTGCCAGCCGACCGGCAGACCTCAATGTTCTCCGCCACGGTGCCTGCCTGGGTACAGCGCATTGCCAAGCGCCATCTCAGCGATGCGCAATGGACCGAGCTCGACCCCGAGCCTGACGACCTCCCCGATATCGACCATGAAGTCTGGATCGTGCCGGAAGTCGAGCGCCTGGCGGCCGTACGGCACATTCTGGACGAATCACGGGGATCGCCGACGATTGTGTTCGGGCGAACCCGGCGTCAGGTGTCCCGCCTGGGCTCGCGGCTCAAGGACATGGGCCTGCGCGTGGACTCGATTCAGGGTGCCATGCCGCAAGCAGCGCGCAGCCGGGTCATTAAACGCCTGCGCACCGCCCAGATCGATGTCCTCGTCGCCACCAACGTGGCTGCCCGTGGGCTCGACATCGCCGGCCTGGCCCAAGTCATCAACTACGACGTGCCCGAAGACCCGAATCTCTTCACGCACCGCACCGGCCGGACGGGCCGCATGGGCGGCCTGGGGCGCTCGATCACTCTGGTCAGCGGCGCCGACCTGAATGCCCTGCACGCCATTGAGCGCTTTCTGGGCAACAAGCTGGTGCGGCACATGTGGCGCGACATTCAAGGTGCGAGCGGCACGGCCGATAGATCGACCAACGGTGCGTCCAACGGTGCGTCCAACGGCCACACCCCCCGCGAGATGGCCGCCGCCGCAACCGTCGGCCCAAGCGGACATAAGGTGCTGCCCGGCGAACGGCTCAGCGCCAACCGGCGTGGTAGCGAGTCGCCGGCGGCCGATCCGCAGTTCCCAGCGGCCAACGGCCAGTCGGAAAATCCCCGCCACCGCCGGAGCAGACGCCGCCGTCCCGTCGCCGCCCGCTAGCGACCAGTCGCCGGTCGCTGGTAGCCAGTCCTCAGGGGTCAGCCTTCGCCTCCCCAAACTCTTCGCTGGCCCCGTCGACTGACGACTGGCCACTGTCTTCTGGCCTACAATCCGGTCTCACGGCCAAATCCGAGACCCAACCATGACTGACACCCTTCGCGTCGGCCTAATTGCCGAGCCGGCCGGCTGGCACCTCGACGGACTGATTGCCGTGTGCGCCCAGCACCCCGAAGTCGGCGAAGTCGCGGTTTCCGACCCCACCGGCCAGGTGGCCGGCGTCTTCCGGCCCATCACCGGGTCCTCCCCCGATCCGCACTGGCAGGCCCGCGCGCACGAGCCGGGCTCCGGCCCGCCGCCCGGCTGGACCAAGTACGGACGCGAAGTCAATACGGCGGCCGTCCTGGGTGACAAGCTCAGCGCCAGCTTCACCGACCACCGCCAGTTGCTGGCCGAATACAAGCCCGACGCCGTGCTGGTGACCATGGAACCCCGCAAGATGCCGCCGGTGCTGATCGACTGCCTGGAAGCCGGCGTGCACGTGTTTCACGAGAAACCCGGCTGCGGTCGCATCGAGGACTACCGCCGGGTGGTCGAAGTCGCCCACGGCTCGACCGCTCACCTGTGCGCCGCCTTCAACATGCGCGGGTTGGCCGCGGTGCGTGAAGCCCGCGCGGTGGTGCAGAGCGGCGCGCTTGGCCGCCTGTTCGGTATGCAGGTGCACTACGTGGCCGAACACCCGCGCACCTGGCTCTGGGAAGATCTGGCCGACGGCTGGATGTACGACCGTGACCGCGGCGGCGGGCATCTCATCTTCCTGGGCTGCCACTACCTGGACCTGATGCGCTATATCACCGGCGCCAACGTGGCCCAGGTCGCGGGCTTTGCCGACAACGTGGGCGGCGAGCCCATCAATGCCGAAGACGCCTACGCCATCAGCCTGCGGTTCGACAACGGCATGGTCGGCAGCTTCACCGGCGGATTCATGACGCCCACCGGCCAGAAGCACGACGGGCTGCAGATCTGGGGCAGCCGCGGCTGGCTGCGCTTCAACCCCGAAGCCGACGACGGCCTTGAGTGGTTCACGCGCGAAGGCAGCGGTGTTACGGCGCCGCAACGCCGGCTCAGCTTCACTGATTCCGGCGTGAGCGGCGGGTTCGACCAGTTCAAGCACGAGTTCTTCCAGGCCTGCCTGGGCGCCGGCGACCCGCCCATTAGCGCCGACGACGGCCTCTGGATGCATGAAACCGCCTGGGCCGCTCGGCGGGCCTCGGACAGCGGGCAAACTCAGACGGTGACCCTGGGCGGCGTATAGCGAAGCAGCCTTCGCGAACCGTCCGAGAGCATGATGTGATCTCGGTTGGTGCGCCGCCTGAAGCTTGACCTGGATCAGGCTTGGCTACGTGATGTGTATCGTGCATACACACATCCATGCGCAGGACGAGTCTTGCGATGGCCAGGGTCCAGTTGATCATCCCTGATAAAGACCGTGACCGGTTCGTGGATCAGGCACGCCGAGAGGGTCTGACGTTTAGCGCTTGGCTGCGGGCCGCCGCCCGTGAGCGGCTGGAGGCTCGGCAGCGCACCAGTCTCTTCGAGTCGACGGCCGACCTCGAGCGGTTCTTCCGCGCCTGCGACGCACTCGAGGGGCCCGAGCGCGAGCCGGATTGGAGCGAGCACCTGCTCGTCATCCAGAAGTCACGCGGGCAAGCGGCGGCCGGCTCGTGATCTTCGTCGACACGAACGTCTTCATGTACGCCGTGGGACGACCCCATCCGCTGCAACAGCCCGCCCGCGAGTTCTTTGTCGAGTCCAACCGGCGCCGTTCTCCGCTCTGCACGTCGGCGGAGGTTCTGCAGGAGTTGGTGCATGGGTACCTGCCAGTAGGCAGGATCCAAACTCTCGACGCTGCCTTGTCGCTGGTGGCCAAATCAGGCGTGGAGGTGTGGCCGCTTGAAGAGGCGGACGTCACACTCGCCCGACAGCTCTATGATCAACATCCTGCATTGGGGGCGCGAGACCTGTGCCACTTGGCAAGCTGCCGACGGCGCGGGGTGCGTGAGGTGGTGACCTTCGACAAGGCCTTGGCGGCCGCCAGCCCGAAGTCGGTGCGGCCAGCGGAATGGGCCCGCTCTACCCTGCTGGCAAGCCTGTCGTGGCGGATAGCTCGGAGATGAATCTCCGCGACACCAGACGACCGTCGACCTGATAATGGTCTATATTTGGTCTGACGCAGGAGGCGATTCTTGAAACTCTCCAGTCGAATTCGGCCCATCAGCTACGTCAAGGCCCATGCCGCCGAAATTGTGCGGACGCTTGGGGAGCAGCCGGAGCCGATGGTTATCACGCAAAACGGCGAAGCCAAGGCGGTCCTCCAGGACATCGGCAGCTACGAGGAAATGCAGGAGACGCTGGCGCTCCTCAAGATCCTGGCGCTGGGCCACCGGCAGATCGCCGCGGGTGAGGTTGAGTCTGCCGCCGACGTCATCGCTCGGCTTCGAGGGCAACGCCTGACGCCCTAGTGCCCTTCACGGTTGAGCTAACCGCCGACGCGGTGCGTGACTTGGAAGAAATCTGCGACTTCATCGATCGACACCGTTCGCCAGCCGGGGCGGACCACGTGCTGGAGCGGATCGAACAGGCGTTCGGCAGCCTGTCCGAGTACCCCAATCGCGGTAGCTACCCACGGGAACTGCTGGACGTTGGGATTCGCGAGTTCCGGGAAATCTTCTTCAGGCCGTACCGCATTATCTATCGAGTGACCGAAGGCAACGTATACGTGCTTCTGATCGCTGACGGGCGGCGCGACATGCAGACGTTGCTGCAGCGGCGCTTACTGCACTTCTGACCTCCGGTCGAGTGACCGGAGGCCGGCTTCGTGGCGCCTCGATTCACTCACTCCCGGCGCAACTCGACCTGATCGAAGTCAGT
>JAKZUJ010000057.1:0-6063 GCA_047516685.1 Chloroflexota bacterium | reverse complement strand
CATTGCGGCCTCAGCACATTGGCGCGTGCGTGGGCGCCCCGCCGCCGAGGAGTGAAACACCGTCTCAAGGCACAGGCCAAGCACCGGCGACCGTAGTTCCCGCCGAGCCTTTCTGACGCGCCTTTCGTTGGCGGTTGGCGCTGCCGTGGGCGCTGGGACGGGGGTGGTTCGAGCTGATGCGGCGACTTCCGAGGTTGCGGTTCCGGCCATCTACCTGCGCGAGACGGGTCATCACGTCGGCGGACCTTTCCTGGCCTGGTGGCTCCAATACGGACGCGAGGATGGGCTTGGCTGGCCCATTACCGAGCAACTGCTCGTTGGCGGGCGGCAGATGCAGTACTTCGAACGCGGCGCGCTGGCGCTGGCGCCAACGTCGCGGGATCCACTGGGAGTCGTGCCGGTGAACCTGGGGCGTCCGTACGTCAGCCGGCCGTCGGGTCCGAGTCCTGAAGCTGAGACGGCACACTTTTTCCAAGAGACAGGGCACGGGGTCCATCCGGCTGTATGGCCGTACCACCGCGAGAACGGCGGAGTGTACCGCTTCGGCTATCCGCTGGGGCCGGCGGTCATCGGAAATGGCGGCCTTTGGCAGGTGTTCGAGCGGGCGGTGCTATCCGAGAGCGGCGGCCGCGTGACTGACCTGCGTCTGGGACTGATGGAGACGGAGCGGTTGCGGCTGCCCACGGAGCCGGCAACGCGTGCGCGGCATGCGCCCATTGTGGACCTTGCCGCGCTGGCGCCGGAGTATGGGCCGCTGTCCGATCGTCGGGCAATGGTGGATTTGACCCGACAGGTCGTGACGTTCTTTGACGGGGACGAGCCGGTGCGGATGGTTTCCACGTCAACCGGCGTCTATCCGGACTTCACGCCGCCCGGGCGCTACCGGGTCTTCGTTCGTATTCCGCGGGCCCGGCTGGCCTCGAATGGCAGCACGCGGGCGGTGTACAGCCTGGATGACGTGCAGCACATCCAGTACTTCACGGATAGCTGGATTGGCTTTCACTACGCCTACTGGCATGCCGAGTTTGGCCAGGAGCGGAGTGCCGGATGCGTAAACCTGCGGCTGCACGATTCCCAATGGGCTTGGGAATTCTGCGACCACGGCACGCCGGTGGTGGTTCACTACTAGGCGGCAGGGCCGCGCTGGCCGTCGGATGTTGGGTCAGCTCGGCTAGCGGCGCGCCTATGATGGCGAGGTCACTCACGCCACGCTCACGGTGAATTCCGTGTCTGCATCCCGCGACAGCGTCGAGCCGGACTCGCCAACGCCTTCGGTCATCTTCGTCTGTGTGCACAACGCCGGGCGCAGCCAGATGGCGGCCGGCCTGTTGCGCGCGGCTGCCGGCGGCCGGGTAGAGGTCAGGTCGGCTGGGACGGCGCCAGGCGAGCGGGTCAATCCGATGGCGGTTCAGGCCATGGGCGAGATCGGCATCGACATCAGCGACGCCGTGCCATCGCATCTGACCACGCCCGACCTGGCGGCGGCCGATCTTTGCATCACGATGGGTTGCGGCGATGCCTGCCCGCTGCTGCCGGACACGGAGTACCGGGACTGGGCGGTGGACGACCCGTCCGGACAACCGATCGAGGTGGTTCGGCGCATTCGCGACGACATTGCGAGACAGGTGCAGGCGCTGGTGGCTGAGTTGGCGCGGGACGCGGCGGGGTGAGCCGAAACTGGCTCCTGGCGGGGCTGGCGTCGGCCCTGATCGCCGCGGTGATCGTGGTGATAGCCGTTGACGTGGACGAAGAGCCGGCTCGCCGGCCAATCGCCGCGCCGGAGCTGCCGCCCGAGGTGCAGGTCGGGCGGCTGATGCGGATGGTTGCGACTCGAGTCCTCGAGCACGAATTGCTTCCGCGCGTCGCCGATCTGGAAGGGACGCAGGTCATCGACGGCAGCAGAGGCACGGCCACGGTCCGCCGCGTGATCGATGGTGACCGTGTCGAAGCGCGGATCATGTTCGACGCCTATGTGCTGCGGCTCGATCCGAAAGAGACAGTCGAGAACGAGATTCAGGCCGACGGCACCGTGACCTTTACGCGTGATGGAACCGAACTGCGCGTGCAGGGGACCGACGTTCGCCTGGGGGTATTTGACGTGGAGCAGCGGCAGCCGCGCATCGATACGGCGGGGCGCTTCACGTTTGACCTTAGCGGCCGTGAAATTGGCGGGCTTTCCGGCGAGGTGGTGCGTAACGGCGAAGAGCGACTGCAGATCGCGCTAGGGACGCTGGCTCCCTAGTCCTCCACCAACTGTCCGCCGGCCTGTAGCACGCGCCAGAAGGCGTAGTCGGCCTGATGGACGATCTGGTTGACCAGGCTGCGCTGGATCAGTTCGCCCTCGCCGGAGTGTCCGCCGGCCACGTGGGCGACTTCCTCCGGAAGGCCGACCGTCAGACAGACGTGGACGCCGTAGCCGGGATGGCGGATGGATGGCCAGCCGGTGCGACCGCGCTCGGCGGCCCAACGCGACTGGTTTTCGGGGTCGAACTCCCAGGGCTTGCCCACGTCGTGGCAGAGCGCCGCGGCAACGAGCAGGTCGCGGTCAACGTCCAGACCGGGAAAGAGACTGCCGAGTTCATCCGCGATGGCCGCGGCCAGGCGCGTGACGCCCCGGATGTGGTCGGTTTGGGTCCCTTCCTTCAGCGGCGGGGTGTCGGGGTTGCCGGACCCTTGAATGTCGGCAATGGCGTCGAATGAGCTTCGCGACAGCGCGAGCGACCAGGCCTCGACGACCTTGGCGGCCAGCGCCGCATCCTCAATCCACTCGACTTCGGGCAATTCGGCCCGTACCCGCGCCCGCAGCGCGTCGTCTACAGGCACCGTGCACCTCCCTGGAGCGGCGACGCCGCTATCCGCGCGCGGCCGGCGAGTGTTTCACGTGAAACACCAGCGTCTGCGTCTGGATCAAGTCGTCGCGAATGACAAACGTGTCCACGCCCTCCGCCGTGCGCCCGTCCGCGTGAACGCCTGACCAGGTAAGCAACACCACGTCGCCCGCGACGGTCACGGAATCCTGGTGGGCCTGGAAGCCATCGAGGTCGGCGAACAGCGCCTCGAAGAACGCCCGGCAGCCGTCGTGGCCGGTATACGCCTGCTCAGGCTGGATCAGCCGTGCGTCAGCCGCGTAGTCGGCGGCGATTGCGTCGAAGTCGCCGGACTGCACGGCGTTCCAGTGCCGCTGAAAGACTGCCTGAGGGTCAGCCATGAGTAAACACTCGCGTTCGTTGAACGCCCAACCCTACGGCATCAGGGCATGCGGACGACACGTGACGGAGGTCCGGCGTAGCCCAGGCGCCACGTCGGACATCCGTGGTAATTCTCAAGCTTCGGGTTTACCGCTCGTACCAGCCTGAGCCGAAGAGCAGATTGCCGCGCCGCACCAGCCAGGAGTGCTTTGGCGCGTCCTCACCCGTCTGCGGGCGAGTGAAGACGTAGCTCACCCAGGCGCCCCCACTCTCCTCCGTCACGGCGGCGAAGGCCTCGCCGAAGTTGAAGCCGTTGGCGTCGATGCGGCCGCGTGTCGTGCCCACCACCTTGGGGAGGACAGGGTGCGCCACCGTGTAGAGGCCGCTGTCCCGGTCGTCGAGGACGAAGACATACCAGGGGCCATCCGCGCTTTCCGGCAGGTTGTAGTAGGCGATGGCGGCCTCGCCGCCGACGGTCTCGAAGAGGGTGACGGCTTGCCGCACCAAGGCTTGCGCGTAGGCGGCCGGGTTGTCCTTGGACGGGCCGGGTTCATACCACCCGGAACCAAAGAGGAGCCCGTCATGGCGAACGGCCCAGGAGTGTTTGCGCTGCGTGCCGCCGGTGGTCGGGTTCACCCAGGTGTAGGTGGTCCAGGCGCCGGCCTCGGTCGCGGCCCGCACCACCTGCAACCCGGCGGGATATCCGTCGGGTCCGCGAATGTCGGCGTAGGACTGCCCGAGCAGCTCGGGGGAAACGCCGTGGGCGATCATCACGTCGTTCGCGTCCGCCACGAACAGGTACCACTGGCCTTCGACGCTCGCCGAGGAGTTGTAGAAGTCGAGGGTGGCCTGGAGGCCCTGCGTCTTGTAGCGCTCGATAGCGCGTTCCACAAAGAATTGGGTATAGCCCGCGGGGTCGTCCGTGCGTAAGGGGATCTCGTAGCGGCGGGCGCCGAAGAATCCGTCCCGCTGGTGATCGAGCCGGCAGGCGGCTTCGGCCGAGTCGTCATGAACCCGTTGGTAGATGCCAACATTCTCATGGTTCCCCTGCTGGGCTTCGATGATGTCGTTGAGTTCCACGCAACTCGTTGGCCACTGGGCCAGGGCCGTGGAAACGGTTATTGCAAGCAGCGCTGCGACCGCAAAACTCGCCAGAACCAGACGTTTCACGTTTGATCTCTCCGCCCAGGAAGCCGGGGGGGAATGGTAGACCATCAGGATCGCCAACCAGGTGGACCCGCCTTCGCCGGCCCGCGCGGCAGCAGGCGCTACCGCTCAGCCGCCGTCCTTCATCCCGAAGTCGCGCCAGCCCCAGTCGAGTCGCAGCCGGGGCATGGGGAACTCGAAGTACCAGCGAATCGAAATCGGTTGCTTGTCGTCCCCGAGGTAGGCATGGAACAGCGCGGCGCGTCCGGGAACCTCGTCCACGATGCGGATGGGCGTGAGGTCGTGGAAGCGGCTTGGGTCCTCATTGGCCGCCAGGTAGTCGAGCAGTGACTCGGCGTGGGGATCGGCGTCGTTGGGTTGGGCGGCGGCCAGATCCATGGGTTCGTGCTGGTTCCAGGTGGGTAGGCCGCCATCGGAGTCGGGACAGCCAGCGCGGCAGGCGACCCAGATAGGCGTGCTCCAGGCGTATTCGCCGTCGGTTTGGCGTAGGCGCACGTAGTAGGCCGCCTCTGGCAGCGGTGTCTCGTCCTCGAACACCAGCTCGGCGTCCAGTGTGTCCGGGCGCCAAGCCGCCAGGGCGCGGTCGTTGCGGATCAGGTCGATGCGCTCGATCGGCGCGCAGGCGTGGGCGGTGATGGTGAGCCGCGGCCTGTCGTCGAGTTCGATCTCGCTACCGGCGTCATGGCCGTTGGCTTGCACGTCCAGGATGATGCGCGCGCCTGTGGTTGCGAAGGTCCGCCGTGTCAGCACGGCGTCCCAGATGGCCTGGCGCTCGCAGCGGGCGGCGCGTACGGCGGCCACCGGCCCGCAGCCGATGGCGCAGTCGCGCATGTTGAGGTGGCTGCCGAAGCGTCCGCGGAAGTGGTGCGCGGTCATGGGCGCGGCCAGCAGGGGCAGGTGGGTGTCGCCCGAGGCGATCACCGCGGGACGATGGCCGTGGCGCAGTGCGCGCTGCAGCAGCCACTCCACCGATCCGTGACCGCTGGCCACCTCCACCACCGGCTCGTGCGCCATGGGGTAGGCGTCCCAGTCGGCCGGACCACCTCCGACATGGGCTTCGAGAAGCACGTCCTCGCGCTCGCCGTAGGTCTCCAGCAGGTAGTCCATGTCGGCCCAGGCGGGCGCATGGCGCTCCTCCCAATCCCGAAAGATGACGTTGCGGTCGCCGCCCACGTGCGGGTGGGCTTCCCCTGCCAGGAACGGGACGTACGTTCCCGGTTCGTCATTAGCTCGATAGGCCGCCTGATGCGCTTTCCAGACGGCGGGGCGTTGCGTCTGGTCGGGCGGCGCCATCGGCCCGGGGGCCGCAAAGTCCAGCCGGGCCTGTCCGCGCGCCTGAGCGTGGCGACCTGCCGGATGGAGGACCGGCGTGGGGTCGTCCATCAGCCCCATACTGATGTCGCCCCAGCTGTGCGAGTGCAGGTCGCCCCAGAGCAGCAACGTCTCGGGATCCGACTGGACGAGTAGTGGATTGCTCAGCGTCGATAGCCCGTGCGCTCGGTCACTCGCCTCGATGCGAACCAGCCCGGGCGCCTGCGCTGTCACCCCCTGGATGATGGCGATGCCAGCGTCTTGCGGTCCCAGCCTGACTTTGCGCGGGAGCCCGCTAATTTGCGACGCCCCGGCGCACAGTTCCACGGCGCCCGCGTACTGCGTGCAGACGTTGTGGTTGCGGTCGTAGGCGGCCAGGTGCAGGGCGAACGGCTCG
>JAKZUJ010000056.1:0-7362 GCA_047516685.1 Chloroflexota bacterium | reverse complement strand
CGCGCCGATTTGTACGTGATCGGCGGAGGCCAGGACCGCCAGCAGCAGCTCGCCAGCCAGGGTCTCACGACCCAGAACGCCGACCGCATCTTGTCCGACCTCGGCGACGGCGCGGCGATGCTGGCCGTCTGCGGCGGCTATCAACTGATGGCTCACCGCTACCGCGCCGCCAACGGCTCGGAACTGCCCGGACTGGGCGTGTTCGACGCCGAAACGATCCATCCGGGTTCCGAGGTGCCGCGCTGTATCGGCAATGTCGTCTGCGACTGGAACGACGCGCGGCTCGTCGGCTTCGAAAACCACGGCGGACGAACCTATCTGGGCCCAGGGGCCGCACCGTTGGCGCGGGTCGTCCGCGGGCATGGCAACAACGGCGAGGACGGGTCCGAGGGCGCCGTGGCCGGGGCCGCGATCGGCACCTATCTCCACGGATCGGTACTGCCCAAGAACCCGCATCTCGCCGACCACATCATCAGGACGGCGCTGGCGCCGACGGCCCCGGATTTCGAACTCCAACCGCTGGACGACGCAGCCGAATGGGCGGCGCACCGGGCCGCCCTGCGCGCGGCCGGTCTGGGCTGACGACCGGTGCACGGCGGCGTCCGCGTGGAGGGTCAATGAGCGCCGTTCGTTCGCGCTGGTCGCGGCGCAGTATTGTCGTTCCGGCCGCGCTGGCACTGGCCGGCGGGGCCGCGGCCCTGGCCTGGCGACTGATCAGCCCGCCGCCGTCTCGCGTGTTCGGCGGACTGGTGCGCGCCGGTCGGCCGCAGGATTATGCCGTCGGCGACATCAAGTCCTGGTCAATTGGCCGCTTCTATATGATTCGCGGCCCCAGCGGCTTTGTCGCGCTGTACCGGCAGTGCCCGCACTTGCGCTGCACCATTCCACCGCCGGTCGACGGTGTGTTCGAGTGTCGCTGCCACCTCTCGCGTTTTGGGTTCACGGGCGAGCTGTTGCGCGGACCGGCGCAACGCCCGATGGACCGCTTTCCGATCCAACTGGTCGATGGCGAACTGGTCGTTGCGACCGGCGAGGCCGAGGTAATCCGGCGCAGCGACTACAGCGACACCGATGCCTTTGATCCTGGCCCCGTGGCATGATGCGGCGTGTCACCGTTCGGCATGGAGACCACCCGTGAAACACCCGTCCTACGACCCGACTTGCGGCATCTGCCAGTCCAATGCCGGGGAAGTCGATTCCCCGGGAGGCGTGGTCTTCGAGAATGACCTGTGGCACATCCGCCACACGGGCGCGCCCTTCCCGTTGGCCGGCTGGCTGCTCTTGCAGCCGCAGCGCCACGTGCAGGGGCCGGCCCGATTCAACGACGCTGAAGCCAGCAACTTCGGTCCAGCGCTGCGGCACTTCATGCGCACGCTCGAAGTTGTGACCGGCGCGCCGCGCAGCTACGTGGTGGCCTTCGGCGAAAGCGTTCCCCACATGCACGGCCACCTGATTCCGCGTTATGCCGACTTGCCGGACCCGGACGTGGCGTGGGGTCTCGCGGACCGCTTCCGGGAGATCGGGGACGGCGTGCGCGAGGGCGTGAGCGAGGCCGAGGTCTTGCGCGTGATCGACGCGTACCGCGCGGCGCTGGCCGAGAATCCGCCGCCCAGCTAACGCTCGACAGGGGCGAACGCCGCCAGCAGGTCGGCGTCGGTCTCGCGCGGGCGGGTGACGCGCGCGACGCCGTCGCGCACCATCACCGTGGCCGGACGGCCGACCAGGTTGTAGTTGCTGGCCATTGACATGTGGTAGGCGCCGGCCGCGGGCACCGCCAGCACGTCGCCGCGCCGCGGCGTCGACAGTTCGATGTCGCGCAGCAGGACGTCTCCTGACTCGCAATAGCGCCCGGCCACGGTCACGAGTTGCCGTGAGCCGTCGGGCGGGCGGTTGGCGATCAGTGCGCGGTACGTCGCGCCGTAGAGGGCGGGGCGAATGTTGTCGGCCATGCCGCCGTCCACGGACACGTAGGTACGCACGCCGGGAATCTCCTTGATCGTGCCTACGCGATAGAGCGCGACTCCAGCACGGGCGACGATGGAGCGTCCGGGTTCGATCAGCAGCCGCGGCTCGGGATTCAGCCCACGCGCCCGGAGGGTGGCCGCGATCACGTTCACGAAGGCGCCGGCCGCCGGTGGGTCGTCGTCTTCGCTGTAGCTCACGCCGAATCCGCCGCCCGGACTGATGTCTCGCAGCACCAGGCCGTGCCGCTGGCTCATGGCGGCCGCGAAGTCGAGGACGATGCCAAGGCTGTCCGCGTACGGTTCGACGTCGAGCACTTGGGAGCCGATGTGGGCGTGGAGGCCGGTCAGGTCAAGTGAATCCGCGGCCTGTGCCTGGGCGACCGCGGCCTCGGCCGCGCCCGAGTGGAGCGGCAGCCCGAATTTGCTATCCACCGCGCCGGTGCGGATGTATTCGTGCGTGTGCGCTTCCACGCCCGGGGTGATGCGGAGCATGATCGGCGCAGGTCGGCCGCCTCCATGAGCCGCGATCTCCTCGATCAAGGTCAGTTCGTCGAGGCTGTCCACGACGATGCGGCCGACCCCGACGCTCAGCGCGTAGTCGATCTCCTCGGGCAGCTTGTTGTTGCCGTGCATGACGATTCGTTCGGCCGGCATGCCGCCGGCCAGCGCCACCCGAATCTCGCCGCTCGACACCGCGTCGGCGCCCAGGCCTTCAGCGGCCACGATGCCGGCGATCGTGGGATCGAGGTGGGCCTTGGAGGCGTAGAGGGCCAGGCTCTTTGGATATAAGCGCCTCAGCGGCTCGGCGTACGCCCGGCACTGAGCGCGCAGCGTAGCCTCGTCGAAGACGTAGAGCGGCGTTCCGTGGTCCTCGATCAGGGTGTCGACGGGCGCGCCGCCGAGCACGAGCACGCCGCGGTCGTCGCGCCGGGCGCCATGCGGAAACACCTCCGCGAGCACCGTGTCTTCAGGGGCAGGCAATGCGAAACCCCGCTGCAAGGTGAGTGGCCGGCCAGCCTACATTCCCGAAGTCGCGGACTCCGACGTTCACGGCGGCTAGCTCAGGGGCGGCGGGTGGGCGGCCACGGCTTCCTCGTTCAGGGCCGTGCCCAGGCCGGGAGCGTCGGGCAGGCGCATCCAGCCGTTCTCGATGGTGGGCGTCACGCTGACCAGGTCGTTGCGCCAGGGGGCGGAGTCAACGTCGGTTTCCATGATTCGCAGGTTGCCGACGGCGGCCGCCACGTGCGCGCACATGAAGGTGGATATGTGGCTGTAGTAGTTGTGGGGCGCCACGTGCACCTCGTGGGCCGCGGCCAGTTCGGCGATGTGCAGGGACTGGGCGATACCGTTCCACGCCACGTCGATCATCGCGACGTCCATGGCGCCAGCCTGGAAGAAGCGGGCGTAGTCGTGCACGGCGGTCAGATTTTCGGCTGAACAGAGGGGTGTGCGAATGGACCGGCGTACATGGGCCAGCGCCTCGGGGTCGTAGCTGTCGTACTCGATCCAGAAGAGTTCGTAGGGGGCCAGGGCGTCGGCGATGCTGATGACGGCGGCCGGTCGGTAGCGGAAGTTCAGGTCCAGGCAGATGTCCACGTCCGGACCAACCGCCTCGCGGAAGGTCTCGATCTGGCGCACGATGATGGCGAGGTCGCCGCGTTCCAGGTTGCCGTCCACGGGTTGGGTGAAGTAGGTGGGCTGCCCGGGATGCAGGGGGTTGGTTTTGAGCGCGGTAAATCCGCGGCGTACGACCTCGTGTCCCAAGTCGGTCAGGTCGGCCCAAGTGTTGATGGGCGGGGTTCCGAGTACATCCGCGTTGCGTGCCCGATAGCTGCCGCAGTGCGACCAATACACGCGGATGCGCTCGCGGGTGGGGCCGCCCAGCAGTTCGGTGATCGAGACGCCCAGGGCCTGGCCCTTGATGTCCCAGAGCGCCGCCTCGATACCAGCCAGCGACTTACGGGCGACGCCACCCACGTTCTGGCGCATGCGAAACGCCATGTCGGCTGTGAGGGCGCCAACCTGTCGTGGGTCCTTGCCAATGATGTCGGTGGCCAGGTCATGTACGCCGGACGCCAGGGCGCGCGGCATCTGCCAGTCGCTGCACTCGCCGTAGCCGACCAGCCCGGTGTCGGTTTCGACGCGCACGAAGGTCCAGGTGGACCAGCCGTTCGAGCACTGCAACGGCTCAATGGAAACGATGCGCATAGGCTCCGCCTACCCGCGGCCCGCGGAGCGGTTGGACAACTGAGTATTGGTCATGGGCAGGACCACGCTTGCGGCGAGGCAGGTGACGGCAGTTTGGCAGCCGGGCATGCGGCCGTCGAACCGGCGAGAGCGGACCCATTGGGGCTACCACTCATGGCCGGCCTCGCGCAGGCTCATGAATCCGCCCGCGCCGCGGCCGATGACGATGTGGTCAAGCACCTTGATTCCCAGCAGCTTGCCGGCCTCAGCGGCCTGGCGGGTGAGGGCCACGTCTTGGCTGGACGGCGTGGGATCGCCGCTGGGGTGGTTGTGCGCCAGCAGCAGCGCGGTGCAGCCGACGCGAACCGCCTCGCGAAACAGATCCGCCATGCGGGCGTTGACCGTATTCACCGCGCCTTGTGCGACCTGGCGAACCCGCAGGACACGATGGCGGGTGTCCAGCAGCACAACTACCAGGCGTTCGTCGCTCGCGTCGCTCAGGTGACTGGCCAGCACCCGGGCGGCGTCGGCGGGGCTTTCGATGGCCGGGCGCTCGCCCGCCGCCTCGATCTGCAGCCGGCGCGCCAGTTCCAGCGCGGCCTTGACTTCGGCGGCCTTGGCCAGCCCGACGCCGTGGACGCTGGTCAACTCGTCGATGGTCGCGTCGGCCAGCCCGCGCAGGGAGTCGAACCTGGCCAGCAGCGCCTGCCCGAGTTCGAGGGCGCTGCCCTGAGCCGAGCCCGAGCGCAGGATCAGGGCCAGGAGTTCGTGGTCGCCGAGGCTGGCCGATCCGTCGCGGGCCAGGCGCTCGCGCGGGCGGCGCGAGGCGTCGATCTCGCGGATGCGGACGCCGTAACCGGGCCGCGGCTGTCCCTCGCGGACGCTGGTCACGGGTCGCGAGTGGCGCGCAGCGCGCGGGCGGCCGACTGGCGGTACTCGCGGGCGCGTTCCACGATCAGGGTGCGAATTTCGGCGTCGGAGGTCGCGCGCACCGCGCGGGCCGGGACGCCCAACAGGACCCGACGTTCCGAGAACTCCTTGCCCTCGCCAATCAGCGCAGCGGCGCCGACGATGGAGTGTCGGCGGATCACCGCGCCGCTGAGAATCGTGGACTGGATGCCGATCAGGCATTCGTCCTCAATGGCGCAGGCGTGTACGACGGCCATGTGGCCCACGGTGACGTCGGCGCCAATGGTCAGGGGAAGGCCGGCGTCCACGTGCAGAACGCAGCCGTCCTGGATGTTCGTGCCGCGACCGATGTGCACGGGCGCCAGGTCGGCGCGAATGACGGTGTTGTACCAGACGCTGGCGTCGTCCTCGATCCGTACGTCGCCGATCAACTGTACGCCCGATGCCAGAAAGACGTTGCGGCCGATGGTGGGAACGACACCGCTGGCGGCGTGGAGCCGCGGCCCGCCGGCGGCGCCATCCATCTCCTGGAGCAGCGAGTCTTCCTGGAGCTGGCGCAGGTGGACCTCGTCGAGAGTCTCGGCCGGGCGCAGCAGCAGGTAGAGCAGCGCGCCGAGCGGGCCAAGCGCGAGCACCAGCAAGGGAGCGAACAGGCGGACGTAGATGTCCTGGGTGCGCCGCCGGATGTCCTGCCAGGCCCAGACGAAGGCGGCGGCCCAGACGGCGGCGCCAAACGCGGCCAGCAGGGCAAGGACGATGGCGATGACCTGGCCGATGGACTCCACGCGTCTGGCCTGTGGGGTGGGGGCAACTCCGAATTGTAGGCGCGCCGCCGTTGCGCTGGCGGAGCGTTGCGGGGTTGCGAGTCGCGAATTGGGGCGACTTTGCGCGCGTAAGAGTTTTTTCTAAAAAACTCTTCGGGTGCGGCAGGGCGCTTTTTGGCATGGTTTGGGGGTGCGAGGGTGCTGAAGGTGGATACCCGCCTTCGCGGGTATGACGGATGCCGCGGCGGGGCGTTTTTTGGCGGGGTCCGGGGTGCGTTCGGGGCGGGGGTGGATACCCTGCGCGGGTATGACGGATGGCGCGGCAGAGCGCTTTGGGGCGTGGATCGGCGGCGTGGATGGGTGGGACGGGCTGGATTGTCGCGTGCGCCGCCAGCCTTCATTGAGGCCGGCTTCCGGCCAGCTGGACGCAGCCAGCGCCGCCGCGTGACGTCGCCGGGCGAGGGGGCGGCGGCGTGGAGCGGTGGGTGGGAGACGGGCATCCAAGATTGAGGTTGCGTAGACATCGGGCCTATTGTACACTGGATGGATACGACCGGCAAGTTTGACCAACGTCTTCAGTCAGCGAGGGGCTGTGGGCGGCAGGCAGGCTCCATGCCGGCATGCGCACGGCGGCCTGCGTGCGCTTCGGGGCAGAATGTGGGCGCCGCCGTGCCGTGCCGCCGTTGTGAGGGATTGTCTTGGCTAATGGGTTGACGCCTGCCCAGTTCATCAACAAGTGGCGGGCGGTGACGCTCAACGAGCGGGCGGTGTCGCAGTCGCATTTCAATGATCTGTGCCGGCTGCTTGGCGAGCCGACGCCGATAGAGGCCGACCCCGAGGGCGAGGCGTACTGCTTCGAGCGCGGGGCGCGCAAGGACAGCGGGGGCGGCGGCTGGGCGGACGTGTGGAAGCGCGGGCATTTCGCCTGGGAGTACAAGACCCAGGGCAAGGACCTGGACGCGGCCTTCCAGCAGCTACGGCAGTACGCGCTGGCACTCGAAAACCCGCCGCTGCTGATCGTTTCCGACACCCGCCGCTTCCGCATCCACACCAACTGGACCAACAGCGTCAGCCAAGTCCACGAGTTCACGCTCTACGAGCTGGACGACACGGCCACGCGCAACCTGCTCAAGTGGGCCTTCAGCGACCCGGAACGGCTGCGGCCGGAGCAGACGCGGCAGGCGCTGACGGAGCAGGCGGCGGCGACGTTTGCCGAGTTGGCCCAGGGTTTGCGGGAGCGCGGGCACGAGCCGCAGACGGTGGCGCACTTTGTCAACCGGCTGGTGTTCTGCATGTTTGCCGAGGACGTGGGGCTGCTGCCGGACCAGATGTTCCGGCGGATGGTGGACCAGGCGCGGCTGCGGCCCGAAGAGTTCGCCGGATACGCGAGCGACCTCTTTGGCGCGATGCATAGACAGGGCGGCAGAGTCGGGTTCGAGGCGGTGGCGTGGTTCAACGGCGGGCTGTTCGACGACGAGACGGCGCTGCCGCTGGACCGGCCACAGGTCAACGCGGTGCGGGAGGCGGCGGGGCTGGAC
>JAKZUJ010000055.1:0-5515 GCA_047516685.1 Chloroflexota bacterium | reverse complement strand
CGACCCACGGAATCGCGCGCACAGCCAGACGTGTTGCCAACATCAGGCCCGCGTGCAGCCGGCCACTCTGCGTTGACCGCCAAGTGACCGCGCAAGTGGCCGTGATCGACTAATCCAGCGGTCCGAAGCGAGGCGCTCGCTAGGCACTCCCCACCCAGGCTCGGCCGGCGCAACGACAGCCCGTCCCCCACGACCCAGAGGCCAGTTCGCCCCGCCAATAGAATGATCCTACGCATCAACACTGGGCGGGGTTATGCGAACACGGGCGGTTTGGGCGGTTTTGCTGGGGGCGTTGTGGGCGGCGGCATCGGTTTCGTACGTAGCGGCTCAATGGCCGACAACCTGCGTCGAACTCAACGACATCGTTGAAGCCCATCTGGGCAACGACCACAACGTCGGCATATATCAACAAGTGTTCGGGGATCAGGCCGAACAGGCCTGTCGCAACGATCACCGAGACGACGTGCGCAGCGTGTTTGCCTGGGCTGTCGGCGGCGGTGCGCCTCCCGCGTCGGACGTCGAGCGCGGCCAGGTCCTGCGAATCCTCGACGGCGACACGATAGAGATTCGCTACCTCAGCGGCGGCGAGGCCGTGGTGGGTCACATCGAGAAGGTTCGGTACCTGGACATCGATACGCCCGAACGCAACGAGCCGGGCGGTAGCGAGGCCACAGAGTTCAACCGCACGCGCGTGGCAGGCCGGACGGTCCGGTTGCTGCGCGACGGGCGCAACCGGGACAACTTCGGCCGCCTGCTACGGCACGTATTCGTGGTCTACCAGGGCCAGGAAATCAACGTCGTGGCCGCCCTCATCGCCGCCGGACATGTGAAAGGCCAGGATTCAAGCACGGAGACCAGTGGCACAACGGCAACGTCCGCGCCGCCGGCGACACCGTCAACGGGCACCGTGTACGACTCCTGCGACGCTGCCGAGGCTGCCGGCGAACCTCGCGTCCAGGGCACGTCCGGACCCGGCCAGGGCTTTCCACAAGCAGCCGTGCCCTCCGCCCGCGACGGCGACCGCGACGGCGTGGTATGTGAAGTGAGTCCTTAACCGGCCCCGAACGCACGCTGGTCGGACGGGTTCACGACTCTCTGGTCAGCGTGCGGCGAACCGGGCTTGGTCCGGCCGGTGAAGCCCCTCAGCCGCCGATCGGCGCGGGATAGACGAGCGGAATCCCCGGCGTCTCCACTCGTAGCCCGTTGATCTGCCAGCGGCCCAGGCAGGCCATGAGCAGCAGCCGGCGGTCCGCGCCGCCGAACACGATGTTGGTTGGCGACGAGATCGTCTCGTGGGTGGGGTCTTCCACCAGCAATTCCAGGCGGCCGTCCGGGTGCATCCGGTAGATGCGGTCCGGCGTGTACATGGTGATGTGCAGCACGTCATCCTCGTCGAACTGCACGCCGTCCGGCATGTGATCAGGCAGTACCGTCACTACCTGGCGCTCGCCGGCCGATCCGTCGTCGCGGATACGGATGCGCGAGACTCCTGGCATCAAAGTCTCCACGACGTACAGCCACTCGCCGTTGCGATCCACGCACATGCCGTTCGTGAAATACCGCGACGCAGCGCTGAACAGCACCGTCTCGCCCGACGGACTGATCCGGAAGATGCGGCCAGTGAACTCTCCCGCCGTCTGCGAGTCCGACACGTACAGATCGCCAGACGGGTGGAAACAGGGAAAGTTGGGAACCACCATGGGAGTCTCGGCCGTTCCGGCGCTGACTTCCGACACGGCCCCGCCGCCTGCTTCCACACGCATCACCCGGTGCGCGCTGATGTCGCAGGCGTAGATGTTGGCTTCGCGGTCGCAGCACAACCCGGCAACGAACCCCGTGAGCGTCGCGATCTGCTCGTACGTGCGGGCCTCCACGTCAATCCGGTAGATCTGCCCCGCCTCACCCCCCGCGTAGGCGAATTCGTCCGGACCCCAGGTCACGCCTTCCGGATGATCCAGATCTCCAGGCGCCCCGCCCACAATGAACTCGACGTCGCTAATCCGTCGCAGAGGTTGGGCCATGGCGGATTCCCAGCGGTCGCGTACGCCGCTCACCGTACAGCAACCCAACCCCGCCAGTCAGCCGCCTCGGTAAACTCGCGAAATGCTGGGTGCCCTACCGCGCGTCTTCCTCCATGACCACCGTCGCTTCCAAGACACACGCTGCCGCCGCAGTCCGGCGCGCTAAGCCAATCCTCCAGAGTCACCATGCCCTCGGCGTGCCTGATGTCGAGATTTCGCCGGTCGGAAGCTAGAACTATGCACCTATCCGCCGGGCACATGCCTCAGCCCTTCGTTCAACGACCGTGGATCCTGGTGACTCCACCGCGCGTCGCAGGCGCTGCTCCGCCACGGCGCTTCTAGAGCCATGCTGGAGAGTCGGCTCTGGAGAACGGTCACGTGGGCTGGGCGGCTGCTCCTCCTAGGCGCGGTGGTCTTCTGCTGGGGAGGATTCGTCGCCCCGCAACTCGTCAGTCTGGCCTTCCCCAAGCTACTGCCGCCCGACGCTCTCCCACGCGGCCTGGATCCCGGGATCGAGGGGACGGTCGCGAACGCAATCTCCGCTACGGCGCTGTCGATCGTGGCGTTGCTTGCGTTCGCAAACGCCATAATCCGGTTACGCGCGCGGGAAGGGTGGGGCATCGTCGGCGGCTGGGCGGCCCTGGCCGTGACGTCGGCGTATCTGGCCTGGGACGAATTGAAAACCGACCTGCACGGCGAAGCGACGGACGTTCTGAGACGGGCTGTCTTCGGCGAGTCGTTGGACGCCTTTACTTGGGCGGTGCACCTCAGCCTCCTGCCCGTGGCGTTGGGCCTGACGATTTGGGGATTCACCCCCAAGGGTCGGCGCAGCCGGGCGGTGGGCGTGCCATTAAGTCTGGGACTTGCCGCCTGGATGCTCGCCACGGTCGTCGACATGAGTCAATTGAACCTGTTCGCAGATCGAGCCGACGCACTCGAAATTGTGCTCGATGAGTCCTTGGAGTTCAGCGGAAGCCTGCTGATTGCCTTGAGCGCGGGTATCGCCGTGCGTTGGGATGCAGTATCCCAACAACGCCTCAACCTATTCCCTGGCCGCCGCCTGCGACTGCTGGCGGTCGGATCGATCGCCATGGTTGCCTTGAGCGGCAGTCTCGCCGTCGGGTTCGTATTCCGCGCCCCTATCGTCAATGCGCAAGCGCGCACACATACCAACGCCTTTTATCTGAGTCTCAAAGATCAGGAAGCCATCACGCAGGAACTCCGCATGCCCGCGGTGCCACTGGAAAGGCTCAAGCTCCGTATGGCAACCCACGATCCCGACGGTCCTTCGGGAACCGCGGGCGTTCGTGTCACAAGGCTTGAAACTTCAGAACCTGTCCTTGCGCAAGGATCGGTCGAGGTTCCCTCGGGAGATACCCCTGAGTGGATAGATGTTGAGCTTTACCCTCAGCTTGCTGAGCCCGACGGCCAGCAATTGGCGTTATGGGTAGTGGCCAATGTTGACCAGGACACGGAACTCCGGATTGGCGCAACCAAACTGAACCGCTACCTGGACGGGCGGCTTTGGGTCAACGGTGAGTTGACCTGGTCTGACCAGGATCTTGACTTTGTGGCCTTTGGCGCACGGGACCTTACGCTCAGCAAGCTTGCCGGCCTACTGAGCGTCCTAACCTCCGATTGGCGTTGGCCGCTGCTGCTGGCGGACCTCTGTATCGCGCTCACATTCATTACGTTCATCCCGGCGCTCCTCGTCACGGCCGCCCTGCCAGAGCGCAACGAATCAAACTGATCCAACTGGTTAGCGGAACAGTCCGGCACAGGTCGAGTTCGCGCCCCTGCGGATACGACAGCCCGACCCCGCAGCTTCCACCGGCCCGCAGTGAATACCCTGGTGCCCGAGCCGCAGCGCGCCCGAATCACCATTCGCGGATACCCGGCACGCCGATCGCGCCATCCATATTGAACTTGAAGCCGCCCAATGGCTGCAGCGGCATAGTGGACACGGGACACAGGTGGCGGTTGCGTCGCTTGCGGTACAGCAATCCAAGGCACGGGTCAGCCGCCCTTGCGCGAGCCACGAACCACCGGCGACTGGCGACCGGCCACTGACTGCTGGCTACTGACTGCTAGCTACTGGCCACTACCCCGCGCGAGGCGGGTGGCTGCTGAGTAGACTCGGAGAATGCGTGACGCAGCCGCGCACCACCCAGCAATGAACCCCATCACAACCGTGACCGACATCACCGACACCCGCGGGCGCGCAATGCGCGACCTGCGCATTTCGGTTACCGATCGCTGCAATTTCCGCTGCCCCTACTGCATGCCGGCGGAGGTCTTTGGCGCGCGCTACGCCTTTCTGCCGAAACCTCACATCCTCACATTTGAGGAAATCGAGCGTCTCACTCGAATCTTCGTGGACCTGGGCGTGCGCAAGCTGCGCCTCACGGGCGGAGAGCCGCTCCTGCGAGCCGACCTGCCCACGCTGGTGCGGATACTTACTCAGATCGACGGCGTGGAGGACACGGCCCTCACCACCAACGGCTATCTGCTGCCGCGCCATGCGGATGCGCTGCGGGAGGCCGGTCTGGATCGAGTGACGGTCAGCCTGGACAGCCTGGACGACTCCGTGTTCAAGCGCATGAACGGACGCGATATCAGCGTTGAGCCTGTGCTGGCGGGCATCCGCGCCGCCGAAGCGGCTGGCTTCGACCAGATCAAGATCAACTGCGTCGTCCAGCGCGGGGTCAACGACGAGGCGGTGGCTGAACTCGCCCGCCACTTCAAGGGCACCGGCCACATCGTGCGTTACATCGAATACATGGATGTCGGCAACCTCAACCAGTGGGCGCTCTCCGAGGTCGTACCCGCCCGCGAAATCGTCGCCCGCGTCAACCAGGTCGCGCCCATCGAGCCTGCCGCCCCCAATTACCGCGGCGAGGTCGCCAACCGTTACCGCTATGTGGACGGATCGGGCGAAATCGGCGTCATTTCGTCGGTTAGTCAGCCCTTCTGCGGAGACTGCACGCGCGCGCGCCTCTCAACCGATGGACACCTGCTGACCTGCCTGTTCGCCGGCGGCGGCACCGACCTCAAAACCCCAATGCGCGCTTGCGTGAGCGATGACGAACTGCGCGATCTGATCCAACGTGTGTGGACAGCCCGGACCGACCGCTATTCGGAAGAACGCGCCGGGCTGATCGACGACAGCGGCCACGCCCACAGCGGGCGGAAAGTTGAGATGTACCAGATCGGCGGTTAGCCGCGGCGAGGCAGGCGGGCAGCCTCGCGGCGCCGCCAACACGCCGTCCTGTCGGCCCTGCGCGACCGCTCACGGCGCGACCACCTGCCACCGCTTCAAGTCAGACCCCTGCCGCTCGCCTGCTCCTCCAGGAATTGCCACTGGTGCACTCTTAGTGTACACTAGACGGTATGACCCCGCAACCCGAGTTTCGACTGCCGCTCCCCGCCGCCCCCGTGCCCGTTGGCACCCCGCCGTCCCCTCCCATTCCGCCGGCGCAGCGCCTGACCCAGCC
>JAKZUJ010000054.1:0-19118 GCA_047516685.1 Chloroflexota bacterium | reverse complement strand
CCCGACGGTCGGGTCTGCGGGGGGTGTTGTCGACGGAGCCTTAGACTGACCGGCCTGCTGTTGGGCGCCACATAAGGATCGGATTTGATGGGCCGGAAGACATTTGGGCGTATCACCATGCACCCCTTGCTCGCGTCTGTCCTGCTGGCGGCGGTTGCGGGTGCGCTGGCGGGGGCGATTGCGACCACTCTGCTGGGTGGTGGCGAACCCGAAGGTGTGGCCGGGGCGGCGGAGCGGGCGTTGGTCGAGCGCTTTTACGAGGAGTCCTGGACCAACGGCGATATCAGCCTGATCGACGAGCTTTTCACCACCGGCTACGTCCTGCACATGCAGGACGGACGCACGATCGGCCGCGACGGCTTCAAGATCGAAATCCCGGAGCTCCGCAGTTCGTTTCCCGATCTGAGCATCACCGCGGACGAGTGGATCATGGCGCCCGGCAAAGTGATCGCGCGCGTGACGTGGCGCGGCACGCATACGGGTCCGGGCCTGGGGATCGAGCCGAGCGGGACGAAGTTCGAGGCGTCGGCTATCTATATCTACCGCTTTGAGGGCGACCGGATCGCCGAGAGCTGGGCCATGTTCGACTCGTTGGGCTTCCGCCAGCAGCTTGGATTGCTCTAGGGCCGAGGCGGATTCGGCGACTTGCTTCGAGCAGTTTGCGCTGCGTCGCAAGTTCGTGAACTTTTTCACAATCTTGCAGTGAAACTTGCCACACTCTGAGGTCGCAGACGCGAAGTGGGGCGTGAAGTAGATGTTTGGACTGCTGGCCAGCCTGGCCGCCAACTGGCGCCGGGCGGTGGGCGTAATAGCCGCGTGGGTGGTTGTCGGCGCAATTGTCATCGTGACGGCGCCGCCGCTTGCCGAGGTGACGACCAACAACCAGGCGGATTTTCTCCCTGGGGACTCGGAGTCCCTGCGGGCCCTGGAACTGGTGAGCGAGAAGTATCCGCGTGGACAGGGCGTACCGGCCATTGTCGTCTTTCACCGTCCCGAGGGATTGTCGGACGCGGATCTGGCCGCTGTAGCCGGAGTTGACGCGGCGTTGCAGGCGGACGGCGCGCCGGACGACATCGAGACAGTCCTTTCGCTGAGCGGATCGCCGGAAGCGGCCAGCGCGCTGCTGGCGCCCGACGGAACGACCGTCACCACTATTGTCATGATCACCGGCTCGCCGGCCGAAGCGCGGTTTGGGGAGGTGGTCACATGGATTCGCGAGCAGGCGCAGACCGGTGTCGAGGATGTCGGCCTGACCGTGGCGCTTACCGGTCCCGCGGGAATCGTCTCGGACGCCGTGGAGGTGTTCGGGACCTTTGACTTCAGGGTCACCCTGGTCACCGCGCTGCTGGTGCTCGTGCTGTTGCTGCTGATCTATCGCTCGCCGGCGCTGGCATTGCTTCCCCTGGCGGGGGTGGGCTTGACGCTGCTGGTGGCGCAATCGCTGGCCGCCACGCTGGCCGACAACCTGGGGCTATCGCTCAACGGCCAGGTCACGGCACTGATGTCCGTGCTGATGTTCGGCGCCGGCACCGATTTCACGTTGTTCATCGTCGCGCGCTACCGAGAGGAACTGCGACGACAGCCTGATCGCTGGCAGGCCATGCAGGAATCGCTGCGGCGAATCGGTCCGGCCATTGCCTCAAGCGGGGGCACGACCATCGCGGCCATGCTGGCGCTGCTGCTGGCCACGTTCGGTTCGTTCCAGGCCATGGGACCCGTGCTGGCGATGGCGATCTTCCTGATGCTGATCGCCGGCCTGACGCTGATTCCGGCGCTGACCGTGCTGCTGGGACGCGCGGCGTTCTGGCCGGGCCGGATGCACGTGACGGGAACCGAGCACTCCCGCATCTGGTCGCGGGTGGCGAAGCTGGTGACTCGCCGTCCGGTGGCCACGTTCACGGTCACGCTGGTGCTGCTGGTGGTCTTTGCGGCCGGCGCGCCAAGCCTCAAGCCGAACTTCAGCTTTATTGACGGATTCCCGGACAGCGCCGAGTCGAAGATCGGCGCGCAGATCATGGACGACAGCTTCGGGGCCGGCGAACTTGCGCCAACCAACATCTACGTCAACACCCCGGACGTTGACGCAAGCCTGGTGGACCTTGATCGCCTCACGCAGGCCGTGGCCGCGGTGCCTGGCGTGGTACGGGTGAGCGGCCCCACGCGACCTACAGGCGATGCGCCCGCGGTCGACGCGGCGGCGCTGCAGGCGGCAATTCCGCAGCTGCCGCCGGCGCTGCGCGAGGGGCCGCCGAGCGGGGCCCCCGCCATGGGCGCGCCGGCCAACGTCGACCCGCGGATGCAGGCCGTGCTGGAGACCTACTTCGCCGGACGCCGGTTCGTCTCCCCAGATGGAACGACGGCCCGACTGGATGTCGTGATGGCCGACCATCCGTACGAAATCCCCGCCATCGACCGTATCGTCGACATTCGCGCGGTGGCGAGTTCGGCCGTCAACGGAACATCGCTTGACGGCGCCGAAATCGTGGTTGGCGGCCCGACCGCTCTGCAAACGGATGCACGGGACGCGGTGAACCGCGACATGGCGGTCATAGGACCGGTTGTGGTGATCCTGATCTGGGTCATCCTGCTGGTGCTGCTGCGCAGCGTTGTCGCGGCCAGCTATCTCCTTGGCAGCGTGCTGCTGAGCTTCCTGTCGGCCGTCGGGCTGTCGGTGGTGATCTTTCAAAACATCATGGGGCACCCGGGGGTCGGCTATCAGAATCCAGTGTGGATGTTCATATTTCTGGCTGCGCTGGGGGCCGACTACAACATCCTGATCATTTCGCGGGTGCGCGAGGAGATTCAGGCGCGCGGGCTGGTTGAAGGCGTGCGCGTGGCGGTGGCGCAAACCGGAGGTGTGATTACTTCCGCGGGATTGATTCTGGCGGGCACATTCTCGGTCCTGACGACGTTCCCGCTGCGGGACATCTATCAGCTGGGATTCGCCGTGATGCTGGGCGTTCTGATGGACACGTTCATCGTGCGGGCGCTGTTTGTGCCGAGCATCGTGCTGCTGTTGGGGCGCTGGAACTGGTGGCCCTCGCGAATCGGAAGCGCCCCGGTAGCGGTTCCCGTCCCAGTGACCGAGTCGGCGCCGGCAGCCAAGACTCGCTAGGCAACGGCGAGCGGTCGGCGGCTACCAGCCGACCGCTCGCCGATTCCGATCGCTTGTTCTAGGCCGCCCCTGGCGGGTGGGGAACCAGCGCGCCGCGGGTGACGCGACCGGCGTCCTGCTGAACGAACGCCTCGTTGATGTCGGTCAGGTCGAAGCGGCTGGCCAGCATCCGGTCCAAGGGCAGGCGCCCGGATTCTCGGGCCACGAAGGCCAACGCGCCGGCGAGATCGCGCGCCCGGTAGTGGGCGACGCCCAGCAGCGTGACGCTGCGCATCACGGCGCTGGATGGGTCAAACGTCCCCGACCAGCCCACGTTGATGTTGCCGATTTCAACGAAGCGCCCGCCGGGGGCAGTCATGTCGACGCCTTCGGCGACGACCGCCGGATGGCCGACGAGTTCCAGGGTCACGTCCGCGCCCAGGCCGCCGGTCAGGTCGCGCACCGCCTGCACGCGGCTCTCGGGCGTGTCCGCCTGATTCAGGTCGATGGTGTTGTCGGCGCCGAAGGCGCGGGCCAGTTGCAAGCGCGAAGGAATGCCGTCGATGGCGATGACCGGGCCGGCGCCGCGAGCCTTGGCCACGGCGGCAGCGTAAAGCCCCAGCCCGCCGGCGCCCTGGATGGCGACGCTTTCGCCGGGGCGCAGCCGGGCACGGTCGAGACCGGAAACCACCTGCGCCAGGGCGCAGTTCACGCTGGCCACGGACGCGTCGGACAGTCCGTCGGGAACCCGGAACATGGTGTGTCCCGGATACAGGTAGTAGTACTGCGCGAAGGTGCCGCGGAAGTGCGGCCAGCGCCGAACGCCGAGCAGGCGCTCGCGCTGCCGGTAGGGACAGGCGTAGGGGTGGTCACGGAGACAGACGGCACAGCGGCCGCAAGGGTCGAAGTAGCGAAAGACCACGCGGTCGCCCTGGCGCACCGGCTGACCCGATGAATCCGTGGTCACGCCCGTACCCAAGCGGAACAGTTCACCGACGCCCTCGTGCCCCAGGGCATAGGGCATTTCAAAGCCGCGGCCGACCAGGTCGGCGTCGCCCCGCCAGTAGTGCAGGTCCGACCCACAAATGTTGGCGAGGCGCATCTTGAGCACCACGGCGCCGGCGACGGGATCCGGAATGGGGTAGGTGTGGAACGTAAATGGCTTCCGGATCCCGTGGAATACGGCGGTTACCCCTTCAGTGCTCAGGCTGGTCAGGCGGGCGCCTCCTCAAACAAGCGTTCGCCGCGTTGCAGGCGTTGGGCGATCTGGAAGGTCTGGCCCTGGGCGCGGACGGTGGGCGCATGCGCCGCCAGGTAACGCGCGCCAGCCACCAGCGCCAGCGTGGCATCGGCCGGGTCGTCGCTCAACTCGGCGTGCGTGATGCTGGCTTCAACCGCCTGGATGGTGTGGAAATTGCGGTCCTCGCGCAACAGGCCGCCGCCGACTGCTTCCAGCAGGTCCGCTACAGGGGCATCGCTCGCTCGGTAGTCAACGATGAGTCTGGCGGCTTCGTCCACCTGCTGCTGACGGTTCAGCAGGTCGGGCAGCCGTTTCAGCGATTCCTTAGCGGACGTCTGCCCGTTGGCCCTGGGCACGCGGGCGGGGGGAACGTTCAGGAAGCGGTCCAGGTAGACGCTCATGGCCGCGTCGTACACGCCCCGCACGAGTTCGCGCGAACCCGACCGCGCCAGGCCGCCGCGTACGGCGTTTGCGAATGAGAGCGTATGCAGGGCGCGGTCCCAGTCGCCGAACTCGTTGGTGACGTGGAATCGGACGACGCGCGTGATGGCGGCGTGGGTCACGGCCTCGGCGAGCTGGAGCGGAGGCACGCCCTTGCGCAGCGCCTCGGTGAGTGCCGCGGCGATTGCCTGGGGATCGTCGCCCAGAACGGTCTCGATCAACTCCGGGCGTCCGTCCCAGGCGATTGGTTCGAGGTCCGCCGACAGGATGTCGGGGAGCTCGCGGAAGGCTGTTTCCAGGATCGCCACAAGGTCGTGGGGCCTGCGCCAGGCGTTGGATTCCTCCATGCGTCCGGCGTCGGCGTACCCTTGGGCCAGCGAGCCGATCACGGTTTCGGCCAGATCCCAGCCGGCGATGTCCAGGGCCTCCAGGGCCTTGTTGGTGAAGTCGAGCACGTGCCCGGTGGACAGGTAGCGATGGTCGGTGGCCGCCGCGAACAGCATGTCGGCAATCGTGGCCTGATCCAGCCCGGATCGAACGGCGGTCAGCAGGCAGCGTTCCGCGCCGGTTGCGTCGCGCACTTCGACGAAGCGCCGGAACCAGCGCTTGAGCGTGGCCGGGTCGCTGGGGGCATCCGGCAGCGGCCCGACCTCAAACCGCGGGGCCGAGCCGGAGGATTCATCCGCCACGTTGGCCAGCCCGTGGTACAGCGCGCGGGCGTGTTGCTCGCGCGGCAGGTGGGGCAGCAGATTCATCATGCAGGTCAGTACGGTCAGGCCCTGTCCCCAGCCGTCCCGCTGGTAGTGCGTCCCGAACTCCAGCCCGATGCGGAAGGGTTCGCGCGGGTCGGCGCCGCCCTCCACCAGTGAGACGGCGGCCTTGGCAATCACCAATGACAGGTTCTGCTCCAACCCGTCGCGCAGGCGGCGGCGGTGATGCGCCGCTTCGTCCCGACCGTTGCGCAGGTCGATCCAGACGTCGTCATCAATCACCTGCGTGGGGAAGGCGGGCACGTCGTCGGCCCACAGGTCGAACGTGCCGCCCGTTGAGATGTCAAAGCGGGCGTGATGCCAATGGCAGGTCAGGATGCCGTCATCCACGCTGCCGCGATCCAGCGGGAATCCCATGTGGGGGCAGCGGTTGTCCAGGGCGTAGACGGCATCGCCGTTCCGGATGAGCACAAGAGTGCGGTCGCCCGCGCGCACTCGGTGGCAGGTCCCGGAGGCGAAATCGCTCAAACGCCCGGCGTAGGTCAGTCCATCAGAGGTCATGGTCGAGTCTCCAGCCGTGCGGTCTCCAATACTGCGGCGGGTGAGTGCGGTTGCCAAAGGCGGGCACGAGGGCGGGCGTGGATTCCGGCCTGCGTAGCGTGACGATGGCGCTCACGTGCGAGGGAAGATTCACGCGAGCAGGGAGGCCGGTACGCGGATGGTCTAAACTGCGAGCAGGGCGGCAGGAGTCATACCTACCCCACGGAGGACAGACCGTGACCGCCATCTCGATGGACGACCGAGACCGAATCCCCCGCATGGAAAGCAAGTATGACGGCCTCGCGACCAAAGCCGATGTGGCTGAGTTGAAAGCCGAACTCAAAGGCGACCTGCACGCGCTCGAAACCCGGCTCACCAAGTGGATGATCGGCTTGATGCTGGGATCGGTGACGGCGGCCGTGGCTATCGCCGCCACGGTGGACCGGATCGCCGGCTAGGCCGCTGCCGTGGTTGAGCCTGCCGAGCCGCCCTGGATGCCGTCGCGATGGACCGCCGGCCGCGGGCGCCGAGTGGTAGGCGCGCCCGGCGGCGCATGGTAGCGACTCATCGCGAAATTCGTCGTATACTGAGTCGTCCCGTGCGGGCCACCCGCCGGGGTTTTATTGTGCATGGCGGGCGTGGCTTTCTGCGTCACACGTGGATCGCGCCCCGGATCGGACGGCCGGCGTACGGCCCTGGAGATGGAAATGCCTCGCCGAGGTGATCGGCTGGTCGTCACGCTTGAGTGCCGGGACTGCGGTTCGCGTGGCTACGTGAGCACTAAGAACCGGCGGAACACTCCCGACCGGCTTGATTTGCGAAAGTACTGCCGCGCGTGCCGTGCGCATAAGGCCCATCGCGAGACGCGCTAACGAGTGAATGATCGTGATATCCACGCGAGGCCTGCGCCAGACCGTTCGCCGGGCGCCCGCTGCGCGATTCGTGCGCAGCGCGTATCTGGAGCTGCGCAAGGCGCAATGGCCGACGCCCGAGCAGACCGCTCGGTTGACCGCGCTGGTACTGGCGATCAGCGTGTTGATGGCGATCATTCTTGGGCTGGCCGATCTGGGCTTCGATCGCCTGTTCGGCCTGATTACCTCTTGACGGAAGGCGTTGCAGCATGATGGCTGAAGCCAGCCGCACACCCACTCAAACCGCCGCCGACGACGGGGACGCGCCAGCACAGCAGATCCCCGCCGACGCCGAGTGGTATGTGGTGAACACCTACTCGGGCTACGAAGCCAAGGTGAAGCAGAACATGGAGCAGCGGGTGCGATCCATGGAGGCCAAGGACCAGGTCTTCAAGATCGTGGTCCCGGAAGAGGATGTTGAAGAGTCGCGGCACGGCCAGCGGCGGACGGTGAAGCGCAAGATGTACCCGGGATACGTGCTGGTTCAGATGCTTTCGCTTGACGAAGGCAAGAACTCACAGGACCCGCAAGCCAAGCAAGAGGCGGATGCCGCGTGGCAGGTTGTGCGCAACACGCCGGGCGTCGTCAACTTCGTGGGCGCCGACGCCGGGGCTGGTCACAAGCCCATTCCGCTGTCGCGCGACGAGGCCCGCACGATCTTCAAGCTGATGGAGGGCGAGGGCCCACGGCCCGAGGTCCGCATCCAGATCGGCGAGCGGGTCAAGATCATCGATGGACCATTCACCGACTTCTTTGGCACGGTCGACGAAGTGATGGATGACAAGGAGCGCCTGCGGGTGCTGGTTTCGTTCTTCGGACGCGACACGCCGGTCGAACTGGATTTTCTCCAGGTCGAGAAATCCGGCGGCGGGTCGATCATCTAAGCAGGCGGCTGACAAACCATGGCACGACGCGTCCTCGCCAAAATCACGCTTCAGTTGGCAGCCGGACAGGCTACGCCGGCCCCGCCGGTTGGCCCCGCGCTGGGTGGCTACGGCGTGAACATCATCGAATTCACGAAGTCCTACAACGAGCGCACCCGCGAGCAAACGGGATCCATCATCCCGGCCGAGATCACGATCTTCGAAGACCGTTCCTTCACCTTCATCACGAAGACGCCGCCGGCGGCGGACCTGCTGCGCAAGGCCGCTGGCGTCGACAAAGGGTCCGGCGAACCGAACCGCGAAAAGGTTGGCGCCGTGACCGACGCCCAGGTTCGTGAGATTGCCGAGATCAAGATGCCGGACCTCAACGCGTACGACGTGGAGGCGGCGATGAAGATCGTGGCCGGCACCGCCCGCAGCATGGGTATTGAAGTCAGGGGTTGAGCATGGCGCGACACAGCAAGCGGTTTCAGCAGGCGCGGGACGCGGTGGATCGCAATGCCCGCTACACCCTCGGCGAAGCGATTGACGTACTGCTTGGTTTGCCGAGGGCCAAGTTTGACGAATCCGTGGAGTTTCACGCCCTCCTAGCCGTTGACCCCACGCACGCGGACCAGCAGGTGCGCAGCACGGTGACGTTGCCGAACGGTACCGGCAAGGAACGAGTAGTGATCGTGTTTGCCAGCGGCGATCGGGCGCAGGAAGCGCGCGACGCGGGCGCCGACGAAGTGGGTACCGACGAATTGGCTGCCAGGATTCGCGGCGGCTGGCTCGATTTCGAGGCCGCCGTGGCCACTCCGGACAATATGCGCATTATCGGACCGTTGGGCCGGATTCTGGGTCCGCGCGGCCTGATGCCAAACGCACGCGCCGGCACGGTGACCAACGATGTTGGCCGGGTTGTACGCGAGTTGAAGGCCGGCCGCGTTGAGTTTCGCGTGGACCGTCTGGCCAATCTGCACGTGGTGGCCGGCCGGGTCTCAATGGGCCGTCAGGGCCTGATCGAGAATCTGCGCACCCTGATTGAAGCCGTCGTGCGGGCACGCCCCAGTGCGGCCAAGGGCACCTATATCCATACAATGAGTCTCTGTTCCAGCATGGGTCCCGGTATCCGCCTGGACACGCAGGCCACAATGGACGAAGCCAGCGCGGCCGTGGAGTAACGCAGGAGTCGATTCGACCCACACCCCTCAACTGAATAGCCGCAGACAGCGGGCCACGCAATCTCTCGCGTTGAGAGAGCCCGCCGAGGCGCGAACGGATTGTCGAGCGGACAGCCGATCCGGCGCGCCGCTCGATTTTTTGTTTCGTCATACGCGAAGGAGGAACTGCCAGTGGCAACACGAGCGGAAAAGGCCACCCTGGTGGAGGCGCTCGCCGAGCAATTGGCGTCGTCCCCACTGAGCATTGTGTCGGGCTTCACCAACCTGTCGGTCGCGGAGCAGCAGGTGCTGCGAGCTCAGATGCGGGAGTCAGGCGCAACGCTTCGGGTCATCAAGAACAACCTGGCGGCCCGGGCGGCTGAACGGGCCGGGATTCAGGGTCTCGGCGCTCTGCTCAGCGGGCAGTCGGCGTTTACCTTCAGCGGAGACGACATAGTCGGCGCGGCGCGCGTGTTGCGCGATTTCTCGCTGATACACCCGACCGTCGACATTCGAGGCGGGGCTCTCAACGGCGAAGTGCTTGACAACCAACGGGTGCTTCGTCTGGCGTCCATTCCGGGACGCGAACAGCTAAATGCCGAGATGGTCTGGGCGATTGGCGCCCCGATCTCGAACCTGGTGCACACGTTGGATGGTTTGATCTCAGGCCTGGTCTATGCGCTGCAAGAGCGCGTCGATCAACTCCAGGCCGCCGCCGAAGGAGGCGCATGATGGCCAAGGTAACGAAAGACGACATTCTGGAGTCGCTGGACTCAATGACGGTGCTGGAGCTTTCGGAGCTGGTGGAGGCGTTGAAGGAGAAATACAACGTCTCCGGCGCGCCGATGGCCGTGGCGGCCATGCCGTCCGATAACGGTGCGGCGCCGGCCGAGGTAGAGCAGACGGAGTTCTCCGTGGAAATCACCAGCGCCGGTCAGAGCAAGATCAAGGTGATCAAGGCGGTGCGAGAAATCACAGGTCTTGGTCTGCGCGACGCCAAGGCGGTGGTGGACAAGGCTCCGGAAACTATCAAGGAAGGCCTGACGCGCGAGGAAGCTGACGCCATGGTGACGCAGCTGGAAGAGGTGGGCGCGACCGTCGAGGTTAAGTAACGCCCAACGCGACGTCAGGGCGCGGGGTGGGCGCCCGCCGCCAGCGTTCCGTGAAGGATGTGGGTAGCCGGGCATGATTGACGCTGTCATCGTGGCCCACGGGCAGGCCGACGTTGCGCGGCGCGCCGCGCGCAGCATTCGTTCGTCGGCGGCTGTCGTCCAGTCATTGACGATCGTCGACACCGCCGGCGATCCGGCACTGGCCGCCCTGGTGAACGACGCGACGCTTGACGTGGCTGTCTTGACCCGAGCCGACAATCCCGGCTATGGCGCGGCTGCGAATGCGGGCATCAACAAAGGGCGGGCGCCACTGGTGCTGGTCGCCAATGCCGATGTGTGGGCGCATCCCGACGCGCTGGGCGAACTGACGCGCGCGCTGGATGAAGCGCCAGACGCGGCCTGCGTGGGGCCGGTGCTGCTGAATACGGACGGCTCGCCGCAGGACTCCGCGTTCGCGTTCCCCGGACTGGGGCAGGCGGTATTCGATCTGCTCCCGCTGCCGGCGCGATTGCGCGGTTCCCGCCTGAACGGACGCCTCTGGACGAAGGGCGCCGCACGGGATGTGGGATACGTGCTGGGCGCTTTCATGCTGATGCGGCGCCGAGCGCTGGAACTCGTGGGCGGGTTCTCGGCGGCCTACTGGATGTACGCCGAGGAAGTTGATCTCTGCCGGCGGTTCTGGGACGAGGGCTGGCGGGTTCGTTGCGTGCCGACCGCGCACGTGACTCACATCCGGGCGTCGACCACCTCGGCTCGCGACGGCGAAATGTTGCCGCAGCTCTATCGCAGCCGGGCGCGTTGGTACCGACGGCATGGCGCGAAACCGATGGCCAGTGCCGCTATCGCCTTGATGTGGCTGTTGCTCGGCGTTCGCGCTCGCTTGCCCGGTCCGCGCCGGCAGGCCTACGCCGCGGCGCGGGCGGCGCTGCGTGCGGATTGACGGAGATGACGGCCATCAGCGCGATCGTAATCGCCCGTAATGAAGAGGCGAATCTCGGCGACTGCCTCGCTACGCTGGCCTGGGCCGACGAAGTGCTGGTCGTCGACGCCTTCAGTACCGACGGGACCACCCAGGTGCTGCCGCCGGACGTTCGTCTAATCGAGCGCAGTTGGAGCGACTTTGCCAATCAGCGCAACGCCGGACTGCGTCTGGCCGTTCATGACTGGGTGCTGTTTGTTGATGCCGATGAGCGAGTCCCGCCAGAGCTCTGCAAGGAAATCCAGGCTCGCGTGGGAGGCGAAGCCTGCGCCGGCTACTGGGTTCCGCGCCGCAACCGGATATTTGGTCGGTGGATGGGTGGGGCCGGCTGGTCGCCCGACTACCAGCTGCGGATCATGGACCGTCGTAACGCCGCCTACCTGTCCGACCGGCCAGTCCATGAGTTGGTGGAGGTGAACGGCACGGTTGGGCGGATGGAGCATCCGCTGGAACATCTGAGCTATACCAGCGTGTCGCAATTCCGCGCGCGTCAGCGAGTCTATGCCGAGGCGGTGGCCGAGAGTCTGTATAGGACCGGCACACGCCGCAGACCAACGGCGATGCTGCTCCAGCCTCTCAGGGAACTCTGGGGGCGGCTGATCCGCCAGCGCGGTTATCAGGACGGGCGCGTTGGCCTGTTGCTGGCGATGCTGATGGCCGAGCACGAATGGCGGGTCCAACGGGCCCTGCGGCGGCACTGGAACGAAGAGCCAGCGACGATGTCCAGGTGACTTCCCCGGCGCTCCGGTCTGTGTCCGCGGTGATCGTGACCTGGAATTCGACCTCGGACATCGCGTGCTGTCTGGCGGCGGTGCGCGCGGCCGGTGAAGAGATTCCGGGCCGGCTTGACATAACCGTAATCGACAACGATTCCAGCGACGGGACGGCGGACGTCGTGCGCCAACGGTTTTCGACGGCGCGGCTGCTGCAGTCCGATCGCAACCTGGGGTTTGGCGCGGCCGCCAACATTGGGATCGCCGAGGCCACCGGCGACGCAGTGTTGCTGATCAACCCCGACGCTCACCTGGTCCCGGGCGCGCTGGCAGCGATGCTGGCACATCTGGCGAGCGCGGCCGACCTGGGCTGCGTGGCGCCAATGCAGGCGGCGGCTGGCAAGCCACCGAGTTCGCCCGCCCGCCGGCTGCCGACGCTCGGCGCGGCGCTGACCGACGGGACGATCATTCAGCGCTTCGCACCCAACCTGCCTGCGCTGCGTCGCTACTACATGCGCGATTCGGCGAGCGACGAGCCCGAGTGGTTAACCGGCGCGTGCCTGTGCTTTCGGCGGTCCGCGCTGGTCGATACCGGCGGGTTCGACATTGGCTACGAGATGTATGCCGAGGAATTAGACCTGCTGCGCGAACTGGCCCGGCGCGGCTGGCGTTGCGGGGTCACACGGAGCGCGAGTGTTCAACATCGAGGCGGGGCCAGTTCCGAACAAGACCCGGTGGCCCGCGAGCGGCGCTTCTTTCACAGCCGCTACCGCTATGTCACCAAGACCTGGGGCTGGCCGGTGGCCGCGCTTCTGCGTGGGTTCGTGGCGATCACAGGCGTCCTGCGCGTGTTTGAACAGGTTGTGCGTCTGCTGCGGCCGGCCACACGCGCCGATGCCGGCCGCGAGTTACGTCAGATCGCGGCCGTCACTCTCTGGCAATGGACCGGGTGGCGACGCTAGCCGGAGATGCAGGCATCGGGCCGCCCCGACGCGTGCTCTTCGTCACCGGCGAATTTCCGCCGCGGATCGGTGGCGTTGGCGATCACGTGGCCAGGCTGGCGACGGCCCTGGAGGCTTGCGCGTTGTCCTGTCACGTAGCGACGGAGTCCAGATCCGCCGACGATCCGGGCGCGCGAATTCATGCCGTTGGAAGCCGACTTCCCCTGCTGGCAGTTGTTGACACGATCCGTGCGGCGCGGCGAGTTCGGCCGGACGTGATTCACCTGCACTATCAGGCAGGCGCGTTTGCGCGGCCGGGCGAAATTATGGGACTGGCCCGGGTCCTGCCGCGACTGGCAGGCGCCGGCCGTTTGGCGGTGACGTTTCACGACCTGCATCAGCCGTACTTGTTTCCAAAGGCCGGTCAGCTGCGCGCGGCGCTCGTTCGAGGGCTGGCGCGGTGTGCGAACGCGGCCATTTACGTTGACGAGTCGGACAGGCGCCTGGCGGTCAGGCAGGGCTACGGCGACTCGAACAGTCATTGGATTCCAGCTGGCCCCACCATTGAACCGCCCCCCGATAGCGGCGATCGTCGTGCCGCGCGAGCGGCCCTGGACCTAGAGTTGGAAGACTTCATTGTTGGCTTCTTCGGTTTCCGGCAGCGCAGCAAGGGTGTGGAGGTTCTGGCGAAGGCATTGCGCCGGCCGGAAGTGGCCGGGCCGCGGACGCTGCTGGCGTTGATCGGCGCAGCGGCGCCGCCAACTAACACCCGACGCGCCGAACCCCCGGTCCCTTCGAGCACGTTTGACGGTGTGCGCCTGATTGACACGGGCGAGCAGCGACCCGGCGTTATCTCGCGCTGGCTGGTGGCCTGTGACGTGATCGCGCTGCCGTTTGTCGATGGTCTCTCGGCACGCCGCGGTTCGTTCATGAACGCCGTGGCACACGGCATTCCCGTCGTCACGACGGCCCCGGCCATCGAAGGGACGGTCGACGTTCGCTCAGATGAGGCGGCGTTCGTAGCTCCCGACAATGCACCCGCGCTTGCCGCTTCGCTGGCTGAGATTCGTGACAGCCCGGCGCGCCGTCGGCAGTTGGCCCAGGGTTCGAAAGCCATCGCCGCGCGTCATAGTTGGTCGGAACTCGCCCAGCGCACACTGGCGGCCTATGACTGCGCCAACTAGGCAAGTCGCGACAGCCCGGCGCGCGGGCGCGGAGTACCTGTCGCGCCATGCCACGCCCCTGGCAGCGCTGACGATTGTGCTGGTGCTGGGCGCAGCGCTGCGCGGCCTGCGGCTGCACGATCTGGGCGACTTTGACTTCGATGAAGTCGCGTCAGTCTGGTACGCGCGTTCGGTTCCGTTGGACATTATCTCGGCCATCGCTCAGGCGCCGTTCGAACATCCACCCCTGTACTACGTCGCGCTGCACTTCTGGGTCAGTTGGTTCGGCGAGCAGGAACCGCTGGTGCGCTGGCTGTCTGTTCCGTTCGGCGTCCTACTGATTCCCGCGACCTACCAGCTTGCGCGCATGTATCTGCGGCCGTGGCCGGCGGTGTTTGCCGCCGGAGTCGTGGCCGTATCGCCGCTGCTGATCTTTTTCAGTCGCGAGGCACGGATGTACGCCGCGGCGGCGCTCTTCGGCACGCTGGCGCTCTGGCTGTTCGAACGCGCGATGCGCCGCGGCCGATCGACAGACTGGCTGTGGCTGGCGCTGACGATCCTGGTCGGCGCCTATGTGGATTACACGGCGGCGCTGGCCGTGGTGGCGATGAACCTGTCGCTCCCCTGGCGCTTCGGGCGGCAGCGACGCCGCGTGCTTGCGTTCGTCGCGCTTGAAGCGGCCTGCCTGGCAGCCGCGCTGCCTTGGATTTTGTTGGCCCGTGGCGTTCAGGACAGCTTGCCGGCGTTTGGAACCGGAGGCCTGGGATTGGATGTGATCCGCGAGGTAGCGGCCAGCGCCTGGTTGGACGTCTTTGCAGGCGACGCGGCCGTCCGCGGCGGCGGCCGGGCGGGGGCGCTCGTGGCTGGAACTCTGGGTGCGCTGGTAACTGTTGGCGCCGCCGCCTGCCTGGCGCGTCGTATGGCGGGTCTGTTGCTGGCGAAAGTCGCCGCGGTGCTCGGCTTTCTGGCTCTCCTCCTGATCTTCGATAAGGAATATCAGTCGCGCTACCTGCTCCCGGCGATACCCGCACTGGCAATTCTGGCCGCGGTTCCCTTCAGCTTTCTTCCGCGCCGATTCTGGGTGACGGCGCCGGCGGCGGCGATTGTGGTCGCTGCCCTGGCCGGTTCGGTGTACGCGTCGCGCGGCTATTACGACGACTACAAGCGAGGGGACTATCGCTCGATCACTTCCACGATCGAGAACCTGGCCCGCCCGCGGCGGCCCGGTCGAGACGAAGGCAAATTCAGGGACGCGGTGGTTCTGGCCGGTCCCTGGCAGGGGTGGTACTGGCGGCACTACTTCCCGGGCTTTCTCGACAAGGTCGACGTGTGGTTCCTGCCCGACGAGGTTCCGCCCGCGGTGACGGCCAAGGAAGCCAATCTCAAGCTCCAGCGAGCGGCCGACAATCACCGGCGACTTTGGGTGGTGCTGGCCGGTCTGGAGCAGGCGGACCCCAACGGACACGTGGAGGGGTGGCTCGCTTCGCAGTGGCAGGCGCGCTCCGAGGTCTATCGGAACGGTGTTCTCCAGCTCTACATGACGAATGTTCTGGATCTGGTCGACCGGCGCGGCCAGGTAAAGCTCGGCAATGACTTCGTGATCGACCTTATCCAGTACACGGGCGCGCGCGCGGACCAGGGGCCGCGCGAAGCGGGCGACGGCGTGCGCTTCACCGTGTTCATCCGTGCCCGGCAACCTGTCGACTACGACTTGCGTCTGCGCATCTGGCTGCGTACGCCGACTGGTGTGATATATGCCAAAGACCTCTATGCGCAGGATCGCTTGCTTCGACGGACGTCCGAATGGCAGCCGGCCGAGACGCATCAGCTGCGTACGGCCCTGTGGGTGCCGGCGGAGGCCGAGTCGGGGGCATATCAGGCGTTTATCGCATTTCTGCGTCCCGACGACCGCCCGCTGACGTCGGTTGGCAAGCTGTCGGAGATTGTGTACGCGGGCGTGGACTATCTCTGGCTGGGGCCGGTCGATATCGTGCCGCCGACAGTCCCGCTCGCCGACGAGGCCAATCTGCGCGAGGCGCTGGGCGGGCCGATCCGCTAGCGGTCAGTGTCCGGGCTGAAGATCGAGCGGTCGATGCCACCGCTGAGGGCCAGCACGCCCGCATAGACGCCCAGGCCTGCCGCGGCGGCTGGAATCCACGGCAGGCCGCGCAGCAACCAGACGGTCAATGCCAGGCAACCCGCGGCCAGCGCCGGTCGAAGTACTGGTTGCACCAGATGGCGCAAGAGATGGTCGCGCCGCAGGATCCAAGCCAGCATGACCAGCAGCACGGCCTCACTGGCGATGGTGGTTGCGGCCGCCGCCTGGAAACCGAACGCCGGCACCAGGGCCAGGTTGGCGCCAACGTTGAAGAGCGTGGTCACCAGGAAGGCCGGCGTGAGCCACCACTGGCGGTCGAGAGAAATGACCACGTATTGCAGTGTTCCGTTCAGGAAGCTCAGCGGCAGAAACCAGATGAGGATGGCCAGGGCTTGCGCGGTGAACGGTAGGAAGTCGCGACCCAGCAACGTTCCCACCAATGGCTCGGAAAAGACGAAGAGCAGCACCACGGCGGGGGCCGCCAGCGAGATGAGGACTCGCCAGGTGCGCGCCGCCCAGCGTGCCAGGCTCTTGGGATCCTCGGCCGCGCGCGCCATGAGGGGAAACGCGGCCAATACGATGGCGGCCGGAATGGCGTTCAGCGCGTTGATGAACTTGTAGGCCGCGTTATAGTGCCCAACCACGGCCGTGCCCTCAATCGCTTGCAGGACCAGAATGTCCAGCTGGACGAAGGCCGTAGCCAGCAGACCGTTGAGCATGAGCGGAAAGCCGGATGTCAGCAGCTCGCGCCGGTGTCCGTGGCCGTGCCGGCCAGGGCGCAGAAGGTGAAACCCCACGGGGCGTGCCAGCGCCAGCAGGGAGACCGTGCCTGAAACCATTCCCGCGACTGCCAGCCCGATCACGCCCGCCCCCGCGCCCAGCAGCAGCAGGCCCAAGCCCACCGTGAGGGCGGACGTGCCGGCCGCCACCCATCCCCGCCGGTCCATGCGTTCCCACGCGCCGTAGACCGAGGCGTAGGCCTGGCCGAGGGCGCTGGGTACGAGTCCGGCGGCCAGAATCGCGGCGGTGATGACCGTCGTGTCCGACACCGAACCGGTGGCGCGGTAGAGCAGTGCCATCCCCAGCATCAGCGGAGCACTCAACGCCACCAGACGCAGCCGGATGGCAAGGCCCGCGCTGAAGAGGGGGCGGAGGTCGGCATTGCGTCGGGCAACGTCGCGTGTGAGGACAGTGCCCAAGCCAAAGTCGGTCAGGGCCGCGAAGTAGGTGAGAAGGTTGACCGAAAAGGCGTATTCGCCGTTGCGCTCGGGGCCGAGAATGCGCAGCGCCACGATCCAGAATGCCCAGAACACGGCGCGGTCAAAGCCGCTGGTGAGCAGCGGCGTGAGGGCGTTGCGTGTGAAGCGCCCGCGCGCGGCCGCTTCCGTGCGCAACTGGGGCGGAGTTACCGGCCGTCCGCTGAGCCGGACGAGGTAGATCGCCGCCAGCGCGGCAATAACCGACCCGGCAGCGACGAGCGCTGGACTCAGGAAGGCCTCAGGCATTTGGTGAGGGGAGGGGGCGGGCCCGGGCCAGGAGCAGGACCACCGTCATGGCCGCAGGCCCGCCACTACATCAATCGGAATCATTGGCAAAGTGTGACGCGCCCCAGCGGGCTTCTTTCTCGATCGTCAGTTGAGCTACTCTAAACCTGACGATGCCGTCACTGACCACCAAAGCCTACGACTGCCTGGATTGCGGCCGGCGCTACGATGTGCTGCTGCGGTTCTTCGAGACCGCGCGGGGACCCGCCGACCGTGGCTGCCCGAGTTGCGGAAGCCGCAACCGTCGCCGGCGCCGCAGCTTGTTCTCTTACCTTCGCGACGCCTATCTGACCTACAGCACGACCTGAGCAGTCACCGGCAGCGCCGGCGTGCCCGGCGCGACGATTGGCGGCATTCTGGACTTCAGCGACGACGACTGACGCTCACCGGTCGCCAAGCCGCGCCCATACAATTGGCCATTCCCGCTCACGGTCAGCCGCATGATGCAACGCCTGTCCCCGCCAACCCAGAGACTTCTGTGGGGTCTCATGGTGGCCGTGGGTGTTTTTGTGTTGTTCCTGCTGTTTGAGCGAATGCTCGGGCGATTCGGTCTGGACTTCATCGTGTATTTCGAACCGACGGAACTCCAGGAGGACCGACGGCTGCCGCTGGAGGGGCGCGACAGTCCGGAGTTCGCCATTCGAACCGTGGCAACGTTCGACGACGCCGCGTCGCGCCAGCCCACCACGCTCATGGTCCACGGCGATGCGAGCGATGAGGTGGACTTCGACGTGGTGCGCTCGGAGTTCGAGCGCGGAACGGTGGTGATCGTCGTCAACATGACGCCGGATGAGCTGGCGCCGCTGGTCGATCCGGGAATCGCGGATGTTGCAACTGTCAACGAGCCGCTGCGCGCACCGTTTTACACCTTGATTGCCAAGAACGAGGAGCAGTGTCAGGACGGGCTGCAACCGGGCTGTGGCGCCTATGCGGTGGAGGCGCGCAACTTCACCGGCTTTAGCGACCTGAACAGCCACGCCCGCGAGGCGTTGAACGTCCGCCTGCGCGCCCTCTTGACTCCAACCGCGGAGCCGGTGCCGGCGCGCTGAACAGCCTCGGTTTCCGCGCTCGGAGTCTGGCTCGGCGTCGTGGTAAGAGGCAGCAGTAGCGCACCTCGCGATACACGAGATACGCTTCAGGTTCAGCGCTTTCGGCGATGGGCGTGTGGCCTGAAGGCGCTTGGCAACTGGGCGCACTCGTTCGCGGGCGGGCACCGCGAGCGAAATGCAGGATAGGCCGATGACCGAGTCAATTGTGACCGCTGCCGCCGCCGTGGCGGCGCTGGTGGCCGCCGGTGGTGCGTTCTACCGCTGGGGCAAGGTTGCAGAGGCCGTCAGCGGCCTGCAGAAATCCGACGACCGGCTCCAGGCCAGCATCGATCTAGTTCGTGAGGACGTGCGCGAACTTTGCCTGATCCTGCTGAACCAACCGCGCAACGACTAGCGCTACTCGTTTAGGTACGGCGGTCGGCAGGCAAGCATCCGTTTCGGCACGTCGGCGCCTTCAGTTGCCGTCGGGTGTCGGTCGCCCACTGGCACGTCGGCGCCGTTGCGCTAAGCCGGGCACGGCTGGTTATGGGTTCGGTGCGCGTACCTGTCGCTCCGCG
>JAKZUJ010000053.1:0-11587 GCA_047516685.1 Chloroflexota bacterium | reverse complement strand
ACCGTGTTGGCGTCCCAGCCCTCGGTGAGCATCGACACCGAGACCACGCAGCGGATCGAGTCGCCAAGCTGCCCGGATTTGCCGACCGTATTCATGACCTCGCGCAGCAGATCCTGGTCGGTGAGCTGGTCGGCTTCGGCGCGGTCGCCGGTGCGCTCGACGATTTCGCGTCGGAACCGCTCGATCTCGGGTGCGGCTAAATTCCGGAAATTGCGGTCCAACGCGTCGCCCGACTCAAGCTGCTCGCTGTCGATTAGCAAGGTGCGCGGACGAGCCAGCCGGATGCCCTGGTGGTCGTAGTTGCGGAAGAGCTCGAGCCGCCCGTTGTGGATCCGCGATGAACCATCATCCTGTTCCTGCTGGAAACCGGCGATGTAGTCATAGACCAGCTTGGAGGTGGCCGTGTTGTTGCAGATGACGATGAAGCAGGGCGCGACCTGGATGCCGGCTGCCTGCCAGAGTTCGAAGGTCTGCTTGTAATGGCCGTATAACGCCTCAAGCGCGTTGGTCAGGTGAAGGGGCAGTCTGAGGGGATCGAGATTCCCTGCAGTTCGGCGCCCCCCTTTGGGCATCGCTGGCCGGATGTGCGTCCATAGTTCCCGCAGCACCGGCATCTCATGGCCAGGCACGTTGTCCGCCACTGGCACGCGCGGCAGCTTGACGATGCCGCACTCGATGGCGTCCATCAACGAAAAGTCGCTCATCGTCCAAGGGAACAAAGTGCCCTCGGCATAGCCGGAGCCGCGCAAAAAGAAAGGCGTGGCCGATAGGTCGACCACGCGCCGCAGGCCGAGTCGGTGCTGGACGGCCTCTAGCCCCGAAATCCACAGCCGCGCGGCTTCTCGGTTCTTCTTGGCCTCGCTCAGGTCGTCGCCCTGGAGCCTGCCTTCGTCATCGGCGTCCTCGGGCCGCTGCCGGTAACAGTGATGGGCCTCGTCGTTGATGGCCATGATGCTGCGCATGTTCATCAGCTCTGGAATGACCCGCTGGAGCATCTGCCCCTCGGATTCCAGCGTTTGCACGTCTGGTCCTGTGCGTCCCTTCAGCAGGTTGCGCCCGCCGGTTGAAATCTCCAGGGTCTCCCGCCGCTTGAAGGCGTGGAAGTTGGTGATAACGATTTTGGCTTTGTTCAGGTCGGGCAGCATGTCGGCCGGGACCAATTCCCGACTTTGGTAGTAGCTGTCCGGATCGTTGGTCTGGAGTACCCGCAGGCGATCGCGAATCGTTATGCCCGGCGTGACCACGAGAAAGCCGCGAGTGAAGTTCCGGCTTTGGGGCCGGCGGACCGCATTGAGGGTCTGCCACGCAATCAGCATGGCCATCACGGTGGTCTTGCCGGCGCCGGTAGCCAGCTTGAGCGCCAGACGCGCCAGTCCCGGATTGGCCTGCTCGTTGGCGCCCACTAGGTGATCGAGAAAGACCCGCCCCTGGCGTCCGCGGCTTGGCGCGACTTCGGTGAGCCAGATGAGAGTCTCCATCGCTTCGATCTGGCAGAAGAATGGCTGGAACTCGGCGAAGCGATGGCTGCGCCAGTGCTGGAGCAGCCGGGCGGTTTCCGGTGTGACCTGCCATCTGTTCGGATCGGGGATCAGGCGCCATTCGTCCACCTGCCGCCGCAGGCTGGCGATGATCGGCATCGGGTCGTACTGCTGGGCCTCTGTAGACAGCCCCTCGCCTTCGTCCAGCACCAGCTGCTGCTGGACCGTAGCGCCCCTCCGCCTGCGCGGGGCGGGGACCGGCGTTATGAACTTGGCAGCGCGGCGGCCTTCAACTATCCGGTTAGTCGGCTGTCCGTCGTCGTCCAGCTCCCAATGGCGGGCCGGGTACTCGTACGGGGGGTTGAGAATTGGTTGTTCGAAGAAGCCGGGCATGGTTAGTGGTCAGTGCTCAGTGGCTAGCGAGGAAGTCGCGGGAGGATCGTCATGCAGTAACCACTAGCTATACAGCCGGGGCGTGGAGGTGTTCGCCCATGGCTCGGAATTTTGCGTAGCGGGCGTTGACGAGGTCGTCGCCGTCCTGCGTGCAGAGCTCTTTGAGCAAGGGGGCCAGTTCGGCTCGAAGGTTGGCGGCGGCGGTATCGAAATCGCGGTGGGCGCCGCCTTCGGGTTCGGGCACGATGCGGTCAATAAGGCCGGCCCGAAGCAGATCCGGCGCTGTCAGGCGTAGGGCGGCAGCGGCTTCTTCGGCGTGGTCGGAGTCGCGCCAGATGATGGCGGCCGCGGCCTCTGGGGAGGCGACGGAGTAGATGGCGTGTTCCAGCATGAGCACGCGGTCGCCAACGCCAAGCGCCAAGGCGCCGCCGCTGCCTCCTTCGCCGATGACGGTAACGATCACGGGCACTCGTAGCCGCGCCAGGCGGGCCATGTTTTCGGCGATGGCCCAGGACTGGCCGCGTTTCTCATCGTCCAGGGTGGGACTGGCGCCGGGCGTGTCCAGGAAGGTCAGGATGGGCCGACCGAAGCGCTCTGCCATGTCGAACAGGCGCAGGGCCTTGCGGTAACCCTCGGGGTGGGCCATGCCGAAGTTGCGGTGGACATTTTCCGACGTGGTGCGGCCCTTCTGGTGTCCGATCACGATGACGCTGCGGTTTTCAAACGTGGCCAGCCCCGCCACGAGTGCCGGGTCATCGGCAAAGCGGCGGTCGCCGTGAAGTTCGGTGAAGTCGGGACAGAGCCGGTCAAGGTAGTCCTGGGTATGCGGGCGCTGGGCATGCCGCGCCAACTGGACGCGCTGCCAAGGCGTCAGGTGGGCAAAGATGTCGGCCGTGCGCGCCGCTAGCTCCAGCTGCAGCACTGCCAGTTCGCGCGCGACCTGAGAGTTGGGGTCTGCGCTGGCGTCGCGCTCGAGCTCGGCGATGTGCTCGCGGAGTTCGTCGAGATCGCGCTCGAACTCAAGCACGAGGGCGCTCCTGGCTCAGGCGCGCGTGGCGCTGGCGGCGACTTGAAGTGCCGACGGAGCGGGCGCTTCCGCAGGCGCCAGGTGACCGATCACGCGGCTCAGGGTCTCGCGCAGTTCGCGGCGCGGAATCACCAGGTCCAGCATGCCCTGCTGCAACACCCATTCGGCGGTGTGGTCTTCCACCGGCGCGCGGCGGCGTAGCGTGCCCTGCACCACGCGGGACCCGGCGAAGCGGATGGTTGCGCCGGGTTCTCCAACAATGATGTCGGCTACGGCGGCAAAGCTGGCGGTGACTCCTGCCAGCGTGGGATCTGCCATCACGCAAATGTGCGGAAGGCCGGCTTCACCCAGCCGGGCAGCGGCCGCGGTGGTGCGGGCCATTTGCATCAGCGCAAACAGACCCTCGTCCTGGCGGGCGCCGCCGGAGGCGGTGACGGTGACGACGGGCAGGCGATGGTGCAGCGCGTGCTCGAACAGCCGCGTGATCTTTTCGCCCGTCGCCGAGCCCATGCTGCCGGCAATGAAGCCGAACTCCATGACGCCAAGTGCGATCTGGCGACCCTGCAGCGGGCCGACGCCGCAGACAATGGCCTCGTTGCGCGAGGTGAGCGCTCGGGCCTTGGCGACACGCTCGACGTATGAGCCGCTCGGCCGGCGGAACTGGAGCGGGTCGGCCGCGGTGATGTCGGCGTCGATCTCCTGGAATGCGCCGGGGTCGTCCAGCAGCAGCGAAATACGTTCGGCGGCGTCAAGGCGGTCGTGGTAGTTGCACGACGGGCAGACGCGCAGGGCAGCTTCGAACTCGGGGCGGTAGTGCATGGTGCCGCACTTGCGGCACGTGACCCACAGGTCAACAGGAACGTCCGGGTAGGACTGCACTCGGCCGCGACGCCTTAAGGCCATCCGGCGCACCCCTTACGCGCGAAGAAAAACGCGGCCCGGGGCTTGCAAGCCTCCCAGCCGCGAGATTGCCGGAGTATATCAACGCTACAGGTGTAAATCGGGTGGATTCGGCGGAACGTCGGATCGCTCCTCGGGCGTTCGGGCAAGCGCCAAGGCGCCCACCCAGACCGCGCCGCGGCGCCGCAACGCGCGAGTGGCGGCCTCAATTGTCGCGCCGGTTGTGGTGACGTCGTCCACCAGCAGCAGCCGGGCGCCGGACAGCTTTCGGAGAGCGCGAAAGGACCCGCGGACGTTGGCCAGGCGCTGCGCCCGGGGCAACGAGGTCTGAGGCGGGGTGTCGCGGATGCGGATGAGCACGTCGCAATCCAGCGGTCGGTTGATATGCCGGGCGACCTCGGCAGCCAGTAAACGGCTCTGGTTGTAGCCGCGCTGGCGTTCGCGGCTGGGTGCGAGCGGCACTGGTATTACGCGGTCGACTTGAAGGTCCGCCGGGAGCGCGGACATGGCGAGGGCGGCGAGGTCGGCGGCCAGGTAGCGCTTGTTGCCGTACTTGAACCGCTGGACAGCTTGCAGGATCGGCGGCGTGTAGGCGTAGGGCGCGTAGAGGTGGTCAAGGCGGCGGCGCTCGAGCCGGCAGCGGGCGCATTGGTCGCCGTAGGTGAGGGGGCGGGTGCATTGGCGGCATTGGGGATGGAGGAGCGGCGTGGCAGTTGCGAGGCAGGGCTGGCAGATGGCTGTGCCGGGGCGACCGCAGGCGGCGCAGCGGGCAGGAAAGAGGGCGGCGGCGAGGGCTCGGCCGGTGATTCGGAGGTTGTGTGCGGTCGTCGTGACGCACCAGCGAAGGACCGCCCCGCCCTGGATTCGGTCGAGCGGGGGACGGCCCGCCATTACCCCAGGAGCAGCGGGCTAGCCGGGGGCGCCTGCCGGGGCAGGGGTGGTCTCGACGATGGTCGGCGTGCCGTCCAGCACGCGCAGTTCAAATTCGCGTCCCTCGGCCTCCGCCTGCATGAGGCGGTCGGACAGCGGCTCATCCACGTAGTCCCCGACGAGTTGCGCAATAGGGCGGGCGCCGGCGTGGCGACCCAAGGTGGCGGAGACAATGAAGTCCAGGGCGTCGGAGGTGATGTGGAGGCGGATGCCCAGGTTTTCGGCCCGCAGCGTGGCGTCGGACAGCGCGCGTCGCGCGATCTCCCGGATCTCCTCCTCGCCCAGCCCGCGGAAGACGAGCAAGCGGTCGAGGCGGTTCAGGAATTCGCTGGGCAACTGCTTGCGGGCGAACTCGCGGATGCGGGCTTCGTAGGCGGTATGACGGCGGGCCGACTCCGAGGACGGTTCGAATCCGATGGAGGGTCCGGTGACCTGGTCGACGCCCAGGTTCGAGGTCATGACGACGATGGTGTTGCGGAAGTCGACGTGGCGGCCGTTGGCGTCGGTGAGGAGGCCGTCCTCCATGATCTGCAACAGCACTTGCAAGGTGCGCGGATGGGCTTTTTCCACATCGTCGAAGAGGACGACGGAGTAGGGGTTGCGGCGGACGGCTTCGGTGAGGCCGCCGGCTTCGTCGAAGCCGACGTAGCCCGGCGGGGCGCCGATCAGTCGCGAGATGCTGTGGTACTCGGACATTTCCGACATGTCGACGCGTACCAGGTTGTCGTCGGTGCCGCTGACGAATTGGGCCAGGGCCTTGGCGGCTTCGGTCTTGCCGACGCCTGATTCGCCCAGGAACAGGAAGGAACCGATGGGTCGGCGCGAATCACGCATGCCGGCCAGAGCGCGGCGCAGGGCGCGACCGAGTTCAGTGAGCACGTCGTCCTGGCCGACGACGCGCTTGCGCAGGTCGTCCTCCATGTGCAGGAAGCGGTCGGAATCGTTCTCGGCCAGCGTGGGAAGCGGCACCCCGATCCAGGCGGAGAGGACTTGCGCGATCTCGTGCGGTGTGATGACCGGGCGGTCGGCGCCGACTTCGGCGTCCCAGGCCGCGCGCTCTTCGCGTAGTTCGTCGGCGACTTGCTCGCGCACCGGGTGTGGGGCGGCGGTGGGGTCCGGTGACGCCGCGGGGCTCCGGGGTTCGGCGGTTGCGCGCTCAGCGGGCGGTTGGGCGCCGGATGTCGCCGGCTCGTCGGGTGCTTCGGGCGCGGCCTCGATTTGGGCGTCCAGGGCTCTGATGCGGCGCTGCAGTTCGATGATTCGGGCCGGCGGTGTTTGACGGGCCACCTTGGCCCGGGCGGACGCTTCATCCACCAGGTCGATGGCCTTGTCGGGCAGTTGGCGTGAGGTGACATAGCGGCGCGACAGGTGCACCGCGGCGTCCACGGCGTCGTCGGTGACCTCCACGGCGTGATACGACTCGTAGACCGGCCGCAGGGCCTTGAGGATCTCGATGGCGTCGTCGTCGCTCGGTTCGTCCACGTCAATGGGCTGGAAGCGGCGGTTGAGGCTCTTGTCGTTGGCGATGTAGCGGCGGTATTCGCGCCAGGTGGTGGCGCCGACGACTTGAACCTCGCCGCGGGCCAGGTGGCCCTTGAGCAGGTTGGCGGCGTCCAGTGATCCCGCCGCGCCGCCGGCGCCGATGACGGTGTGCAGTTCGTCGATGAAGAGGATGACGTCGCCGCTTTTGCGGACCTCGGCAATGAGGGCCTGGACGCGTTCCTCGAACTCGCCTCGGTATTTCGCGCCGGCGATCATGCCGGGAAGGCTGAGAGATATCAGCCGCCGGTTCACAAGCTCGTCCGGAACATCGCCCTGGACGATGCGGTGCGCAAGGCCCTCGACGATGGCGGTCTTGCCAACGCCCGCGTCGCCCACCAGCACCGGGTTGTTCTTGGTCCGGCGCAGCATGACCTCAATGGCGCGGTCCATCTCGACCTGCCGACCGATCACTGGGTCCAGGTCGCCGGTGCGGGCGGCGTTGGTGAAGTCGCTGCCGTATTCGGCCAGCATGCTGCGTGGCTTGCTGCGACGGCCGCTTCCGCGCCAGCGGCCGCGGCGACGGCGGCCGCGGCCGGGGGAGCCGGGTTGGTAGGCGGCTTCGACGCGGCGGCGGAGTGAGCGGAACTCGATACCGGCCGCGGCCAGCGCTCCCGAGGTCAGGCGACCGGCGTTGGCCAGTGCGCCGAGCAACAGGTGCTCGGTGCCGATGAAGCGGACGCCCATGCGTTCGGCTTCCAGGGCGGCGGAGCGCAGCACGTTGCGGCCCTGGGCCGAGAGCGGACGGCGGCCCTCGTCCCGCGCATGGCCCGGGGGCAGGGTATCGACGACGGTCTCGCGCAGCGGCTCCAACTCAATCCCGGAATCGCGCAGGACACGGGCAGCCGCGGTCTGGGGCGACTCGAGAACGGCCAGCAGGACGTGTCCAGGGCCAACGGCGTCGTGGCCGAGTCGTGTGGCTTCCCGTTCGGCGTGCTGAAGCACGCGGCGCCCGCGGCCGGTCAGGCGGCGGATGTACTCAACTGGCGTGTATTCGTCGGGTTCGCGTTCCACGGCGTTTAGCGGCTCCTCAGAGGCCGATGGGAATCTGGTCGACGAGGCTTTGCAAGCCCTCGCCGATGCTGTTGCCAAGGGAGCCGTGTACCACGATCAGGACGATCACGAACACGGCGGTGACGAGCAGGTAGCTGAACACGCCCACGCCGGACCCCTGGGACAGGTAGCGGCGCCCTGAATGGCGGGGCGCCCCGGTGGGGTTGAGATTGGCCGTCACACCGGCTCCGAGGCTTGGTCGGTCCCTGCCAGTGTAGACGGGCGGGCCGATGGGCGGCGTCGGTGGAATTCTCGGTGAGCCGCCGCCCGCCAGCGCTGCCGCCCGCGGCCGGAGCGCCGGCGGCGAGCCGGTGCGGAGACGCGAGGGTCGCGGGACGGGCGGCCGGGGCCACGAAATGGGGTCCCCTCGCGCACATAAGAGTTTTTTCTAAAAAACTCTTCGCCCGCGGCGGGGCGCTTTTGGGCAGGTTCGAGGCGTGTTGGGGGAAGATTGGACTCCGGCTGAAGACGCCGCAATGGCGGGCGGGGCGCGGCGAGGTGTCTGTTGGCGGGGATCGGCCTAACGTGAGCGGGGAGTGGCCGGGGGCGCCCGGGGGCCGGCGCCGGGCGGACAGGGACAGGCGTTGGACGAACGGCGGCAGCCGCAAGGCGGGCAGGCGGGGGCGCTGCAGGAGCGGGGGCGGGAACAGCGCGAAGAAGGCGGCGAGCATTGGGCACCAGGTTGCGAGGTTTACTCAATTAGTGTACACTATTGCGAAACGAGAGGCAACCATCACCACTGCCGACGGCCAGCGAGGGGCGAGGGTGGTTAGTGGCTAGCGGGGAGCGCTTGGTGAAGAGGGAAGCTGGAGGGGCCGGCGGCCGCTTGCGGCCTCGAGGTTTGGTGGGCTATGGCGGCCCTGGACACCGGCGCTCGCCGGTTCGATGGAGGGGCCGGCTCCGGGGGTATGACGGAGGGTGGGGTCTTCCGATATGACGGCGGGCGGCCTGGGTGCGCGGCGGGGCAGAATGTGGGCGTTGCCATGCTCTGGCGCCGCTTTGAGGAACAGCCGTGGCTAATGGCTTGACGCCTGCTGCGTTCATCAACAAGTGGCGGGCGGTGACGCTCAACGAGCGCGCGGTGGCACATGAGCATTTCATCGACTTGTGTCGGTTGTTGCACGAGCCCACGCCAGCCGAAGCCGATCCCACCGGCGAGACCTACCGCTTCGAGCGCAGAGCGCGCCAAGATTCCGGCCGCCAAGGCTGGGCTGACGTCTGGAAGCGCGGCTGTTTCGGCTGGGAGTACAAGGGCAATCACGCGAATCTCGACGCCGCCTTTCAGCAGCTTCGGCAGTACGCGCTGGCGCTGGAGAACCCGCCGCTGCTGATCGTCTCAGACATGCGGCGCTTCCGTATCCACACCAACTGGACCGACAGCGTCAGCAAAGTCCACGAGTTCACGCTCTACGACCTGGACGACGCGGACACATGGAACAAGCTGAAGTGGGCCTTCAGCGACCCGGAACGGCTGCGGCCCGAGCAGACCCGGCAACTGATCACCGAGCAGGCGGCGGCGAAGTTTGCGGACGTCGCCCAGCGCTTGCGCGAGAACGGGCACGACCGGGAGGCGGTGGCACGCTTCGTGAACCGGCTGGCCTTCTGCATGTTCGCCGAAGACATGGGTCTGCTGCCGGACAAACTCTTCCGCCGTCTGCTGAACTCGGTGCGCGGCAGGTCCGACCAATTCGCCCCGTTAGCCACGGACCTGTTTGCCAGGATGGCCTCCGGCGGCATGTTCGGCGTGGACGACGTGCCCTGGTTCGACGGCGGTCTCTTCGACGAAGACTCCGGCGCCCTGCCGCTGGACCGGCCGGGCGTCGAAATCGTGCGCGAAGCGGCCAGGCTGGACTGGTCGGAAATCGATCCGTCCATCCTGGGCACCCTATTCGAGCGCGGGCTGGATCCCGACAAGCGCTCGCAACTCGGCGCGCACTACACCGACCCCGACAAAGTCATGCGCATCGTCGAGCCGGTGGTCGTGCGTCCCTGGCTGGCCGAATGGGAGACGGCTAAGGACCTGATTGCCCGCGAAATGGCCCAGGCGGACGCGCCGGGGGACGGCAGCCGCCGGCGCCAGCGCGCCGAGCGGCTACTGCGCGAGTTTCTGGGCCGGCTGCGTAAGTTTCGCGTGCTCGACCCGGCCTGCGGCTCGGGCAACTTCCTCTACCTGGCCTTGCGCGCGCTGAAGGACCTGGAGCACCGGATTCAACTGGAGGCGCAGGGGCTGGGCCTGGGGCGCCAGCGGCCGACCGTCGGTCCGGCCAGCGTGAAGGGCATCGAGCTCAACCCCTATGCCGCCGAACTGGCGCGCGTTTCGGTCTGGATCGGCGAGATCCAGTGGATGCGGCGGCATGGCTTCCGCGAAGACCGCGACCCGATTCTGAAGCCGCTGGACACGATCGAATGCCGTGACGCGGTGCTGACGCCTGAAGGCCACGAACCGGACTGGCCGGAGGCGGACGTGGTGATTGGGAATCCGCCGTTTCTGGGCGGAAATCGCCTCATCGCTAATCTCGGCGAAGGCTATGTGTCACGAATGATCACGACCTACGCCGGACGTGTGTCTGGATCCGCTGACCTTGTCTGCTATTGGTTTGTGAAAGCAGGTGAACAGATCACTGCAGGCAAGGCTCGGAGAGTTGGTCTTGTCGCCACTAACTCAATTCGCGGCGGCGCGAACCGGCGGGCACTGCAGGCCGCAACGGAATCGCTTCAAATCTTCGACGCGTGGAGCGACGAGCCGTGGGTGATTGACGGCGCGGCCGTGCGGGTGTCGCTCGTCTGCTTCTCGCGCACGGATGACGATTCCATCACGGGCACTAGCCTCGATGGCAAAGCCGTTGGCGAAATCTTCACCGATCTGACTGCCCGCTCAGGCCGAGTCGGTGTCGACCTCACGGGAGTTCAACGTCTATCCGAGAACGTCGGCGTTGCCTACAGAGGCGACGAGAAGGGCGGCGCATTTGACATAGCAGGCGACCAAGCCCGGGAGTGGCTGCGGCTGCCCGCTAACCCGAACGGGCAATCCAACAGCGATGTGCTCAGGCCCTGGATCAACGGCATGGACCTCACCCGCCGTCCATCGAGTAAGTGGATCGTTGATTTCGGATGGTCGATGTCGGAGGGCGACGCGGCGCTGTACGAGGAGCCGTTCCGATGGGTGCAGGAACGCGTCTATCCGACCTACGCAGGTTCAGCGCAGACTCAGCGTAAGCCGCGCCGCAAGCACTGGTGGCGACACGCTCGACCATACCCTGACATGCGACAAGCGCTGAACAATCTGAGCCGCTATATTGCCACCCCGCGTCTTGCAAAGCACCGGCTGTTCGTCTGGTGCGACGCGCGCATCTGCCCCGACTGCCAACTCATCGTCATCGCCCGCGACGACGACACGACCTTCGGCATCCTGCACAGCCGCTTTCACGAAGTCTGGTCACTGCGGCTCGGCACCTGGCTGGGCGTAGGCAACGACCCGCGCTACACCCCCACCACCACCTTCCAGACGTTCCCATTCCCCGAAGGCCTGACCCCCGACATCCCCGCCACCAGCTACGCTAACGACCCGCGCGCCATCGCCATCGCCCAGGCCGCCCGCCGCCTCGTCCAACTCCGCAACCGCTGGCTCAACCCACCCGAATGGGTCGACTGGATCGACGAACCCGCCCCCAACTACCCCAAACGCCCCGTCCCCACCCCTGCCGCTCCCATAAAAGAACTCGGAAGACGAACACTCACAAACCTGTACAACGATCGACCGCAATGGCTCGCTGATGCGCACGCGGTACTGGATGCAGCCGTGGCTGCGGCTTATGGGTGGACGGCTGATATCTCAGATGATGATGCGCTTGGCGAACTCCTGAAGTTCAACCTGGCAAGGCCCGACTGAATCAACCCGGGCTCATTTGCTTTGGGATGTAAACGCCGCCGGATCGAGAGTCTCTTGGATGGGGACAGGACCGGGAGTGGCGGACGGCGACACTGGCGATGAGATCGATCATGCAGTCGGGGAGACGGACTTCCAGAATCCAGGCTGCGTAGAAATCAGATTTACCGCACACAATTGGTAGGCGACAGGCAATTACCGAGTCTGCCTCCAGCGGGCAGAGCGTTAGGACACGGGAAGTCGCCAGTGGCTGGGAGAGGGAGTAGTGATTCGTGGCTGGGGAAGAGCGGTTGCGGGCGCTGGCTTACGAGAGAGCGAGGAGGGCCTGGATGAACCTCTTGGCGTAGGGAGACGCGGCTGTGACTTTGGTTGGGTCGAGCG
>JAKZUJ010000052.1:0-3700 GCA_047516685.1 Chloroflexota bacterium | reverse complement strand
CTGCAGAGGCGTCCTTAGCGTGCGATTCTGCACCGTTACTGTCGAAACCCCCCATTGAACTGCTAAGGTCTGGGAGCGGTCCCATAATCGCTGCCGACTTCCAGCGTATCGTTGTCGCGCTTTTGCTCCTAGAACGTGACCCTACAACGGGCCTATATCCGATCCGTCCAGAATGGGTTTTGCCGCTGGCCGAATACACTCGGCAAGCTGTTATCACTGGCGCTCTGTCCAGGGGTATGGACGTCATAATCACAAATTCCGATGGCGCTCCGGCTCGCCGGAAATACCTACTTGATCGTTTAGGAGTCGGGGCCGTGGAGGAAATTATCGACCCCGGCGAGGACGTAGTTTCTGCTCGGCTCAGTTCTCCAAAAACTGGCAAGTTGAAGCGTGAATGTAAACAGGCAATCTCTCGCTGGTACAGGCGGAAATGATGGACGAAATACGCTGCAAGGTCGAGGTTAGAGAAGACGAGGATAGGCTTTCCCCTGGGCGGATCGTAGGGACATTGCTTCGCTATGGGGAGGTGGCTTCAGACCGTAAAGAACTCTTCGAGGCTGGCGCTTTGAGCTGGCCGGATGGTGGGATTGTCCTCAATCGGCAGCACAGTAGGAAGTCTCCGGTTATGAGGGTGCTTCCAACCGTGCAAGGGAACTCGGTAGTGATTGACGCTCAATTACCGGACACCACGGCAGGGCGCGATATTGCGGCTGAAATGAAGGCCGACCCTCCATTGTTCACCGGATTGAGCATTGAGTTTCGCTCCATAAAACAGAGCTTCGAGGGCGGTCTGAGGAAGATAGCAAAGGCCGCTTTGAGTGCTGCGGCTCTCGTAGATTCGCCAAGTTATTCGGGCTCGGCTGTGGAATTGCGTAGCGGTGAGAAAAGGCGGCTGGTGTGGCTGTAGTCACTCTCACTGTTTCACAACTGGCCGCTGCGCTGCGGCTCGTTGACTCCCCAGAAGAAACTGCGGAAGCTACGCGCCTACTTGCCTATTCGAGCGAGGCTGTTCTAAGACACGCGCCAGAGGCCACAGACACGGCTCTAAATGAGGCCGCAATTCGCCTCAGCGGATTTTTGTTCGATCAGCCCAATGCGGGCCGTGGGCTCAGTTTCGCTCATGCTGGCAGGAACTCTGGCGCATGGGCGATCTTATTGCCTTATCGTGTCCACAGAGCGGGGTCAACTGGCGAAGCGATAGCGGCTGCTCAACAGGCCGTGGGAACGGTCGGCAACCCTGTTGTCGGCGTGAATGTTTCCGGCTCGGATCTGGTGGTCAGCTTTGCGGATGGCACTACCCGGACGGACCCCTTACCCGCTGGCGGTGGTGGTGGGATGTTCTCGGGAACGGATCAAACCGCTAGGGATGCAGCGGCGGCTGCTCAGACCACGGCGGACGGTGCGACAACGGCGGCGGACGCGGCGCAATCCGACATCGACGCGCACAAGGCTAACCATCCAAGCGGCGGCGCCGCCGTTGACCAGACGGCGCGGGATGCGGCGGCGGCGGCGCAAGGCACGGCGGACGGTGCGCAGACGGCGGCGGCGGCGGCGCAGGCCGAAATCGACGCTCACGAATTGACGCCGCACAACACCGATACAGTCGCCCGGTCAACCGCCGTAAATGCGCGTCAAATTGGTGAAGCTGCGCAGGCCACGGCAGACGCCGTGCGCACTGAATTGGCAACCCACGAAACCACGCCGCACGGTGGCGGTGGTGGCACTGACCAGATGGCCAGGGCTGCGGCGGCGGCGGCGCAGGCCGAAATCGACGCGCACGAGGCCAGCACCCACAATCACGACGCCACGGCCCGCGCTGCGGCGGCGACAGCGCAAGGCACGGCGGACACAGCGCAGGCCGAAATCGACGCGCACAAGGGCACGGCGCACAACACGGACGGCACGGCCCGAACGGCGTCGTCGTCGGCACAGGCTCGCGCCGATGATGCCTTCGCGCTGGCCGATGAAAAAGTTGACGCCAGCGGCGCGGCGACGGCGGCGCGGGAAGTCACGTCGAACTGGGCGGAAGAAGGCAATCCCGATCCGATCCCAGCGCCGAAATTGGTAAACGTCGTCAACGCCCACGAGGATATCGTGAACGTACTGGACGGGCGCTTGCCCGGCCTGCCGGTCGCCATGCGGCTCGGATGGTCGCAGCGTGCGGACTTTCTCGCGGCCGATTTCGCCAGGCCGTCGCCGCCGATCGGCGGCAGCATTGCCGGCATGAGCGATGGCCTGGCCGCTCCGCCGTTCCCGCCCGGCCTCGCTTCGGACCCGACGCTTTTCCTAGGAATCTGGCTGGCGGGCGATCCCGACGTTGTGGAGATTAGCGGCGGCGGCGCGCAGTTTGGCGACGCGCGACCGCTTACCCTCGAAGGCGGCAAGGTGGGCGGCGATCCCGGCGTCTACTTGGTTTCGACCGCCCGGCTGCGCCCGCTTGAAGGAACGATTTTTAGCGCCACGATCACCGGCCCGCGCATTGTCACGGAATCCGATCTTGCCGACCATGCCGCCGATCCCGACGCCCATCACACGCCCCCGACCGGCAGCATGGGCGGCGGGCCTGTCGTGTTGTATGAGGCAACGGCGGCGATTGGGACGGCCTCGGGGTTGATTGCCGGCGACGTGGCTTGCCCGGAGACTGGCGCGCTTGAGTTCTATTTCGAGGGATTGACCGGCACTCGACAGGGCGCCGTCGCATCCGCCCGGATTCCCGCGGCAAGGGTGCGGGGTGCCGTGTCTGCGCTGGCCGCGAACTACAGCAACGATTCTGCGAACTTGCTGGCAATCCCGCACGGCGCAAACCGAGGTGTCGGCGTGGCGGTTCAGGCAACGACCAATTATTTGATGTTGAGCGCGCAAGCGCCGGGTGACTTTTTCATCCGCGTCGCGCACACAGGCTAGGAGCCGCCATGCCCGCGTTAGATCGCAGAATTATCGTGCGGCGGACCGTCACGACGCGCAATCTATTTGGCGAATCGGTCGAGACTATCGTCGACTATCCGCTTTGGGCGACTCGGATTGATTTAACGAACGAGGATATAGAGCAAACTGGCGGATCGCTCGGGGTTACGACAAGGGATTACATCGTGCGCTTTGATGCTCGGATTGCAACGTCGGGCGCTTCTGAGTTGGGCGTGGTCGATGGGCCTTTGACGCTGAATGTTACAAACGTAACTGAGGGCGGCGACCGTGTAGAACGGCGCAAGTTTATCAAGATTCAGGCAGTTGGAGTGACCCCATGAAGTGGCCGTGGAAGTCAACAGAGAAAAGAAACGATAGCTACACTGACGCGCTGGTGAGTCTGCTCCAGCAAGGCGCGGGTGGTGGTACAGGCGCTTCTGTGGCCGGGTTGGGTGCATTGGAGGCAGCCGCAGGTTTAATTTCAAGGTGTTTTGCCGCTGCCCAGGTGTCTGGACCTGCTCACGCTGTCCAGGTACTCGGGCCGGATGTTCTGGCACAGGTGGGCCGGGCTCTAATCCGGCAAGGCGAAGCTGTCTATTTTATGGACGTACAGGCTGGCCGCTTGCTCCTTCTTCCTGCTCAATCGTGGGACATTTTCGGGTCTGCTCACCCTTCGACCTGGACCTATCGGCTCACGCTGGCAGGTCCGGATTCCATGAGCACTGTGGACCGGGTACAGGCCGCTGGTGTGCTTCATTTTCGCTATGCAACCGACCCATCAAGGCCGTTTCGTGGG
>JAKZUJ010000051.1:0-2529 GCA_047516685.1 Chloroflexota bacterium | reverse complement strand
CTGATGTACTCAAACTCCAGCGTCTTTGGCTGAGGCGCCGCCATCGCCTGTGTGACGACCTTCTCGACGGTGACCTGGACTTCCTTGGTCACGACTTTCTCAACTTCAACCTCAACCGTCTGCGTGACGATCTTCTCGACGGTCTTTGTTTCACCACAGGCTGCGAGCGCGGCCGCGCCGGCGACGCCAACTCCAAGTGCGGAACTCGCCGTCAGAAATCGTCGTCTTGTCAGATGTTTGGTCATTTTCGTTCCCCTCCCTGTAAACGCCAAACCGCCTTCGCGACGGCGCTTCGTGCAGAGAACGATACAACGCCGTAGGAGATCCTTCGTCAAAAAGGGAGCGACAGCATTCGGGCGCGGTCTTGCGGACCGCGCCCGAATGCCCGTGCCTCGGCGTTGCGCCGAGAATTTGATCACCTACGTGGTGCGGCCCCAGCGCTCAATGCGCTTGTTTAGCAAGTCCACGTCCTGCCGGAGGACGCGGTCACCCTCGGTTACGGCGGCCTCGATAGCCTCGTCGGGGGTCTTGTCACCGGTAAAGGCCGCGTGCGAGATGCCACGCCAAGCCAGCCACTCCTGCCAATTGGGATGGTACCCCTGCCAGGTGCGGAACGCTCCGCGGACAAAGCTGACCAGCAGGTCCTGGCGCTCCGGCGGCGCGGCCAGATTCTCCGGCGACTCCAGCGCGTCCCAGCGACAGGGCAGGAACCCACGGTCGGTCGCCGCCCGCGCCTGCATCGTGGGGCCCGCCATCCAGACCAGGAAGTCCACCACCTCCTCGACCACGCCCTGACGTTCCGCCGAATTGATCACGTAGTGCCCCTGGTTGGTGCGGTGCACCGCCACCGTGCCGGTCACGTCGCCCTTCGGCTGCGGCGCCAGCGCCCAGCGGAAGCGGTTGCCAATACTGATCACCGCGTTGCCCTTGGCGTCGCCACGCCGCAACTCGGCCCCAATCTTTCCGGCCGAGAACGCGTCGCCGAACTCGCCCGCCAATTCACGCTGCGCGTCCGTCGCCGGCGAAACGCCGTGCTTGTGGATGAGGTCAACCCCGAACTTGAAGCCCTGATCGCCACCCTCTTCGAAGTGCGTCGTGTGGGTGCCGTCGGCCGAGATGAACTGCTTGCCACCGAAGCCCCAGCTAATGGGTGTCCAGAAGTGGATGTCGCCACCGCCACCGATCCGGGTGCCGAAGATGCTGTTGTCCGGGTCGGTGGACTGCTTGGCCGCTTCCAGCCACTCGTTGCTGTAGGTCCAGTCGGCGGACGGCTCGGGCACGCCGTACTGGTCGTACAGATCAATGTTGTAATAGTGCCCGCTCACGTTGCCCTGGTAGGGCAACCCAAAGGCGTGCCCCTGGAATGAGTCCACGAATGGGAACTCAAGGTCGTAGTTGATGGTATACGCGTCCGGTTCGTAAATCAGGGCCGCCGGATCGAAGTTCGAATTGCGGTCCAGCGCGTCATTGATCTGGGTAAACGCTTCCTGGTGGGCGCCAAAAAAGCCCCAACCCAGCAGGGCGGTTGCCGGCGCGCTACCCGCGGCAATGCGGATTGCGAACGACTCGTCAAAGTCTCCACTCTGGGGGGTGAACTTGATCCTGATGTCGGGCCGTACCTGCTGGAAGTTGGCCAGCGCCCAGGTGGTGGATTTGCCGCGCACGCCAGACACGTGGTCGCTGATGAACTCGAACTCCACCGTCTTTGGCTGCGGCGCCGCCACCGGGGCGGTCACAACCTTCTCAACGACGATCTGGACTTCCTTGGTCACCTCCTTGATGACCTCTTCCACAACTTCCTGCGTGACAATCTTCTCGACGACCTTTGTTTCGCCACAGGCAGCCAACGTGGCCACGCCAGCGACGCCGACTCCCAGGGCCGAAGCCGCCGTGATGAAACGTCGCCTTGTCAAATCTCGAGCCATCTGCCTCGTCCTTCCCTCATTACGCCAGCCCGCCATGGCGGGATCTCCGGCGCAGTCTATACCAAGAGCCATTCCGTACACACGCCAGACGGGCGCGTGAGAAACGCAGGCTTCGCCGGATCAGCGAAAGCCGCGGCTCGGCCCGGCACACAGCCAAAACAGCCGAGCAACGTTGCGCCGTCAGGAAGATTGCGTGAGCTGCGTGCGGTCTGCTTTGCTCAGATAGGGCTCGCGCGCGGCGCGCACGTTGGGCGCGATCTCAGCCGTTGCCGAGATGCCCACAATGCACGTCGAGACTTCGGGATGCCCGAGCACGTACTTGATCGCCATGTCGGTCACCGGTTCGTCGCGCAGGTCGGCAAGAGCCTCCAACCGCTCGGCGACAACCGCGTCGGCCGCTACCCGGGCCGGGTCGTGGAAGTGCCGCCAGTCACCCGCATACAGCGCGCGGCGTTGCTCTGGAGTCAGAATCAGATTGCCGCTGGCGAACGGACTGCGCGCCAGAACTCCGGCGCCCGACGCCGCGGCGACCGGAAACAGATCGGCGGCCGCCTGCGGACTCGCAGCGTTGAACGGCGCCTCGACGACTTGCGCACCCCAGCGT
>JAKZUJ010000050.1:0-4872 GCA_047516685.1 Chloroflexota bacterium | reverse complement strand
AAGGCCCACTTGAGCAGGTTGCGCGTGCCCGGGTCGTCCAGCTCGTAGAGCGTGAACTCGTGGACCGTGCTGACGCTGTTGGTCCAGTTGGTGTGGATGCGGAAGCGCCGGGTGTCCGAGACGATCAGCAGCGGCGGGTTCTCCAGCGCCAGCGCGTACTGCCGCAGTTGTTGGAAGGCCGCGTCCAGGTCCTTGCCCTGGGTCTTGTACTCCCAGGCGAAACACCCACGCTTCCACACGTCCGCCCAGCCGCCGCCCCCGCTGTCCTTGCGCGCCCCCCGCTCGAAGCAGTACGCCTCGCCCTCCGGGTCGGCCTCCACCGGCGTCGGCTCGCCCAGCAGCCGGCAAAGGTCGATGAAGTGGGACTGCGAGACGGCTTTCTCGGTCTGGGTGACCTTCCGCCACTTGTCAATGAACTCCGCAGCCATCACCCCATTAGCCAAAGGAACTCCTCACAGCGGCGACGGAACACGGCACTGCCCACATTCTGCCCGGCACCCCACGGCGCAATACGCCCTCACACTCCACCCCCTCTTCTCTAACCACCACCCACCAACCACTTGCCACTTGCTCTCAGGTAGTGTACACTAACTGAGTAAGCCTCGCAACCCGATCCCCAATGCCCACTGCCTGGTTCGCCCTTGTGCTCTCCCCGCTCCTCCTACGCCTCCGCCGCTCCCCGTTCATTGTGAGCCTGCCAAGCCACCTGCGCCGCCGCCCGTTCATGGTGAGCCTGTCGAACCACCCGCGCCTGCCCGCCCTCCGCCCGACCCTCTGCGCCCTGGGCCATTTCCTACTCGCGGAAGGCCCATCCCCACTCACCCATCGCCTGTCCAACCACGCCACCGTTCATGGTGAGCCTGCCGAACCACCCTCCCCATTCGCGCCAGATCCATCCCCGTTCATGCCGCGTAGGTCGAACTACGCCCGCCCCACGTCCGTCATGCCGGCGAATCCCGGCGTTCGGTCGTCGGATCCCAACGCCCCCCAATTCCCGCCAAATAGCGCCCCGCGCCACCCGAAGAGTTTTTTAGAAAAAACTCTTAATGCGCGCGAGACCCTCACTTCCGCCCCAGCCGTTGACGCGCCCGCCAATTCCGCCCACCATCCATACACGGGCCGTCAACCGACCACCGACGGAGAGCGCGAGATGTCCGACTACGAGCCGCTGAACCTGACCGACCTCTGCAACGCGTCGGCTGATCTCCTGGATTCCGACGGGGCCGCCTCGCTCGGTGAGCAGGCGTACCGCGGTGTGCCCTTCCTCATCGGCGACGCCGGCTCCGGCCAGGTAACGCTCCTGGGCCAGGGCGGCCACACCGCGCCCGTCTCGGTCGCCCTGGGCCAGACCGCCCACACGCTCGTCTTCGCCCATGTCCTCGTCGATGCGCAGCTGCACCGCAGCGGCGTTCCCGGCGACCACGTTGCCAGCTACGTCGTCCGCTACGCCGACGGCGAAGAGACCGAACTCCCCATCCGCGAACGCTTCGAGATCGGCTGGCTCATCTCCACCCACGACCTCATCTCCGACGTTCGCTCGCCCGGCGCACCCTTCGTCGCGGTGCCCGACGTCGACGATGAGTTGGTGCCGCGCGACACCGCCGAACGCGGCCAAATGGGCCGGGCGCTCACCGAGGTCTCCGGCGGCGTCGCCGCCAAGGCCTTCCACCTCTGGCCCTGGCGCAACCCCCGTCCTGACGTCGCCGTGCAAGCCATCGAACTGCGGCCCACGGACCGTCGCATCATTCTTGGCGGCGTCTGCCTTGGGCACGTCAACGAAGATCCGTTCCGCCGCGCCGCCCGCCGCGCCGTGGTTATCGAATTGCCCGACGAGGACGACGCCGACGCCCCGTTTGACCTCAACGTCTCCGTCGAGCGCGGCATTGCCACCTTCCCCCAGCCCATTACCCGCGACCCTGCGGAGTTCATGAACTCCGACACCCGCGGCTTCGGCGAACCCCGCAACGACGCCAATAGCCCCGCCTACACCGAGATCGCCGGTGTCCCGTCCGCCCAGATCCACGTCTCGCGCGGCGCCGACGAACTCGGATCCGCTCGCCTTGCAGACCTTGAAGGCGGCGCGCCCGTCGACGCCTCTTCCCGCCTCCGCCTCCGCCTCGCCGAGCAGGGCCGCAACTGGGTCCACACTCGCGTGGTCGACGACGCGACCGGCCAGCCCCTGGCCTGCCGCGTGCACTTCCGCTCGCCCGAGGGCGTCCCCTACCAGCCCCACGGCCACCACAACCACCTCAACACCGGCCACGACACCTGGCACACCGACGTCGGCGGCGACCTGCGGATGGACCAGGCCACCTACGCCTACATCGACGGCCGTTGCCAGGGCTGGCTGCCCGTCGGCCGCGTGCAAGTGGATGCTGCGTGCGGGTTCGAGTACGAGCCCCTGCGCACCGAACTCGAGATCAAGCCCGGCCAGCGAGAACTCGAGATCCGCCTCCGCCGTTGGACCGATCCCAACGCTCGCGGCTGGTACTCGGGCGACACCCACGTGCACTTCCTCTCCGGCGACGGCGCCAACCTGGAGGCCGCCGGCGAGGGTCTGAACGTCGTGAACGTGCTCGCCTCCCAGTGGGGCCACCTGTTCACCAACACCGAAGACTTCATCGGACGTCCCCGCGTCTCCGACGACGGCCGCACCATCGTCTACGTCTCCCAGGAAAACCGGCAGCACTTCCTCGGCCACCTCACCCTGCTCGGACTCAAGGAAGCGATCATGCCCTGGTGCTCCGACGGCCCCGGCGAAGCCGAAGCCGGTGGCTCGCTTGAAATCGCGCTCTCCCATTGGGCCGATGCGACCCACGCCCAGGGCGGCCACGTCGTTATCCCCCACTTGCCCAGCCCCAATGGCGAACCGGCCACCCTCATCGCCACCGGCCGCGTCGACGCCGTGGAAATGCTGCGCCAGCAGCGCTTCCCTCACATGGAGTACTACCGCTACCTCAACGGCGGCTACCGACTGCCGCTGGCCGGCGGCACCGACAAAATGTCGGCCGATGTCCCCGTCGGCCTCTACCGCACCTATGTCCGCATCCCCGAGGGCGAATCCTTCAACTACGAGGCCTGGTGCCGCAACATGGCGGCCGGCCGCACGTACCTCAGCGGCGGCCCGCTGCTGGAACTCTCGGTCGACGGCCACGACATCGGCGACACTCTACGCCTACCCGAAGGCGGCGGCACCGTCACTGTCCGAGCCTGCGCCGAGTCCATCCTGCCTATCCACAGCCTGCAGATCGTGCAGGCTGGCGAAGTCGTTGCCGAGACCCGCGAAGTGTCCGGCGCTCGGCGCCTGGACCTGACAGCCGACTTGCAGGTGTCCGGCGATAGCTGGATCGCCGCCCGTACCGGCGGACCCAACTACTTCGACGGGCCCGAGCACCACGACGGCTGGCATCGCAAGCGCTTTGGCCACACCTCACCCGTCTACGTCACCACCGGCGAAGGCGACTGGTCCATGTGGAGCGACGAGACCGCCCGCTACATGCTCACTCTCATCGACGGCAGCGTGCAGTACATCCGCCAGCGCAGCACGCAATACCCCGCTGGTCACGCCGTCCACCACCACGGCCACGACGACCACCAGGCCTACCTGGAGGAACCCTTCCACCAGGCCCGCGAAGCCATCCACCAACGCATGCACGCCCTCGGCATCGCGCACTAGATGTGATTCCCACGAGCCTTGTTGACAAGGACCAGAATGGCTGGGGAGCCGTCCAGCGCGGCACGGCCCCAGGCCTACGCCTGGCTGAACCCCGTCCGGTACAACTCCCGCACCCGCGCTACCGCCGCGTCCGATAGCGGCGCGCCCGAGGCCGCCACGTTCAAGTCCACCTCAAACGGACGCATCATCCCGGCCACCACCGAGGCCACCGCCTCGTGCGCCAGCACGAACTTCAGCGCGCCTTCGGCCATGGAACTCACGCCCGGCTCGTCCGCCAGGAAGCGCAGCTTGTCGGTCCGCGCCAGCTGGGCCAGGTACTGGTCACGCGGAATCACTCCGCGCTTGTCGTTCCAGGCGAACGTCGTCTCCGGAGTTAGCGTGCCCGTCAGGAACCCTGAAGCCAGCGGCACCCGCGCAAATAGGCTCACGCCCTTGGCCAGCGCCGCCGGCAACAGTTCCTCGGCCGGTTCCTGGTCCAGGCAATTGAAGGTCGTCATCAGCGAGGCAATGTCGTTCTCGCGAATCGCCTTCAGCCCGTCCGCCATCGATCCCAGCGCCACCCCGTAATGCCGAATCTTTCCCGCGGCCCGCAACTCCTCCATCGCCCCGAACGACTCGTCCCACTCATGGTGCTCTGGCGGACGGTGCATCTGGTAGAAGTCGATCGTCTCGCGCTGCAGGCGTCCCAGGCTCAGATCGCACTCCGCCAGGATGGCCTCGCGTGAGAGGTTGTGCGTCGGCGAGGGACCGCCCGACACGATGTGCCCGTCCGTGTCCATCGGAAACGCCACCTTCGTGGCGATGATCACGTCGTTCATGCCCGCGAAGGCCTGGCCCAGCAGCTCTTCGCTGCGACCCGGGCCGTACACGTTGGCGGTGTCGTAGAACGTGATGCCCTGGTCGTAGGCGTGCCGCAGCACGGCCAGCCCGTCGGCCTCCGAAATGTCGCCCCACTCCATGCCGCCCAGTTCCCAGGTGCCAAAGCCCACCTCGGAAACCTGGATCCCTGTATTGCCAACTTCGCGGTATTGCATGTGCCGTTCCAGCGTTGCGGAGTTTGGTTCGCCTTAGTTTGGGCGCCGGTTCGCCGTCTGTCACGGCGCAGCGACGCCGGTGCCGAAAGACGGCCGCGCCTATCATGGTGCCGCCCGCACGCTAGGGACTCCTCACGTGACCACCACCAGCGCCGTCCAGGT
>JAKZUJ010000049.1:0-11110 GCA_047516685.1 Chloroflexota bacterium | reverse complement strand
CTGGGGCTGCGTATGACCATCGCGTCAGTCCTTCTCCAGCCGGCAGGCTTCAAGCTTGCCAAGTTGCGTCCGGCAGGCCAACACTGCGGCGGGCGCATGTTCAAGGCTACGACGCGCGCCGAAGAATCGCTGGCTACGCCTACTCTGCCGGCGCTACCTCCACCGTCCCGTCCGTCACCCTTATTTTGTAGCTGCGGGTCCGGTGGCCGAAAGGTGGGTTGACCACCCAGCCGTCGGTGACGTCGTAGATCCAGCCGTGCAGCGGGCAAGTGAGCTCGCACCCCACCAGTTGCCCGGCGGCCAGCGGGTAGCCAGCGTGCTCGCAGAGGCCGTCCAGGGCGTGATACCGACCGTCCACGTTGGCGATCACGATCTCGGCCTTGTCCAGGAATACCGACGACAACCGGCCCGACGGCGGCAGCAGCGAGTCCGGGCCGACGGGCCTGAACTCCAGTTCCTCAGGCAAGGTCGCGCCGCATCACCGTGACATCCGCGCGTCGCCCGCCCAGGTCGAGGTCGGCCGGATGCACGACTTCCGGCACGAAGCCCGCCTCGCGCAATACGTCCTGGCGGGCCTCCGCCGAGGCATGAGCACGAACCACGCGCACGTCGTGAGCGGCGGCGTGGCCCAGGGCGGCCTCAATCACGGCCGCCGCGCGGTCCACGTACGCCGGCGCGGCCTGGAACTCCAGCGTCGCGTTGGCGCGCACCGTCGCGTGGATCGGCGCCCACAGGTTGGCCGAGGCCACCAGCCGCCCGCGGTCGTTGATCAGCACCTTCCAGGCGTTGGCCGGGCTCGTGGTATGCCGCGTCATCGAGTTGTAGAACGGGCGCAGGCAGCCGCCGGCCTCCACTGTCGGGGGCGCGTAGAGGATCGCCTCGGTGTAGTCCCGCACAATCCAGTCGCGCGGCTCGGGCAGCATCAGCAGGCCGGTGTACGCCGCCATATCGCCTAGGCGGAGATCGCGAATCTGGCCGACGCCTGCCCGGCTGAAGTATCGGTCGTCGAAGCCGTCAGCGTTCGCCCCTGGCCGGAGCGCGCGCATGGTGAGGCCGTTGTAGGGGCGGTAGCCGTGTTTCTCGTAGACGTGCTGCGCCACTGGGTTCATGGTTCCCAGGTAGCTCACCTGACCGCCAGCCGACCAGAATCCCTGGATGGCAAGTTCGGTCAACCGCTGCGCCACGCCCTTGCCGCGCTGCGCGGGATCGGTTAACACGAACCCGTAGCCGCCCATTTCGGGCAGGTCGCGGTCGGTCGCGTGCCAGGCCGTCCCCACGATCGACCCGTTGATCCGGCCGATGAGCATCGTGTCGGCCAGCGACGGGTCGTGAGTCCCGGCCAGAAATTGCGCCAGGAACGCACCTTCGGTGGGAACCATCCAGGGATCGAACGGTCGCGTCAGAAAGTTGTAGACCTCCAGTTGGACCGCGGTGGCGCTGCGTCCTTCGCCGGGCCCCAGCACGCTCACCACCAGCCGCTCGCCGTTGGCCAGCGTTAATGCCTCGTCCATGCCGTTCTGATCCCCGGTCGTGCCTTCGTGGGTGCCACAATAGCCGCTCCGACACCTAATTGAAGGAGCAGCACGCATGTCGCTACAGGGCAAGGCCGCATTGGTCACGGGCGGCGGAACCGGCGTGGGCCGCGCCACCGCGCTCAAGCTGGCCGAACGCGGCGCCAACGTGGCCGTGAACTACTCGCGCTCAGCCGCCGAAGCCGCCGAGACCGCCGACGACATCAGGGCGCTCGGCGTTGAGGGCCTTGCTATCCAGGCCGACGTCGCGTCCGACGCCGCGGTCAAGGCCATGGTCGAGCAGACCGTCGCCGCCTTCGGCCGCCTGGACATCGTGGTCAACAGCGCCGGCACCACCTTCTTCGTCGATTACGAAGACCTGGACGGCATGAAGGACGAGTACTGGGACCGCATTCTGGCCGTCAACCTCAAGGGCCCCTTCTTCGTCAGCCGCGCCGCGGCGCCGCATCTGAAGGCTAGCGGCGCCGGCGTGATCGTCAGCATCTCGTCGCTGTCGGGCATCACCGGTACCGGCTCCTCCATCGCCTACGCGGCCTCCAAGGGCGCGCTGAACACCATCACAAAGTCGCTGGCCCGCACCCTGGCGCCTGAGATTCGGGTCAACAGCGTGGCCCCCGGCCCCATCGACACCCGTTGGATGATCGGGCACGAGGATTTCCTGCAGCGCGCCATCGATCGAAGTCCCGTCAATCGCGCGGCGACGCCGGAAAACATTGCCGACGGCGTGCTCCTCCTTGTCCAGAACCCGATTGTGACCGGCGAGGTACTGGTGATGGACAGCGGCTGCTCGCTCTAGCGTCACGCCCCGCCTCAGACTGGATCCCCGCCAAATAACCGGAACCCCCGCGCTAGCGGGGGTTCCGGTCGTCATCGCACGTCCACGATGACTTCAGCTGGAGCGGTGTCCTACTCCTGGATGTGACCCGTGCCCCGACAGAGCGAGCAGGTCCGCCAGAAAGCCGTTTCGCCGTAGCTGCTCCGGCTCACGTGGCGCCCGGTTGGGCCGTAGCGCATTGAGCCGCGCCCGCCACAACGGAGACACGCTTCGTGTCCGCCAGGCGCGGAGTAGGTGGCCCGTGGGCCGACATAGTGAGTCATCGTTCCCCCCTCTTTGTGGGAACTACCGCCAGATCTTCAACGATCCGGTCTGCGGGCTGACGCCGTTGTCAGCGGTTTCAATGTACAGGATCGCCGCTCGCAGTCAAGCTGCCGGACGATTCGCGAGCCGCTCGTTACCAATGACCGCCCGTGAAGCGCACGGGACGCCGGGTATCACCCGGCGTCCCGCGGAATCGTCAGTCGTCTAGCGAGACGGTGCGGTTCGGAGGAAGTGCACGACCTTCCACATTTCGTCGGCGGTCATTCCGCCGCCGGTGTCTTCGCCACCCCGAACCTGGTCAGACACCTTGAACTCGGTGTGCAGCACGCCTTCCTTTGGAAAACCGCTGGCGGAGGGGTCACCCGCCTCCTGGGGCAGGCTGTGCGGCAAGTCGCCGATGTCGTCTTCGTCAAGCAACGTATTGCCAAACCAGGCCTGCCAGAAAATCGTTCCGTCGGCCCGGGCCTGGAACTCTTCGAGCTTGAAGTTCGACGGTCGCGGTGCATAGAGCTGGTATTGCGGACCGAATCCATCCGCCGCGTATCCGTGGCAGGTCGCGCAGACGGTGAGGTAGAGACTCTCACCCTCCTCCATAACTTCCTCGGATGCAGTGAAGGGGTTGGGTACTCCGGCGGCTTCCGCGGGCGCTACGGGATAGGGGGTTGTCCCCGGCGGCGTACATGCCGCAATCACGACAAGGGCAACGGCCGCGGCTGCCAGGGCGCCGACAAACTCGCGACGCAGCGAAATCTTCATGCTCCGTCCCCCAAGAAAAGCTGTCTGCTAGTGATTCAATCTGAACCGTCAATGTAACGCGCCGCCTTCCCCTCGCGCCACCGAGCGCCCCTCCGTCACTGCAACCGACCGCCGGGTTCTGTGCCGACGCCAGGCCGGGAATCCATTCTCTTCTCACTGACCACTGACGACTGGCCACTGCCTAAAGCGTTACCCTTACCCCGTGTGCGGCCTGGAGGCTCTGCGATGCGAGCGGCGCTTCACACCCTGATGTTCGGCGGCTATCCCCTGCAGCGCGTGGCGCCGGTCGCCCGTGACATCGGCTACACCGGCGTCGCCCTGATGTGCCGCCCGCCGCATCTCGACCTCGACAACCCCGAACCGTCCGGCCGCGCGGGGTCCCAAATCCTGGCTGACGCCGGCCTGCACGTCGTCGGGCTGGCCTCCGGCCTGGGCCGCCCCACCGCCTTCACGGGCGCCCCGGCGCAAACCGAACTGGACGGCGTGCGCCGTGCCCTGCAGGCCGCCGATCTACTGGGCGCCGGTCTGCTGCGCCTCTGGGGCGGGGCCGACGGCATGTCGGTTGACGACCCCGACGATTTGGCCGCCGCCGCGGCCTGGTACCGCAGCGCCGCCACCATGGCCGCCGAGGCCGGCGTGCGCGCCACCATTGAAGTCCACGCGCTCGGGTTGGCCTCCAGCACCGCGGCGACCTGCCGCCTGATCGACGCCATTGACCATCCCAATCTGGGCGCCGCCTTGGACACCGGCAACCTGCACGCGGCCGCCGGATCGGTCGGCGCGGGCGACGTCGTCCAACTCGGTTCCCGCATCTTCGATGTCCACGTCAAGGACATGCGCGGTCTACCGGATGCCGATGGACACACCCTGGCAGTGGACGGGCGCTTTTACGCCCACGTGCCGCTGGGCCAGGGCGACGTACGCAATGGCCAGACCCTGGGCCAGCTAGCCGCCGGCGGCTACGACGGCTGGATTGCCAATGAATCCGAATGCGCCTGGCCGGACTGGGAAACCTCCGTCGCGGCCGCCCGGCACGAATTCAAGGAACTGGACACACTCATCCGGGCCGCGCATGCCTGAGCACACGCCGAGGCTTGTAGCCCTCCCACCGCACGGAGTCAGGTGACCATGCACGTCGCGTTTAGCTGGGATCCGAGCATCTTCAACTTCCGGCACATGCTCGGCAATCCCTATGGCGGTCTCCTCGTCGAGGCCATGCAGCGCCACGGCTACAGCTTCGAACTCATCAGCCTGAATCCAAGCAGGGATACGCCCAGCGTGAACCTGAGCTGGATCTGGCGCAATCGCGGTCGCGTCCACGCAATACATCTGCACTGGCTGCAGGGTATTACCAATACAGGCACGGCCACCAAGGCCTGGCTGCGGATGGGCGCGTTTGTCGCTTCCCTGCTGCTCGCGCGGCTGCTGCGCTACCGCGTCATCTGGACGCTGCACAACATGCTGCCCCACGAACGCCCCCACTGGGGTGTGGACGTGGTGGGCCGCCACGTCATGGCGCTGTTGGCGAACTCCATCATCTGCCACTGTGAATACGCGGCGCGCGAGTACACGCGCCGCTTTATCCGCCGCCGCAATCTCTTCGTGATTCCCCACGGCGATTTTCGACAGGCCTACCCCGCGGACATCACCCGCCAGGAGGCCCGCCGTGAACTGGGGATCCCCGAGGATGCCTTCGTCTACACCTCGTTCGGCAACATCCGCGGCTACAAGGGGCACGACGACATGCTGGAAGCCTTCCAGGGACTTGAAGGTGACAATCTGCGGCTGGTTGTGGCCGGGTCGCGCCACCCCACCTACAAAGGCGTCGTTGGCAACCCGGTCCTTAACGACCCGCGGGTGCTGATGCACGAGGGCAAAGTGCCCATCGACAAGTTGCAGGTGTACTTTCACGCGGCCGACGTGGCGGTGTTCCCCTACCGCGACGCCCTGACCAGCGGCGCGCTCATTACCGCGCTCGGCTTCGGCTGCCCGATCATTGCCACCTTCGTGGGTTGCATCCCGGAGCTTCTCGGCAACACCGGCGCCGGGGAACTCGTGCCGCCCGGCAACGTTCAGGCCATGCGGGCCACCATGCAAAACGCGCAGGACTGGGACCTCACGGCGCGGACCCAGGCCGCGCACGCGGTCGCCGACGAACTGGGCTGGGACCGCATTGCGCGGCAGACGATGGAGGCCTACGGGCCAACGCGATCTGCCTGAGTCCCACGCGCCGCCACGCTCGCGGAGCGCCAGCCAGCCGGCGGTATCTGCGCCTAGATGTTCAGCGGCGCCGGGGGCCGCGGCAGCGGAGCCTGCTCGGAATCCCGCGACTCGCCGAAGAGCCCAATCTCCGCCGCCGACACGTAATCCGCCGCCCCGAAGGTGGAAATGATCCTCAGCACCGCGTAGCGAACTGGCACCGGCGTAGCGACGTCAAACACGAGCTTTCGGCCAGGGGCCTCAGCGGTAAACCGCCCCAGGCTGACCAGCGCATCCGGATGGGTTCGCGGATCCTCCAGCGAGCCCAGCACCTCAAACTCCCGGATGTAGCTGGCCTCCGGTTCGTCCGGGTGGTTCCAGATGATGATTTTCTGCACCGGCGTGCGAAACCGAACCTGATAAGTCGCGGTCAGCGGATAGTCGGGTCCGGCCGAACGCCAGGCGGTGAACTGCGGATCGAACAGGCCATCCTGCAACCGCTTGGGGCCGTGGTCGCCCTCGGCGGTGGAGCTGATGGCCAGCAACTCCCCGCCGTTCACCAACTCCAGAAGGTCAAAGCCCTCGCCGTCCAGATCGGACCCCTGCTGCAAGCCGACCTGAATCCGGCGAATGATTTCCGGCTCGATCCCATTCTGCTGGGTCGTCCGCAACGCCAGCACGGCCGGAAAAATCCCCGCGGCCGCCAGCGCGCTAAAAATCAGGACCGACGTGAGCATTCGGCTGGAGGTCAGAAAACGCCAGATATTGCGGGGCGTCGGCCGCCGCCCCGCGGAGATTTCGGCCGCCCGCGACTCCTGGTCCTCGCGCACCTCGGCTTCGTGCCCGGAGTGCCAACGGCCGTGCTGCGCATCCACCGCGGTCTGCCGCCGCGCCCACGCGCCCCGTGTGGCGCCACGCTCCGCGGAACCCTGTCGGGTGGTCATTGCGGCCCCCTGGTCGGCGAAACAGCGCATTGATGGCGCTGGCGCCGTGTCACGAGGTGTAGGCCCGATCCAGGAACTCGGCCACGTGCATCACCCGTAGGTCGAGCCCGCGCCGCCGAGCGCCCGACTGGATGTGCAGCAGGCAGCCGGGGTTGGCGGACACCAGGGTCGTGGCGCCCGTGGCCTCAATGGCGTCAAGCCTCTCCTCCAGAATTGCCAGGGAGATGTCCGTGTCGGTCACGCTGTACAGCCCGGCCGCGCCGCAGCAGACGGTGGGGCGTTCCATCTCCACCAGTTCCACGCCCGGCACGGCCGTCAGCAACTCGCGCGGCTGCTTGGAGACACCCTGGGCATGGACCAGATGACAGGCATCCTGATAGATCACGCGCTCCCTAACCGCGCCGGCCGGCGGCGCGGCGTTGATCTCGGAAAGGAACTCCGACAGGTCGCGCACACGGGCCGCGAAGGCGTGCGCGCGGTCAGCGTAGCTCGGGTCGTCGGCCAGCAGCTCGCCATACTCCTTCAGGGTAGACCCGCAGCCCGCCGAGTTGATAATGATGGCCTCGTACTCGGCCGAGTCGAAAGCGTCAATGTTGCGCCGCGCCAGTTCGCGCGCGGTCTCACGGTCGCCGCCGTGCACGTGCAGCGCCCCGCAACAACTCTGGTGCTCGGGAATGTGCACGTCGCAGCCGTTGCGCGCCAGGACCCGCAGCGAAGCGCGATGCGCTTCGGCAAACGAAACGCTCATGATGCAGCCGGTGATGAACGCGACCGAATGGCGGCGCTCGCCGTAGGCCGGAACGAAACGTAAGTCCGAGGCCTGCAGGAAACGGTCCGACATCGGCGGGGACAGCGCCTCCACGGCGGCCAGCGACGGCGCGATCCTGCGCAAGAGACCAAGCCGCCGCACCAGCGCCTGTAGCCCGGTGCGCTGGTACAGCCACAGCCCCCGCGCGGCCAGTCGCAGCAGCTTGGGCCGGGGGAATACGACCCGCAGCACAATATGAGCCACGCGGCGGCGAGTAGGCAGCAGCTTGGCCTGCACGGTCTGGGCACGCACCGACTCGATCAGGGCGCCGTACTTCACGCCGGAAGGGCAGGCCGTCTCACACGCGCGGCAGTCCAGGCACTGAAACGTATGCCGCAGAAAAGCCGGACTGTCCAGGGCCAGCCGCCCGTCCTGCACGGCGTCAATGAGCTGAATGCGGCCGCGCGGCGAGTCCATTTCCACGCGCAGCACGCGGTAGGTGGGGCATTCGTTCAGGCAGAGGCCGCAGTGCACACAGGTGGACAGGATCGACGCGTCGGGCGCGTCCACCGCTGAAAATCCTCGCTGCGCGTGTTCGACTGCCATGCCTCAGGTAACCACAAAGCGTCCGCGATTGATTATCCGACCTGGATCGAAGGCTGCGCGCAACGCGTTCATCGCCTGCACGTCCGGCGCCTCGGCCGACACTCCCCACACGCCGGCGTCACGCTTCACCTGCACGGGCGCGGACTCGATCACCAGGGCGCCTCCCAGCCGCTCCGCCGCCGCTCGCAGCCGTTGTACGAACGAGGTCAACACGCCGGCATCGCCCGACCCGCTGGCGCGCACGCGCACCACGCCGTTGAGCGCCCGGGCGCTGGCGACCGTCCGCAAACGCAGATCCTCGCCAATCTCCGCCGCGCTGCCCAGCAGCGAGGGCGTCTGGCTGGAGAGGGCGCTCAGGCGGCAGGTTGTCTGGGGCTGGCTACCAACGGGCGGCCGGGCCAGCGCATCGGCGGCGGACCAGAACCGTAGCTGCGCCGGGCCGTCCAGCGTGACCCCGCCAGCCGACGCCTGGGATGCAACGGCTGCCGCCGCCATCTGCAACTGCGCAGCCACGCCGCCGGCCGTTCCCGGCGCCCGAAGTGCCAGCAGCCAGGGAGCGCCGCGGTCCAGGTCGATATCCGGCGTCAGCGTCCGCTGCACCAGTTCAACACCGCTGCACATGAGCGGGCAGTCAATCACGGCCCCTATCGCTGATCCCGCGGCCGCCAGATCGGCCAGGGGAAGGACGAGCGTTCGCTCCACGGCCGGGCGCGGCGTGATCTTCACGTTCACGCGGGTGATAACGCCCAGCGTGCCGAAGGCCCCAATGTGCGCCTTCGGCAAGTCGTAGCCGGTCACGTTCTTGACCACCATGCCGCCGGACCGGGTGACCAAGCCGTCCAGGCCGGCGACTTCGAGACCGATCACAAGGTCGCGCGCCGTGCCAGACCCAGCGCGTCGCGGGCCGGAGAGATTCGCGGCCACCATGCCGCCGATGGTGGCTTCCGCCCCTCCCGCCGGGTCCAGCGCCAGCATCTGCCCGGCCTCGGCCAGCAGCCGCTGCACATCCTGCAGCCGCGCGCCGGCCGCGACCGCCAGGGTCAGGTCTTCGGGCCGGTACTCGATCACGTCGTCCAGCCCGCTGAGGTCCAGGAGCACGTTGACCCGCTCGGGCGGCATGCCGAGGCCGAGGTGGGTCCCGCCGCCGCGTGGTACCACGACCGCTCCCAGCCGATGACAGATCGCCAGTGCCGCCGCGACCGCATCCGGCGAGTCCACTCGCGCGCACACGTCAGGCTGAACGCCGTCAACGCTGTCGCGGAGAGGTTCGCCGGGATTTACGGCGTCGGCCGGCAATTCAGCAGCCAACGCCTGCTGAAGCTCGCCCGGGTCCGGTGCGGAGGTCGGTGCCATGATGTGCAGTATCGGCGGCGCGTCAGGGCGCGCTCAATCGGTCACACGTCTCAATGATCGTAGCCAGAACCAGGGCCAGTCTTCACGACGCGCGGACGCGTCTGCCTGATCCCGTGGGCGTGGCGCCCACAATGGGCGCGCTGCATGCGGGGCACCTGGCGCTGCTGCGGGCCGCGCGACGGCGCGAGCGTTCGGTCGTCGCCACCCTGTTCGTCAACCGCACGCAGTTCAACGACCCCAGCGATTTCGCCGCCTACCCCCGCGACGAAGCGGGCGACCTGGCGGCCTTCGAGGCTTGCGGCGTGGACCTGGTCTTTGCGCCGTCCCCTGACGAGATCTACCCGGAAGGTTTCGGTACGCGAATCGACCCGGGGCCGATCGGGGCCGACCTGGAAGGAGCGCGGCGACCCGGGCACTTCGCTGGCGTCGCCACGGTGGTGGCAAAGCTCTTCAACCTCACCCGGCCCAGCCGTGCCTACTTCGGTCAGAAGGACTGGCAACAGACGCGCGTGATCGCCCGCATGGTCGAGGACCTGAACCTGCCGGTGGACCTGGTGATCGTGCCCACGGTCCGGGAGGCCGACGGCCTGGCCCTCAGCAGCCGCAACGTGCGGCTTGCACCCGCCCAACGGCAGGCCGCCACGGCGCTCTGGCGAGGTCTGGCCACCGCGCGTGACGCCTGGGCCGACGATGAGCGATCGCCAGCGGCCCTGGCGGACCTGCTGAGAGCGGCGGTCGAAGCGGAGCCGTTGGCCACGCTCGCCTACGCCGAAGTCCGCCACGCGCTGACCCTGGAACCGGTCGCCGTGGCCGACCCGCCCCTGGTGATCGCGGTCGCGGCCGAAATCGGCGCGGTTGCCCTGATCGACAACGTGATCCTGGGCGAGGGGCTGGTGGACGACGGCGACTTCGATTCCTGCCCAGCCGCTCGCTAAGTCTGGGCGGTTACGCCGCGGTCCAGCCGAGAGCCTGGGCAACCGCTGCGGTGCTGGCTTCGACTTCGGCAGGTTCCGGGGAGTAACGCACCGCCGCGCCCGGATCCTTGAGCCCGGTACCGGTCAGCACGCACACCACGCGATCGCCGATGACCTCGCCGCCGCGGGCCCGATGCAGCAACCCGGCCACGGAGGCGGCCGACGCAAGTTCGACAAAGATCCCCTCTTCGGCCGCCAGCAGCCGGTAGGCCTCGACGATGCCCTCGTCGCTGACGGCCTCGATCGTGCCGTCGGACTCGTCGCGCGCCTGCACCGCGCGCTTCCAGTTGGCCGGATTGCCGATACGAATGGCTGAAGCCACCGTGTCCGGCTGTGCCACGGGCCGGCCTTCCACGATGGGCGCGGCGCCCGCCGCCTGAAACCCGTGCATGACTGGAAGCTGCGTGGCCCGGCCGGCGCGCTGATAGGCGCGGAATCCTTTCCAGTAGGCCGTGATGTTGCCGGCGTTGCCGACCGGGATATACAGCTCGTCCGGGGCGTCGCCAAGGGTGTCAACGACCTCGAAGGCGGCGGTCTGCTGGCCTTCCAGCCGGTAGGGGTTGACGGAGTTGACCAGCGCCACGCCGGAACGCGCCGCCAGCTCGCGCACGACCGCCAGACCGTCGTCGAACGTGCCCTGAATGGGGACCACGCGCGCGCCGTAGATCAGCGCCTGGGCCACCTTGCCCAGGGCCACGCCCCGAGCCGGAATGATGACGCCAGTGGGGATGCTGGAGCGCGCGCCGAACGCAGCGGCCGAGGCCGCCGTGTTGCCCGTGGAGGCGCAGATGAAGGAGTGCGCGCCCTCTTCAATTGCCTTTGAGGCTGCCACCGCCAGGCCGCGGTCCTTGAATGAACCCGTCGGGTTGCACCCTTCAAGCTTCAGCCACACTTCCGAG
>JAKZUJ010000048.1:0-10305 GCA_047516685.1 Chloroflexota bacterium | reverse complement strand
CTTCATAGCTTAATCTTCGTTAGGCCGGCAAAACTGCAGCTTTACGCATTCGCGTAAATCTTCACTTGTCAAGGTTCGCAGCCCGCGCCGCTGGGCGCAGAACTGGGGGCCACTCGCAACTTGCATCGCGGGGCAACGAGTGATCATAGGCGACGCCGGCCGGCCGGTCAATGGCAATTCGCCAGCGTCGCGCGAACGGTGGCATGGCCGAGGGGTCACCCTGGCGCCTGAACCCGCAATCGAACCGGCCAATCCGGCGTGGATCTCTCTCGGACACGCACCGAGGCCGTGTGTCGGGCGCATCCACTGGATCGCTGAGAGAACCGAGAAGCCGAACTTCGCTCGGGCCTTGTTCAGGCTGCCGCGCCATGACTCCAGGGACGCCGAGCCCCGCTTCTCAGCGCTGGCAATGGCTTCGTCCACCGGGACGTCGCCCAGGAAGGCAGCCGTGACGAACGCGTTGGGCCAGCTCGTCGTGGATCAAGCCCACGTCGAACTTCAGCCCCCAGTCGCCGCCGCTGTCGAACACGGCCAGGCCGGTCTCGTCGGCGTTGCGGCAGGCCAGACCGCCCGCGCCAAGGCTCCTGGGCGCTCACCGGAACTCGATCGACGCTGCTTCCGGCGCATCGCGGCTTCGGTGAGTCCGCCCGCTCAAGATCGCCGCACCCGGACCTTCGGCGTAGACTTCGGGCAGTTCACGGGACATGCGACTCCTTTGAAGGACACGCCGCGATGCACCTGACTCCGACCGAGGCGCTTCGGAAGCGCGACGAATTCATGGACGACGGCTACACCGTCATTCCGAATGTCGTCGACGAGCCGATGCTGGAGGAATTGCGGGCGTGGACGGAGGAGTACTTTGCCAACCACCAGGTTGACCCGAAGTATCGCTATCAGGGCAGCGACATCCAGGTAATTTCACCTGGCCGCTGGGACGAACGGCCGCGTGAACTCTCGGAGCGCGTGTTTCCCGACCCAATGGCCGAGCGCTTCCTCAGCTACCCGGACTTGCGCGCCGCGTGTGAGGCCGTACAGCTGGAAGACCTGACGGCGGACGGCGGGATCATCGTCCTTTCCAAGCCCCCACAGGGCCCTCCGCTGTACTGGCACCAGGACTACATGAACTGGGAAAGCCCCGAAGCCGCCACGCCCTGGCCAACCAAGATCTTTCTGTCCGTGTATCTGACCGACACGACGCTGGCGAACGGCTGTCTGCAGGTAATTCCAGGAACACACCTCAATCGGATCAAGCTGCACGACACCCTGCCAAATGCACATGAATCCGAGATTCAGGCGGTTGACGATCACGAAGCCCACCCGGCATTTGTAGAGCATCCCGACGCCGTGGACCTTCCCGTCAGCGCCGGCGATCTGATCATCGCCGATGCCCGGGTCATGCACGCGGCGCGGCCCAACACCACAAATGCTCGGCGCACGCTGGTCCTGTCCTGGCACAACGTGTTCCCGTTCCCAAACGCGCCAACCTGGTGGACCCGCCCGATTCCCGAGGCCATCCGCGAGGCCGACCTCACGGCAACCTACGAGCGCCGGCGAACGCCGACCGCCTTCATCCGCTAACCAGGCCACTCGGCAGAAGTGCCAGAACGGCCGGGCCCTCCTCACGCCCCGGGCGCTACTTCCACGCAGGCCGTCCTAGCCGCGTGTCTCGGTGGGATTGGGTCTTGTGGCGGGGCTCGGAGCCGACGGTCAGATTCGAACTGACGACCTGAGCTTTACGAAAGCCCTGCTCTACCAACTGAGCTACGTCGGCACATTTGGCCAAATCGTAGCACCGGGTCCTTCCGGCCCGGCCGACGGCCACGTCGCAACTGCCCGTCAGAAACGGCCGCGTGTTCCCCCGCGCGCGAACGACACGATGGCTTCGAACGCCGGGTGGTATCCAGCGCTCGTGTCGACGGCCAGCATCGGCAGATTGAGGCGAATCGGCTGATACGCGGGCAGGACGATCTCGCGCCGCTCAATTCGAGCCAACTGGTCCAGGTCGGGATCGGCGTGGAAGCGTCGGCGCCAGGGCTGGTTGCGCCAGCGCCGGACGCGGCGTTCGTGCGCGACGCCCGCATCGGTCGCACAGTTGATGATTCGGACGTCGGCCGTCGCGCTGAATGCCGTGAGACGCGGCGCCCAGCGCCCATGTTGAAACGCCGCTTCCGCGACCAAGCTGACTTCGCGCTGAATCAACAGTTCGATCACATCAAAAAACGCCGCGGTTGCAAGGTGCGTCGCCGCGTCGCCCGGCTCTGGCGCGGATGCCTCCAACGCGCCTCCGCTCACCAGCCCCTCCTTGATTTCGTCGCGGCAGATGGCCGGGCAGTGCACCGCCAGGGCCAGGGAATGCGCGAGGGTTGTCTTTCCCGAAGCGGGCGGTCCGCTGACAACGATCAAGGTTGGACGCATCGAGCCTCATCGTAGGTGGCCAGTGCGACGCTCAGCACCTTCGCCGGCGACCCGGCCGGCGCCGTTAGTCGATCCGCAGCGCTTGAAGCTCCCGTCGCAGGGCCTTGCTGTCGTTCGGGACAACGGCGTCAGCCACCGCCACCAAGGGCGCTGGCGAACCTTCGATGGCAAGCCCACGTCCGGCCCAGTCGAGCATTTCAAGATCGTTCAGGTCGTCGCCCACGGCCAGCGCCTCGGCGGCCCCTACGCCCAACCGCTCGGCCAGCTGCGCCACGACCGCCCCCTTGGTGACTCCCGGCGGCAAGACCTCCAGCCCAACCGACTTCAGCCGCCGACTGCGCCAGACGACAACGGAGGCGTGGTCGCCCAGCGCGGACCGCAACTCATCCTCCAGGACCGCTCCTACGTCGACGGGCGCCAAACCGAAAATCTGCGCCGGCGGCGGCGCCAGGTCGGCGCATGCCAAACGGCAGACAAGGGCGCCTTTCGGTTCCAGGTAGCTCCGGTAGGCCAGGCGGGCCCGCCAGTCGCCGTCGACCAGATAGCGGTTGCCGGAGGTGGCCGATTCGATCCAGATCGCCGGCAGGCCAGCCGCGCGAAAGATCAAGCGCGCTCGGTTGGCCGTCGCATGCGGAATCTCACGCGAATCAAGCAGACGCCCATCCGCCACCACGCGAGTGCTGGAACCGTTGTTGAGCACCAGATAGGCGGACGGCGGCAGCAGCCGCGCGATGTCCCGCATGTTCAGCCAGCCACGGCCCGTGGCGATGACGACCTGGATGCCTCGGTCCGCTACCTCGCGAAGCGTGTCCAACACGGCCGGAGAGATCGGACAGCCAGCCCGGGCCAACGTTCCATCAACGTCAAGCGCGACGAGCCGAGTGCTAATGGTCGTCGCTGTCCATGGTGTCGCCGGCGTCAGGCTCGATAGCGTCAAACTCCGCGTCTGAAGGCATCTCGCCGGCTTCCATGCGATTGAGGACACCTTCATATTCCCGTGGAATGTCCTCGCCAATTTCCTCGGACATGTGTCGCGTCATGCGGGCCAGGCTGCGCGGGTCGCCGGACTCCAGACCCGGCATCAGTTCGGCAAGGCCGGCATCGTCCGTGCCGAGGTCATCTCCGCCAAAGTCATCGGAGTCAGCTCGGCCACCTCGCAGCAGGGTTGGACGGGAAAACAGCCGCTCCAGGTTCGACTGGCCACAGTGCGGGCAGTCAGGATGCACCACGGCCGCAAGAGTTTTGAATAGCCTCGACGAGCGTCGGCCGCAGGCCGTGCAGTGGTATTCGTAAACCGGCATTTGATGCGCGCCCGACATGTCGAAGCACGCGATTGTAGGCTCGTGCGGTCAATTGAACCGGGCGTGGAGGCGCTAAGACGTTGCCAGTACTGGTGTTTTGGACGGCTCGATGAGTAGCTTTCGCGTCCGTCCGCATGGTCCGTTTCGCGGCGACTGGCGCCGGCGCACCGGACCGCGCGCCGCAGGCATAACCGCGCTTTGTTGGCTGGCGCGGCTGGCTATCCGGCCGAAGCCACCCGAAAAACGGCCACTGCCCCCCACTCCTCGGATGTCGGCGCTCGTCATCAAACCTTTGGCCCTGGGGGATGTCCTGCGCGCCACCAGCTTCACCGCGGCCCTTCGACAAGGGCGGCCCGAGTCTCGCATCACGTTTGCCGTAGGGGACTATGCCGCGCCGGCGCTGACGAACAACCCCGACATTGACGAGATCTTGCCGATGGGCATGCTGGGCACACCGCGACGCTACGACGCGACCGAGTATCGGGCCTTCGTCAAGAGAATTCGTGAACGCCGGTTTGATGCGGCGTTCGTGCTGGACCGATCGCCCGCGATGGCACTGCTGCCCTACTTTGCGCGGATTCCCTACCGCATTGGGCTGGACAGTCGGCTACGCGGTTTTGCCCACACCACACGCGCACCCGTGGGAGCGGACGACAACGAAGTCGGGACCTATCGCCAGCTTGCCCAACTGGCGGGGCTGAACCCGCTGGACGCCGCAGCCGTGTTCCGGCCGACGCGGGCAGATTTTGAGGCGGCGCGCCGACTGGCTGAGGAGTTCGACTTTGACTCCGGGTCGCTGCGGGTAGTGATTGCGCCGGGTGGCGGCATCAACCCGGGGGCCGTGGACGTCGCGAAACGATGGCCCGCCGAGCGTTTTGCCGCGGTGGCCGACTGGCTGATTCGACGCCGGGGCGCACGCGTGTGCCTTGTGGGAAACGCATCCGACAGCCCATCCATCGCGGCCATGCTGCACGCAATGACCGAGCCAGCCACCAGCCTTGGAGGCCATACGACCTTTGGGCAGCTGGGGGCGCTGGTGGCTGGCAGCGACCTCTTCGTTGGCAATGACTCAGCCAGCGCGCAATTGGCGCTGGGCGTACGCACGCCCAGCGTCACGATATTCACCGCCACCGAACCGTGGATCTACGGCACGACCTCGCCGCTTGCTCTCTCGGTCCATACCGGCGGGAAAGCACAAGGACTGGGCGGCCCGCCTTCGGTGGAAATGGTGGCCGCCGCGGCGCGGCGGCTGCTGTCGCGGCGGGCCAACGCGAGCGGGCCTAGCGTGGAGTTCGACGCACCGCCTTCCGCTGCCGCGGATTGACCGGCGCGCTGGATCCCACCCGGTACCCGACGGTTCGCTCCGCCGCCATCACCACACCGTGCTCGTGCCATACGGCGACGGGCGGCCCGCCAGCAACCGCACGGCAGATGCGCCGTAGCGGGCAGCGGCCGCAGCGCGGCGCACGGGACAGGCACACCGTGGCGCCAAGATCCATCAGACCCTGGTGGTAGTCGTAATGACGCCGCGCCGGAACGAGCTGCTCGGCCAGGTCGTGCAGCCGCCGATCGTCGCGATAGACCGAGCCGTCCGCCGGGACGCCCACGGCGCGGGTAAGCACCCGCGCGATATTTGTATCCAGCAAAGCCGCGCGGCGTCGCAGGCCGAAGACGTAGACGGCGGCAGCCGCATAGGGTCCAAGACCGGGCACTTGGCGCAAGGCTTCCAGAGAGTCCGGTACCTCGCCGCCATGCTGTTCAACCACGATCCGGGCCAACTCCTTCAGCCAGAAGCCTCGGATGTGATAGCCCAGCGGGTCCGTAAGCGCCTTGACCTCCGCCAGCGGCGCCGCGTGCAGGTCGTGAACGCGCGGCCAGCGGGCCACAAATTCCCGGAAGACCGGCGCAACCCGCGCCGCTTGGGTCTGCTGAAGCAGGATCTCGGATACGGCAACCTGGTAGGGCGACGTGCTCAAGCGCCACGGCAGATTGCGACCTGCCCGTCGGTACCACCGTACGATCCGGTCCTGAAAGGCCCGGCGAAACGCAGGGTCAACGTCCACCGGCTGCTCGTCAGCGTCGTACCGCGTCACGTGGTGCTTCTTCAGACCGATGGGTGACGCGAGGGAATCGCGCGGTCCGTGATACTTGCAAACCGCGACTCTGGACGAAGGCGCACTATCGAGGCCATGCGAGTTGGATTGAAGCGCAGCCTACGCCAGGCGTGCCTCGTGCTGGTGGGATTGGTTGCGCTGTCGGGCTGTGGCGACCCCGCGACGGCGCCGCCCTCGTCCGTAACGTCCGCACCTTCCGCGTCGCCAAGCATCGTTGCCGCGCCGCGTGCCTCCAGCCAGCCGTCCCCCGAAGCTGGCGGAGCAATCGCCGCCGTAGCCACGGCGACGCAGCCAAGCCCAGCGGCGCAGCCAACCCCAGCGACGCCGGCGCCGCCGCCGCCCACGCCGACACCCACCGCCCCGCCGGCCTACGCCGTGGCGCCCGCGCCCGAACCGGCCGAGCGGCTCAACCTGCTGGTGCTGGGTGTGGACCAGGCAGAGAGCTTTGTCGGCAACACCGACGTAATCATGATCGTCAGTATCGACCCGGCGTCGGACTCCATCTTTGTCTTGTCCCTACCGCGCGATCTGTGCCTGGGCGCTTGCGACGGACACTCCTCGCGCATCAACGAGGTGTACAAGCGCCAGGGCATCGACGCACTCAAGCAGACCCTGCGCTACGTCACGGGCCTGCACATCGACCACTGGCTGCTGGTTAACTTCCACGGCGTCGAGGCCATCATCAATCAGCTGGGCGGCGTTCGGGTCTGGTCCAACCGCGAGTTCGACGAGCGTTTTATCTACCTGGAAACCGAGGAGGAAATCCGTCTGATCCTGGAGGAAGGGTGGAACACGCTGAATGGGCGCGAGGCCGTGGCCTACGGACGCTCGCGCAAGTACGACAGCGGTGGGGACTTTGCTCGCATCTGCCGCCAACAGCAGGTGGTGCGGGCGCTGCGCGAGCAGTCGCTGTCACCGGCGCTGCTCGTAAATGCGCCGGGCCTCATCGTCAGTCTGAGCGGCGCGTTCCAGACCGACTTCCCCATCAACAGCGTGCCCGCGCTGGGCAATCTGCTGCTGGCAATTCCGCAGGAACGGATCAATTCGTGGGCCGTTCACGCGCGGGGACACGACCTCATGGCCCCTGAACAGGGACTGGACGGCGCGATTCTGCTTCGCCCGGACCTGCACGCAATCCGCGACTTTGTTCAGGAGAGCCTTGGCGAGTCGACCCGCGCGCATCTCGACGACCAGGGAAATCCCACCTTCGTGCGCGACAACTGCGAGGGCTATTTCCCCTAGGCGCCAAGCTGGGGAATGTCGACGGCCTGCCCCTTCTCAATCGCGGGATGGTCGGCAAATGCAGTCACCTCGCTCCAGGCTGGGTACCGACGATCTCGCAAGGACTCCCCGATCAGGCGCAGACGCACCGGCTGGGGGCGATCCGGGGCAAATTCGAATACCGCGTTCTGAAAGTATTGACGAATCACACCCAACGGCGCGTCGTCCATATACAAGGTGCCGGCCGCACCGGTGTCCGGCCGCGCTTCGGTCCGGGCCGCGCCGAACTGAAGCTCGCCGCCGTAGGTGTTGAAGAAGCTCAGAAACCCGATCTCCGTGCCGTCAATGGAGAAGTTGGACACGCGATGGCCCCAGGTTCCCACCAGTTCACCGGGCTGCTCGGAAATCACGTCACTCTCCACCCCAAGGTCGGGAGCGCCATCCCGTCCGCCGCCCAGGAAGTCCCAGACCGCGCGCGGGAGCACGGTGCGGCCACCCCGCTCGTCAGCCGCCCAGTCCATGACCCCACGCTGGAAGTACTGCGAGACTGAGCCCGCACTCTCTTGCAACGGTTCTGAGATCGGCCATCCCCAGCGGTCAATCCCGCCGGTAGCTGCGAAGTACGCCGCGAACGGCGCAACACGGAGTTGACCATCAAGGCGCACCAGCCAGTTGGTCAGGTTGTGCGCGGTGGGCGATGTCAGCGGAGCCCGAGTAGCCACGCCAATTGCCAGATCCGCCGCCGCCGCGGACGGCACGGTTTGCTGAAGGTCGGTGCGGAAGGACTGCACGCGATGGTTCAGCGAATCGGCTACGTATACGCGGCCGTCCTCGTCCACGGCAACGCCGCGCGGGAACTGAAACTCTCCTTCCTGGCGCCCCTCCAGGCCTACGGTCCCCGCGACGGTTCCGTCGCCTTCGACGACAACCAGACGGTGCTCGATGTCCTCAGTTATGTAAAGACGGTCAACGGTGTCCACGGCGAGGCCGATCGGGTTTCTGATCGCTGGCGCCTCGGCCACAACCCGCACGAACGACCCATCGGGATCGAACGCCTGCACGCGGTCCCGAAACGTGTCGGCAACGTATATCGTCTGCGACGCGCCAACCGCAATACCCGTCGGCGTGCTGAACTGGCCGGGCGCCCTGCCGCGCGAACCCCAGGCCAACAGGAACTCGCCGTCCCGACTGAATTTCTGCACGCGGTCGTTGAATCCGTCAGCTACGTACACCTCGCCAAATGCGTCGAGGGCAATACCGCGCGGCGCGCTGAACTCACCTGGGTCGGAACCGCGACGGCCCCACTGACGGAGAAGCTCGCCCTGCAGGTCAAACACCTGCACTCGTCGGTTGCCGCCGTCGACAACGTACACCTCGCCCTCGGGCGAAACCGCCACGCCCTGCGGCCGCCGTAGCTGACCCGGCCCCGAACCTGACGAGGCCAGCACGCGCACGATGCCGCCATTGGGTGACTGCGCCGCACACTGATGCAACCGCGAGTCCGTCACGTAGATCAAACCGTCCGGCCCCATGGCCACGCCCCAGGGCGCGCTGCCCGCTCCTTGTTCGAGGTTCGCCAGAAACTCGGCGGCGACATCGGCGCCGACCGCTCCCGGAATTGCAAGCAGAGCAGCGGCGCCCGCCAGACCGGCGCGCAAGAGACGCCGGCGCGCGATGCCGTTCATTGAAAGCGGGGGAGCTTGCGCATCGTTTCGCACCTTGAATAGCCTAGCGCCACGTATGGGGCGATTCCCAGAAGGCAGGCCGCGCACGTAGAACGGTCTCAACCCTCGCCCGTGACGCCGGCAGCGCGGGCACAACCACCACGGATCATCAGCGCTTGACCACTGAAACAACTGGCGAGCGCTAGAATCCACTTCTACGTTACGGCTGAAGGTACGGCAGTGATTCGGCTAGCGCTAGTGGGGTGCGGACGCAACGGGGCGGCCCTGGCCGCCGCTGCCGCCGCTTCCGACGGGTGCGCACTGACGGTGGCCGTTGATGTGAACCCGGACGCGGCCCGCTCCACCGCACGCGCGGCCGGTGCGCGGGCCCACGTGGGCGACCTGGCATCGCTCCTCGAATCGGACGCTGGCGACTTCGACGCAGTAGTCGTCAACACTCCGAACAACTCGCATGCCGACATCGCGTTGGCTGCCATCGACGCCGGACGGCACGTGCTGGTCGAAAAACCCCTGGCGCTTTCGGCGGAAGCGGCGGCAACGGTCCAGCGCGCGGCCGAAGGCGCCGACGTGCGGCTCATGGTGGCCCACACGCTGCGGTTCATGCCGGCAAATGTGCAAGTGCAGCGCGCGCTGACAGCCGGAGAGCTGGGCCGCCCCGGCATGTTGCGCAGCCACCGCTGGCTGCGTCGCTTCCCCGGACCTCCGGGCGGCTGGAAGCACGACCCGGCGCGCAGCGGCGGCCTCTGCGTGCATGAAGGCGTACACGAGATCGACCAGGCGCTCTGGCTCATCGGCGAACGCCCGACGCACGTCCACGCCCAGGCTCGGCCGGAGCTCCTGCAAATTCACCTCGGATTCGCATCCGGCGCAATGGCGATCTGCGGCGTGGCGACTGGGTTGCCGCTGGGCAGCGGCTACTACTCGCTGACGCTGATCGGTTCGCTGGGCTCCGCCTACGCCGACGACCACCACAACGTGCAGCTGGTCTATCGCGGCGGACGCCCACAGGCGTATGTGAGCGACCAGCGCGCGTCGGCCGTCCGCGCTCAGTTCGACGAATTCGCCAACGCGATCGCCGGCGGGCGCGAACCTTGCGTGTCCGGCGCCGACGCGGTGGCGGCGCTCCAGGTTGCGGAAGCCGCGGCGGCATCCGGCACGTCTGGACAGACCGCCCACCTCACGGAGAGCGGCTATGTCATCGCCTGAGCGGTACCGCGTGCTGGCGCTCAGCGCCGCCAAGCATGACTACGTGGCGCTGGCCTTCAAGGACCATCCGCGGTTCCAGGTTGTCGGTGTGGCCGACGAACCAACCGCGGCCGACTGGGTGCACGAACGAAACGAACAACTGGCCGCCGATCTGGGCGTGGCGTACCAGCCGGACGTCGACGCGGCCATCGCCAGGCATCGACCACACATCAGTGTGGTGTCGTCAGAGGCGGCCCGCCACGCGCGGCTCAGCGTCAGGTCGGCCGAGGCCGGTCTGCACGTGGTTCAGGACAAACCGATGGCGCCGACGATTGCCGACTGCGACGCCATTGTTGAAGCCGTGGAACGAGCCGGGGTGCGCTT
>JAKZUJ010000047.1:0-3646 GCA_047516685.1 Chloroflexota bacterium | reverse complement strand
ATCGCGGTCGGGCTTTCCGTGAGTTGGACGGGATCAAGGTCAGCGCCGGCCAGCTGGCCCGCGTAGACCCGAAAGCGCCCGGTTCCCAGGCGCGCCATGAAGTCACGCTCGCCATGACCCGGTGCGAACTGCCAGTGCCCGCCCGGGTGAGACGTGCGCAGCCCGAACAACGCCTCTTCGGCCCAGTCGCTCCCGGCCCAGGCGCCGAAGACGCCGCCGTCCGGGTCCGGCGTCACGTCGCAGGCGTAGGCGCCTTGCAGAACGGTGGGGGTGTCAGGCCAGACGTCTGTCGTCATCGCGCCCTCTCCTTGTTGCCGAACGGCGCCGGAGGCTCGCCGACGTCAGCCTAGCGCGGCGGCTGCGAGGGTCTCGAACCGCAGCGTGGCGCCGCGACGATCTCTCCCGAGCGTCCACCCCAAATCAACCCGGGTTAGGCTTGACGATGCGCAGGCTGGAACAGCGGCCCTTTGGGCGTACCGGCGAGCGGGTAACCGCCCTTAGCCTGGGTGGCTGTGGTCTGCCGCGAGTGTCCTTCGCCGACGGCGTGGCAACGGTGCATCGCGCGTTGGAACTCGGGATCAACTACTTCGACACCGCGCCGCTCTACAGCCGCGGGGTCGCGCAGGCCATTCTCGGTGTCGCCCTGGAAGGAGGCCCGGAGCCGCATCTGGTGTCGACCAAGCTGGGCCACCTGGCGCAGCCGAGCCGCTATCGCTCGCCCGATGCCCTGCACACCCAGCTTGAGGAAAACCTGCGGGTCCTGCGCCGCGAGAGCGTGGACGTGCTCCTGATTCACGAAGCCGACCATCACTACTGGTGGTCCGACGATCCGAGCGACAGCCTGGTCGTTGACCTGGAGACCGAGCCCGACGTTGCGAACGCGCCGGTGATGCAGGTGCTGCGAGAGGCGCAAGCCGCGGGCCGCTGCCGCCATGTCGGCATCACCGGAAACAATCCCGACCACCTGGCGCACATCCTGCGCGCCGCAGGCGACTCCGAGGTGGATGTTTGCCTGAGCGCGCTCGCCTACGGCCTGATCGACCGCCACGTCCGTGGCCAGCTACTGCCGGTTGCCGGAGAACTCGGTACCGCAATTGCGCTGGGCGGAGTATTCCGGCGTGGTCAGCTCGTGACGATTCGCCCGGAGTGGCTCCAGACACCGCCGATCTGGCCAGACGGGATGACGCCCGCGGAACAGCGCCGCGTGGAGCGTCTGGTCACCCTGCAACGGGAGAGCCGGCTGTCATTGGTCACGCTGACCCTGCGATACCTGGTGGCCGACCAGGACATCGCCACCATCCTGGTCGGGGCGGCGACACCGGCTGAGATCGAGGAAAGCGTGGCGGCCGTCCATGCGGGACCGCTGGCGCCCGACCTGCATCAGGCCGTGGAGGCACTGGGCCTGCCGTAGCGGCGCGGCGGCTTAGGACTCCTGAGTCTTCACCCACACCGGTGAGGCGTAGGCCACGGCCGGGGTTGCCTGCGGGTGGGCCGTCTGGGCGGTCAGCTTGACGTAGTAGTAGTTCTGGCTGCGTGGATTGCCGCGATCCGTCCAGGTCCAGTCGAGGCTTGATGTGTCCACGGACTCACGGTGCGCCAGCGTGCCGTTGCGGTAGACCTCGATTTCCCGGAGTGGTTGAGCGGACTCGGCGATCACGCGCAGCTGGGGATCGCCCTGAACTTCACCTTCGGCGCCCATCGGGATACCGGAAACCTCCGTGTGCAGCAGGATCTTGGCCGAACTTCCCACGGTTCGACGATTGCAGATGGCCTCGTAAATGGCCTCGCGGGTTGGCTCGGTGGCCCACACGCCGGTCATGCAATAGGCGAAATGCCAGTAGCGCGTGTGGTCGGTGGCGCCGATGAAGCCGATCTTCGCGCCTTCGCGCAGAAAGGTCTCGATCCACTCCCGCTGGTCGCCCCGGGTCTGCACGATCTCCATGCAAGGCTCCCAGTTGGGACGAAAACCATTGAAGACGTCCGGCTGTCGATGTCCGTGATAGTGGCGAGCCGCCAGGACTTCGCCGGCCGGTATCCGCGTGTCCCAGCGCTCCATCAAGTCTTCGAGGCTTGGCGACATCAGGGCCAGCGCGCGTAGCTCTTCGCCGAGCTGCTGGTCGCGGTAGAAGATGTTGGTGTGGCCCGGATTGTCCCCCCACTCGAAGCCAAAGAGCGGCTCGAACCGGCCGTCGTTGGTGAACGCCGCCACCGTCTCCTCAACTCGCCGCCACTCGTTGTAGCTCAGGTACTCCAGGTGCTCGGTGAGCGCCCAGAAGTCCATGCGGTTGTGGTCGATCGCCCAGCGAAAGTTCTGCACCGGCGACCCGTCATTCGCCGCGATGCACTTCGAGAGGTGCGAATGTCGGTGCATGTCACCCCAGAAGAGGTGATAGGTCTGATCGCCCACGGTGATCGTGCGGCCATCCCGGCGAATCCGCGGGCTGTCCGCGCGCACGCCTTCGTAGCGCGGGAACTCCACCCGCAGCGGCGGCGCCACGGCGGAGTCGGGCGGCGCCAGGGTCAGGACTTCGATTCGCTCACGAGCAACGGGCCCGGCGGCGGGACGCAGAAACGGCAGACCAGCCTCCCATCGCTCGATCGTTTGCATCGGAGCAAATTCGGTGGCGTTGTGCGCCACGACCCGCCGCTCATCGCGCAGCGACGCCACGCCGTAGCGGGTATCCGGCGTTCCCTCGAAGGGGCTCACCGTCTCCGGGGCCGACCAGGACGATCCGGAATAGACCATGCGTTCGAGTCGCCAGCCAAACTCCACGTAGTCCGGGCTTCGGAAGCGCTGGAAGAACAGTTCAATGCCGCGAGGCCCCGCAATAAGGCGCGGCGACACCGGCACGATGTACTCGGCCGACTGAACGTGGGTAAAGGTCTCGATGGGAATCGGGGCCTGCCCTGCTTGCCAGGGGCTTTGAGCCAGGAAGGTCTGGCCGCTGGCGTCGACCGCGGCCAAAACGAGTTGGCGCGTCTCGTTGAAGCGGTGATTCGCGCCCCAGGGCGGCGACTGCTCCCAGGCCACCCAGGCCGTGTCGTCCGCATCCACCGCGATGTCCGCGTCCATGGCCAGCAGCGGCAGATCGCTGACCTGTATGACCGCGCCGAGCGTCCCATCCGGAGCGATGCGACGGACGAAGACGTGGAAGTGGTGCCCCGTCCAGGCGTCCCACGCCAGCCACACCCCATCGCCGGCTGAAGCGCGCACGACGGGCCGCCAGGCCGACTGGCCCGCCACGGAGGCCACCACGGGCGGCGTCCATCTACCCGACTCTCGGCGGCTCACCACCACGACGCACCCATCGCCGTCAAAGGCTTGCCAAGCCACCCATGGCTGGCCATCGGCGTCGAGTGCCGCGGCTGGTCGGGTCAGCGAGGCCGGCCCGGACGCCACGGTTTCAGCCTCCGCTCCGGTCCAGGCCCGCACGACGAAGCGGTTGTCGATGCGCTCGCCCCAAGCCACCAGGCGTTGATCCCCGTGGGCGGCCACCGCCGGGTCTTGAATGACGGTCGGGCTTTCCGTCAGTTGAACCGGCTTGAGGACTTCTCCAGCCAGCGGGCCCGCGTACACGCGATACCGTCCCGTACCCAAGCGCGCCATGAACTCGCGCTCGTCGTGGCCGGGCGCGAACCGCCACCC
>JAKZUJ010000046.1:0-5306 GCA_047516685.1 Chloroflexota bacterium | reverse complement strand
CGCAAATGACCGACGACTGCTCGCAGGCCGCCTGCATGGCGTCCACGTCCTCGGGCGCCGTGGCGACCGGCTTTTCGAGATAGACGTTTGCGCCCGCCCGAGCCGCGTCGATGACGAGGTTGCGGTGATCGCCGACTTCCCGCGACGCCACCACGGCGATGTCCGGCTTTTCCCGGTCCAGCATCTCGCGGTAGTCCGCATAGGCCGTGCGTGCGCCAGTTCGCTCGGCCGCCTCGGCCCGCCCCTCGTCGTCCGGGTCAGCCAGCGCCGCGATCTCGGCGCCCTCCACCCCAACGAAGGCCATGTCGAGGTAGTGCCCGTAATTGCCTCGCCCCGTATGTCCGATGATCCCGACTTTAAAGGTCATGCCAGTTTGCTCCCTAAGGGCCGCCCTGGACGCAGCGGCCGGCAGCCTGCGCAGTACGCCCCGGACGGCGTCAGCAATCAGAGCCTATCGCAGTGCTGCGTAGGACCACCCTCCCGTCGCGTCCGAATCAGGACCTTAAACGAACAGCCGGCCCGGCGAATGCCGGGCCGACTGATCCTCGTCCAGTGATGGACGAGCGTCTGGCGACTAGGCCGGAGGCGGCAGAGCCTCGATCCAGACCTTCCAGGAGTCGTACTCCTCCTTGGTGTTTTCGAGGACACGGTCGGAGGTGTCGATGATGTGCTGCATCCCCTCTTCGATCGACATGTCGCCCATGAAGGGCGGGTCGGCCGCACGGAAGGACTCGTACCACTCCCACCAGTTCGGGTGGCCGTTTTGCCAGTGGTGGTGGTCCGTCTTGTCCATCCAGGTCTTGTAGTACCCGTGGTTTTCGGGCGGCCCGGCCTTGAACTCGTCGGAATCCACCACCGACTTAACCATCGGCAGCGATCCACGGTCAATAGCAATGCGCCCCTGAACCAGATCGCCAGCGAAGAACAGCAGGACCTCGGTGCATTCCTCGATCAAGCCATTCTTCTCCGCCGTCGCGGTGCAGTACTGACCCTGGTTGGTGAAGTGGTGAGGGAATGGGCCGCGGTCACCTTCTTCAACCGGGCCAAGACCCCAGGAGAAGTAGTCCTTGATATGAGTAATCGAGTTTCCAACGCCCCCGCCTGTCCAGTGCCTTGCCTGCTTGCCAGCCGCGAATGGGTCACCGAACTCACCGGCCACCGACGCTATCTGGTCCAGAGGAATCGCCACGCCGCTTCGAATCGTATCCACCGCCAACTCAAACCCGCGGTCGCCCCCGTCGTTGAAGATGTCCCAGTGCAACTGGTCGGGCGCGCGGTACATGTGATTACCGCTCTTCTGCATCGCGCGCGACCAGCTGCCCCAGATGAGCCAAGCGTTTGGGTGCATCCGCAGACCATATGTGCCGGTTTCAGGATCGGTGGTCTGCGCGAACAGGTCCTGAGCGTGGTGCTCGAGGTGGAAGCTACCTTCCACCGGCATGGGAACGCCTTTGTCCTCCAGCAGAGTAAAGTTGTAGACGGCTCCGTTGATATTGCCCTGGTACGGCAACCCAAACATGATGCCCTTGTACCCCATGGTGTGCGGGGCAGGGCGGGCGGCACGGTCGTCATCGAACTGACCAACCGACATTTCGTCCGGCGGCGCGTACCACTTGGTGGGATCCCAGTCGGGATGCTTGTCCAGCGCACCGTCGATACGAGCAAAGCCGCCGCGGTGCACCCACGTACTTAGGAACCCGCCGTCCAGCAGCGCCAGCTCAGGCTGGGCGCCAGCTTCGATCAGGATCGAGAACGTCTCCGCGTACAAAGGCTTCGGCGGCTCAAACTTAATGGCAATGTGCGGGAACTGCTGATAAAACTTGTCCAGCGCCCAGTTCATGGTCGCACCGCGAGCGCCGGACGAGTGGTCGTTGGCCAGCCGCAGCACGGCGGTCGGACGCACCGGCATTGCCTCGACCTCAACGATTTTCTCAACCTCGACGGTTTTTTCGACTTCCTGGATCACGATCTTTTCGACCTCGACCGGAACCTCGACGACCTTCTGAACCTCAACGACCCTCTCGACCGGAACTTCTTGCCGTACGACCCTCTCGACCTCCTGGGTCACGACCTTCTCGACCTGCTGCGTGACGATCTTCTCGACCTCAATCTCTTGGACCACGACCTTCTCGACAGGGACTTCCTTGGTGACGACTTGCGTCTCGCCGCAGGCGGCCAGCGCTATCGCGCCGGAGATTTTCAAGACGGCGGTGCCGCCCGTGCGAAGCAGCTGTCTGCGAGTAACCATTCGCTGCGTCCACCCCACCCTACAGCCCTCGTCCGGCAAGCCCGCCGCAAAACAGATGTAGCCTCGAGGCACTGCGCTTGCGACTTCAATCGCAGGTAGTAGTGCAGACTAACCAGCGCACATTTGGGGTCAAGGCCTCGACACCGACCCGTCTAGCGTCGGCCAAGACTCCCTGGCCAGGCGAGGCTTCGCCGTCTGGGTCACGCAGTCTCAAAGTTTAGGCCGATGACTGGCAGTGCAGGCCTGTGGAGCATGGCCGATTCCCGCTTATCCCTGTTTGGTGCCAGGAGCCAGCGTCTTCAGCCGCTTCGGGGCCCGCCTACACCGCGAGGTTGAAGACGTTTCTTGGCTACGAAACGAGACTTAGCTGCAACGTGCGCGGTTGTCTGCGTCATGTGGCGATTCCAGCGAACACCAGCCGGCCGACGCTCGAAGGCGTTGGGCGGTTGGTGTGAATGCGCCGTAGGCGCGCGACTCTAGCTGGTCAGGGTGCTTCCCAGGCCTTGTAGTCGAGCCTGACGTCGTGCTGGCTCTCAAGGATGTTGTTCGAAGCCGCCATCAGTGCCTCTCGAACCTCTTCAAGCGTAGCCTCGCCGATAAACGAGCGATCGGCGCCACCGCGCCAACCATCGAACCACTCCCACCAGTTGGGATGGCCGTTTTGCCAGTGGTGGTGGTCCGTCTTGTCCATCCAGGTCTTGTAGTACCCGTGGTTTTCGGGCGGACCCGCCTTGAACTCATCGGACTCGATCACCGACTTGTACATCGGCAGCGAGCCGTGGTCGATAGCGATGCGCCCTTGCACTTCCGGACCGGCGAAGAACAGCAGGGCCTGGGTGCATTCCAGCGCTCCAGACCAAGCGGGCGCAGGCCGATTATGGCCCGCGCCCGCTGCCTATTGCCGGAACTTCCGCTACGACGTAAGGCTGGTCGCCCACGCCTTGTACGAGTCGTAGTCGTCCTTTGTGTTTTCCAGGATCCGGTCAGATGCGCTCACGACCGACTCAACGCTCTGATCGGCGGTTTCCTCGCCGATGAAGCCGAGTTGTGCTGCAGTCACCCAGGCATACCACTCCCACCAGTGCGGATGTGCGCCCTGCCAGCCGCGATGGTCATCGCGCTCGATAGCCTCCTTGAGCCCTTGGGCGTGATTGTCAGGAGGGCCGGCGTTGAAGGCAGCTGAGTCATACGTCTCCTTGAGAACCGGCGCGTTACCCCGATCGACGGCGATGCGCCCCTGCACTTCAGTGCCCGCCATGAACAGCACCACTTCGACGGCCTGCTCCGTCGTGCCGTCAGTCGCCGCCGAATTGGAAACCATGTGCGGCTGATTGCTGAACCAGGTCGGGATCGTTCCGCGGGGTCCTTCCGGGTTCGGAATGAGCCCCCACTGGAATCGGTCGCCGACCTGCGTGACCGTTCCGCCGAGACCCCCACCGTGAAATCCGTACAGGACATTTCCGGCCGAGTACGGGTTGCCAAATTCACCGGCGAACTGTTTCGAGTCTTGGGGCGGGAAGGCGACGCCGTGGTCGTAAATGGTTCCGATCGCCAGGCGATATCCGCGGTCGCCCCCGTCCTCGAACGCCTCGAAGTGCGTGCCCTCGGGATTTCGGTACATCCGCGTCCCGCTATCGCTCAGGCCGAACGACCACGCGCCCCACATGAGGGCAGGATGCGCATGCATCCAATGGCCCCACTCCCCCGTTTCGAGGTCGGTAGCCTGCTTCGCAGTCTCGATGAAATCCGTTTCCAGGCCCCAACTGCCCGGTGACGGCATTGGGATTCCTTTGGCCTCGGCCATCGAGAAGTTCATCGTCAGACCGTACAGCCCGCCCTGATACGGCATACCGAACTGTGGGCCCTGGATGGGCTGCCGCGTGAGGGCGGGCTGCGTGTCGGTAAAGTTCACCGTGTACTCATCTGGCGAAAAGTACCAGCGCGAGGGGTCCCAGTCCGGGTGCTTGGCCAGCACGTCGTTGATCTGAGTGAAGCCACCGGGCTGCAGCCATTGATTCACGAAGCCGCCGTCCAGCAACGCGACCTGGGCCTGCGACCCACCCGCGATCTGAATACCGAAGGACTCCATGTACAAGTGATTCTGCGGCTCAAACTTGATCACGATGTGCGGGAATTGCGCCGCGAACCTATCGAGCGCCCAACCCATCGCCGCGCCCCGAGGACCGGACGAGTGGTCGTGCGCCATTCGGATAATCGCCGTGACCTTCTGCGGCATCGCCTCGACCTCGACGACCCTCTCGACAACCTTTTCAACTTCCTGGGTCACGATCTTTTCGACCTCGACCACCTTCTCGACCTCGACGATCTTTTGGACCTCGACCACCTTCTCGACCGGGACTTCCTGCCGCACGATCCGTTCGACCTCCTGAATCACAATCTTCTCGACCTGCTGGGTCACGATCTTTTCGACTTCGACCTCTTTGACGACGACCCTGTCGACCGGGACTTCCCTGGTCACAACCTGCGTCTCACCGCAGGCCGCAAGCGCTACCGCACCGGAAATCCCCAAGGCGGCGCTGCCGCCCATGCGAAGCATTTGTCTACGCGTAACCATTCCGTGCGTCCGCTCCCTCCCAGGTAGCCCCTGTCCGACGAATCCGCCGCCTGCATCGTACAGATACAGGGCGCAAGGCTCGTCACTTCAAGAGCGAAAAGTAAGTCAGGCTAACTATCGGGCGGAAACAGGTCAAGGTTTCCCGCCGCCTATTGTTGGGGCGGCTCGCCGCCAGGCCCGACACTGGCACGCAGACCCGAGCCGTCAGTGCGTTGGTGGGGACAGCCGCGGCCAGTGATAGACAGCCTGGTACCGGCTGCTCCTACCGAGCACCTGGAAGAGAACCACGAATGCCGGAGTCCGGTGCCGGCCCTACACTCAGACCAGGGCGCGCTATGCGCCTCTAGCTGGAGAGCGTGCTTGCCCAGGCCTTGTAGTCGAGCCAGGCGTCGTGCTGGCTATCAAGGATGTTGTTCGAAGCCGCCATCAGCGCTTCTCGGCCCTCTTCAGGCGTAGCCTCGCCGATCAACGAGCGATCGGCGC
>JAKZUJ010000045.1:0-5267 GCA_047516685.1 Chloroflexota bacterium | reverse complement strand
TGAAGCACGGGCGCAGGCGTGGAGGCCGGACGCCATCGACGGGTCGACCGTCCTGCGCCGGAACGACATGGACGGGTTCAAGTACTACCTGGACGACGAGAGCTGGCTACTGATTCGTTTCTCGGGCACCGAACCCCTGCTACGGGTCTACACGGAAACCACGTCGGAGGAACGCGTGGCTACGTTGCTGGGGATCGGGGCGCGAGCGGCCGGGGTTGAGATCGAGTCGACATGAGCGATCAGGACGTCATGATCGTGATCAAGCCGTGGGGTCGCGAGGTTGTCTACGCCTCGACCGAGTTGTACATCGGCAAGATCATCGAGATCAACGCCGGCGCCCGTCTGAGCCTGCAGTACCACGAGGCGAAGGACGAGACGATTTACGTCCTCGACGGCCGCTTACGGCTGGTGATCGGTGACTCGGCCGACGCGCTAGAGACGCGCGACCTGGACGAAGGCGCCAGCGTGCGGGTGCGTACGGGTCAGGTGCACCGCTACGAGGCGCCGCACGGTCCCGTGCAGGTGCTGGAGGTTTCCACCCCGCACCCGGACGACGTGGTGCGGCTTGTGGACGACTACGGACGCGAGGGTACGTCCGCGCCCTGACCCGTGGCGCCAGCGGCCGTCGCGCGGCGGGTGAGGGCGAGCGCGATGGCTTCGGCCACCAGGTAGAGGGCGGCGATGGACGTGCCGATCAGGAGCACGGTCAGGATCGCGCGTGGCGTGTCGTGCGCCAGCGCGTAGCCGCCGACCGTGCCTGCCAGCACAACGGTCAGGCCGGCCCATATGCGCAGGCGCCCGGCGCCGATGTGCAGGCTGGCGGTGACCGCGGCGATTGCCAGCAGGGCCGCCGACGCCACGTAGAGCGGCAGCAGTTCGGTGTAAGGCGGATAGCGGTCGCCGAAAATCAGCCCATACACGCCTTCCGGCCAGGCCAGGATGACAAGCGCCGATCCCCCTGACACGGCGGCCATCAGCACCAGACTTGCCAGGTAGGCGCGAATGATGCCCGCGCCGGCGGCGGCGCGCCAGACGACGTAGGGCAACAGCACAATGCCGACCATCATCCCGCTCCAGAAGACAATCCGACCGATCAGCGCCAGCGCCGCGTAGGCCGCGGCCTGGTCGGGGCTGAAGAAGGCCTTGACCGCCAGCACATCCAGGTGCAGCAGGCCGGCCAGCGCAAACAGAATCAGCGCCACGCGCGCATGGTCGGCAAGTCTGAGCGGCGACGCTTCCCGCTCGGCTGGGCGCTCCGGGCGATTCAGGACTCGGCGGGCGCTCAGCCAGCCAACGACGATGCCGCCCAGCCCTGACGCCGGACTGGCCAGCAGGGCGCCGGTGGCCCCGCCGCCGGCCAACACCGTTGCCGCGCCCACCACCAGGCGCCCCAGCCCGTGGGCGGCCAGGGCGTAGCCGAGTCCGACAAAGTCGCGGGCGCCCTGGGTAATGCCCCGCGCTACCGGTTCAAACGTCAGGACGCCGGCGCCGATCCCCGCCACGACCACCGGCCAGGGCGAATCCAGCCGGAGCGCGGACTGAATGACCGGTGACGCGACTGCGATGGCCAGCGTCAGGAGCAGCGAGATCAGGCCGGTCCAGCGCACGATGGTTCGCGTCGTGGCCCGCAGCTCGGCAAGACGCCCCAGCGCGACCAGTTCGGCGGTGCGTCGCGCCACCAGCGTCTGGACGACCTGCGCGGGCGTGACCAGCATCGATAGCGCGCCGAGCACGGCAAAGGCCTCGGCGTAGGCCCTCGGCTCCAGGCCGCGGGCCATGATGAGTTGAAACGCAGAGGTCGCAGCGCTGCCAACCAACAGGAACGGCGCCAGCCGGCCGTTGTCCCTGAGGATCGTCCGAACGATGCGTGGGGCCGACGCGGAAGCGTCGACCCGTGAGGCGTCGAAGCTGGTGTTCAGTCCTTGTAGTCGTCCCGCGCCGGGCTCCAGGCCTCGATCAGGAAGCACCCGCTGGTTGCCGTGGCCATGTGGGGCACATCGGACGGAATGACCCAGCAATTCCCCGGTTCGATGGAATGGACTTCGTCGCCAATCTTGAGGTCAAGCGTGCCCTCAATGCAGTAGCCGATCTGTTCGTAAATGTGGTCGTGCAGGGGCACGACGCCGCCTTCCTCGAGGTGAATCTCGGCCATCAGCATCGTCTCGCCCCATAGCAACGTACGCCGGCGAACGCCCGGCGCCATGTCGACGAGCGGACGGTCACTTCGTGAAGTCTTCGGCACGCTAAACCTCCCTGGCAGCCACGGATGGCGCATTGTCGCAAGCCGTGCGGTTCGTTTCAGTCATTCGGTCGGTGAACGGTCGAGGACGCGGCGGATCAGATCAAGACTTGGTGCATGGCCTTGGACCTGGAGCGGCGGCCAGTCGCCCTTGAGGCCGGTTTCGGAAGCCAGGCAGACAATCTCGGCGTCGGGATCCAGCAGGCCGTCCCGCGCCAGGCGGGCCGTGACCGCCAGCGGAACGGCGCCGGTTGGTCCGACCCAGAGACCCTCGGTTTGGGCCAGGCGGCGTTGCATGGCCAGGGTTTCCTCATCGGAGACGTCCCCGGCCAGCCCGTCCTGTTCGCGGATGCGGCGCAGCGTGAGCCTGCCCTTGGCCCCCATGTCGCCCACGGCGGTGCCTTCGGCCACCGTATAGCCGATCGTCCTGGGCCGCAGCTCATCGCCGGAGCGCCAGGCAACGGCGACGGTGTTGGCCTCGGTGGATTGCGCCGAGACCGGCCGCGGCGGTCGTGCGATGCGTCCGATGGCCGCCAGAGCCGTCCAGGCTCGCTGGCCGGCCAGCAGGGTTTCGCCCATGCCGACCGGGTAGACGACCAGATCGGGCGCTCGACCGAGTTGCTCATAGGTTTCCAGGGCGATCGACTTCTTGCCTTCCTGCTTGAACGGGTTGCGGGTGGCGCCGCCGTCGAAGAACCAGCGCCGATCCACAGCCGCGTCGAAGTGCCGAATCATGTCGTCGTAAACGCCCTCATACCAGATCACGTCGCTGGCAACGCCGGCGATGTGCGACATCTTGGCGGCCGTACTGCGCGTGTAGCAGCAGACCACGCTGCGCAGGCCGGCCCGCGCGGCGTAGGTGGCGATGGACGAGGCGGCGTTTCCGGTGGAGACGACGCCGACGGCGTCGAAGCCGAACTGGCGGGCGCACGCCACGGCGGTCTGGCTGGACCGGTCCTTGACGGTTCCCGTGGGGTTGGAGCCGTCGAATTTGATCCAGAGGCGGCGCAGGCCGAGCTCGGCGCCGAGGCGTGGAATCGGGAAGAGCGGCGACGGTTGCTCGCCCAGGGTGACGAAGTTGGCGGCGTCGTGCACCGGCATCCAGGCGGCGAAGCGCCAGACTCCCGTTCGTTCAGGTTGCACCAGCGGCTCGTCGGCCAGCCGCTGCAGGTCGTACTCGATCTCCAGCAGCCCACCGCAGGCCTGACAGGCCAGGCGATATTCGAGTGCGTGGGACTGATGACAGTCCACGCAGCGCAGGTTCGTGGCGGCGGATTGGGAGCGCATGGGGCCGGTCGGTGAATGGCGGGAATCGCTAGCGTACCGCCCCCGACGCGTCGACCGTCTCGCCGGAGAGACCGGCGAGGCGGTGAGTAGGGAGGGAGCGCCCCGGGGTTAGTTGAGGCTGTGCATCGGCGTCCCGGCGTGGCGTCGGGCGCAGCCGGCGCACTGGGTGGCGCCCGGCAACAGCTCGCGCCGGAGCGTCTCTATGTGGCCGCCGCATTCCTGACACTGGTCCGGGCCGTGGCCGCTGGGGAGCTCGTCAAGTACGCGGCTGATCGCCGCCTGCAGGTCGCGCTCGGAGGCGTCGCGTGCGCGGTCGGCCAGGCCGTCAATCTGCAGTTCGTTCATTGGCACACCTTCGTGTTCGCAGGCGGGCGGGCCGTGTGACCGGCCCGCCCGCGGCGCCGTCGGGTCCTACGCGGACTCGATGGCGATAGTGGCGGCCTTGGCCTCCTCGGCCTTGGGCACGCGCACGGTCAAGACACCGTGCTCGTAGCGGGCGCCCGCGCCGTCCGTGGTGGTTCGCACCGGCAGGGGGACGCGGCGGTAGAAGCGTCCCGCGCGCCGCTCGCGGACGTGATATCGACTGCCCTCGGCGGGATCAGTCGGCGAATCGTCGTCGTGGGCGCCCTGAATGACCAGGTCGCCATCGACGGTCGTGATCTGAATCTCGTCGGGCCGGAAGCCGGGCGCCGACGCTCGGACGACGACAGCGTCGTCGGTCTCCTCAATGTCGACCGGCGGCAGCCAGCCCGGGGCGTCGTGAAACGCCAGCCGGAACGGCCGGGCGAACCACTCGTCGTCGAAGAACCTGGGCGCCATCGCCTGGCGGTGAGCCTGCGGTCGCCAACTTCGGATAGCAAAGGTCATCTGAAACCCTCCATGCACTGCGGTCAATTGCTGACAGTGGGATCATATGACTTGAGTGTCTCTATATCAAGTACTAGAAGCAGTATATCTGCGTCTCACTCGCGCAAGTCTGACGGCGGTCGCCAGCGGGGCATGCGTGGAGGTGGGAGGCGTTGCGATGAGGCTGGGCGAACTGCGGCGATGCGGTCAGACGCCTGCGGGCGTATCCAGTCCGAGCCGGTGCGCCATCGCGGCGAACAATTCGTGGACGCCGGGTGGGTAGGCGATGCCGTTGGCGACCCTGTCCTCAAAGAGTTCCCACTCGGGCTGGCCGGGCATCTGCACCTTGGAGAAGCCGGCCGCGGGCGGCAGCGCATTCACGGCGCGGCTTTGCTCATCCATGGCCGTGCGGAAGTCATCCAGCGGCAGGAAGGCGCCAACATCGATGGTCAGGAAGAACAGGCTGCCCCGCGGTGTCCTGTTCTCCGGATCGATGGCGCCCTTGATCAACGTGGCGCCGTCGCCGGAGAGCACGCCGGCCATGAGGTCGTGGACCAGGCCGATGCCGTAGCCCTTGGGGCCGCCGGCCGGGAGGACGAACGCGAGCTGGTTCGGGTCGGTGGTTGGATTGCCGTCGCTGTCGGTGGCGACCCCCTCCGGCAGGGCGCCGCTGACGCTTCCCACCATGTGGAGTTTGTTGAGGGCATAGGCGCCGGACGCCATGTCCAGCACGACGGGATGGGCCTGGTGGGTGGGAAAGGCCCAGGCGAGTGGCGTGTTGCCGGTGGCGGGCTGACGGCTGCCGGTGGCGAGCATGCAGGGGCCGGCCATGTTGCTGGTGGCCAGACCGATCAGGCCCGCGTCTGCCGCCATCAACGCCCAGTAGGCGGCGGCG
>JAKZUJ010000044.1:0-5629 GCA_047516685.1 Chloroflexota bacterium | reverse complement strand
GACGGCGTCCGCCGTATCGAGTGGGCGGACCAGTCCATGCCCGTGCTGGAGAGCATCCGACGGCGCTTTGAGCGGGAACGTCCGCTCGACGGTCTCCGAATCGCGGCCTGCCTGCACGTAACCGCGGAGACAGCCAATCTGGTGCGCACCCTGCAGGCCGGCGGCGCCGAACCGTCGCTCTGCGCCTCCAACCCGCTCAGCACCCAGGACGACGTGGCCGCGGCCCTCGTCGCCGTCTACGGGGCGTCCACCTACGCCATCAACGGCGAGGATTCCGAGGTCTACTACGACCACATCGAATCCGTGCTCAACAGCCGGCCCCACCTCACCGCCGACGACGGCGCCGACCTGGTTTCCACGCTCCACACCAAGCGCACGGACGTCATCGGCGGCGTGATGGGCGGCACCGAAGAGACCACCACCGGCGTGATTCGTCTGCGGGCCATGGCCGCCGAGGGTGTGCTCAGATACCCCATCGTGGCCGTCAACGAGGCCATGACCAAGCACATGTTCGACAACCGCTACGGCACCGGCCAGTCCACGCTGGACGGCGTGGTGCGCGCCACCAACCTGCTGCTGGCCGGGCGCACGGTGGTCGTGGGCGGCTACGGCTGGTGCGGACGCGGCCTGGCCAGCCGCGCGGCCGGCATGGGCGCGCACATGATCGTGACGGAAGTCGATCCGGTGCGCGCGCTCGAAGCCATTATGGACGGCTACCGCGTTATGCCCATGCAGGAGGCGGCGGCCGTTGGCGACGTGTTCATCACCGTCACCGGCGACAAGCACGTCATCAACCGCTCGCACTTCGAAGTCATGAAGGACGGCGCGGTTCTGGCCAACTCCGGGCACTTCGATATCGAAATCGACATCGAGGCCCTCGAGGAAATGGCCGAGGAAGTGCGTCAGGCCAGGCCCTTTGTGGACGAATACCGCCTGCCGGGCGGACGCCGCATCTATCTCCTGGCGCAGGGCCGCCTGATCAATCTGGCGGCCGCCGAGGGCCATCCCGCCAGCGTCATGGACATGAGCTTCGCTAATCAGGCGCTGGCGCTGGAGCATTTGGCCAAGAACGCGCAAAGCCTCGCCCCGGATGTTTACGATGTCTCCGCTGACATCGACCGTCAGGTCGCCTCGGCCAAACTCGAGGGGATGGGGGTGGCGATAGATGTCCTCACGTCCGAGCAGGCCGCCTACCTGTCCGGCTGGCAGGAAGGCACGTAGCCGCGCAGGGGCGCGGTCGAACCGCGAACACACGTATCGACATCATGGGAGAGCACCTTGAGTAGCACCTTCGCCCAGGCCGCCCGTCTGCTGTTTACCTCCGAGTCCGTCACGGAGGGCCACCCCGACAAGCTCTGCGACCAGGTTTCGGACGCAATTCTGGACGCTTATCTACAGGCTGATCCCAAGGCCCGCGTGGCCTGTGAAACCGCCGCCTCGACCGGCTTGATATTCGTGCTCGGCGAAATCACCGCCGCCGGCGACAGCGTGGACATCCCCAAGATCGTGCGCCGCACCGTCAGCGAAATCGGGTACACGCATTCCGACCACGGCTTCGACGCCGAAACCTGCGGGGTCGCCGTCTCGGTCAAGGAACAGTCGGCCGATATCAAGATGGGTGTCGACGAGGCCCTCGAAGTTCGCGACCTCGACGGCGACTACGCCGAAGTCGAAGGGCTGGGCGCCGGCGATCAGGGCATGATGTACGGCTACGCCTGCGACGAGACGCCGGAGCTCATGCCGGCCCCCATCGCGCTGGCCCATCGCGCCGCTCGCCGGCTGGCCGCCGTGCGCAAGGACGGCACGCTGCCCTGGCTGCGACCCGACGGCAAGACCCAGGTCACCGTCGAATATCGCCACGGGCGCCCCGCCCGCGTCGACACGGTCGCCGTCGCCGCCCAGCACGACGCCGACGTCGGACACGAAACCATCGAGCGCGAGCTCGAAACATTGGTGATCCGCCAGACCATCCCGTCGGAGTGGATCGACACCGACACCCGCCTCATCGTCAACGGCACCGGGCGCTTCGTCATCGGCGGGCCCATGGGCGACGCCGGCCTCACCGGGCGCAAGATCATCGTCGACACCTACGGCGGCATGGCCCGCCACGGCGGCGGCGCCTTCTCCGGCAAGGACCCCACCAAGGTCGACCGTTCGGCCAACTACGCCGCCCGCTGGGTTGCCAAGAATGTGGTCGCGGCCGGCCTGGCTCGCCGCTTCGAACTGCAACTGGCCTACGTCATTGGCAAGGCCGAGCCAGTCTCGGTGAACATAGAAACCTTCGGAACCGGCACGGTTCCCGACAGCGACATCGAAACCGCCGTCCGTGAGGTCTTCGATCTCCGCCCGGGCGTCATCATTCGCGACCTCACGCTGCGCCGCCCGCTCTACCGCCAGGTGGCCGCCTACGGCCACTTCGGCCGCAACGACCTGGCCGACGTCCCCTGGGAAGAAACCAACCGCGCCGCCGACCTCGCCCGCCTGTGCGCGGTGGAGGCCGCGGCAGGCTAAACCCTCGCCAGAGAGCGTCCGCCCGGGGCACGGGACGCATTCCGGGCCGAGGCTCGACGTTACGCCTTGAGCAGTCGCTGCGCGGTTACTCGAGCCTCATCCAACGTCTTGACGAAGCGGTCCACGGGAACGTTCCGCAACGCGTTGAGCGCCTGCAGCGTGCTGGCCGGCCGGTACGAAGTCCCCTCGTACGCATTCTCCGTAGCGAATGCCGCGGAGCGGCCCGCGTCGCATAATTGCAGCTCGATCCGGCTTGCTCGAAAGGCCCTGGCCATGAGTGCGTTCACGATTGACGTCTTGCAGTCCCGCCGCATGGTGCGCTGGGGCGGACGCTTCATTACGGCCTTCAATCAGGGCCACACGCGCAACTACCTGTACCCCGTCTACACGCCCGCCGGCCAGGCCGTCACCGATGAAACCCCGGTCGACCACCCGCACCACCGCTCAATCTGGATCGCCGCCGAAGAGGTTGGCGGCTACAACTTCTACATCGAGCGCGCCTACGGCGGACGCACCGCCGGCGCCATTCGCGAAATCGACGCCACCTGGGAGCAACTGGCCGCCGACCGACTACGGGTAACCCAAACTCTCGAATGGCGCGGCGCTCCCGACTGGAGCGATCCCGACGGCCGTCTGATGTTGCTGGAAACCCGCACCACCGACATCCAGCCCGGTGCTGTCTCCAATCTGCTGACCGTCCGCTCGCAGCTCGTCCCCGGCGGCGGTCCGTCCGCTCCCGCTGGACGTTTGGCCGACGGCGCCCCGCTGCCGGGTAAGCCGGTCGCCGGATCGGCCAACTCGCCGGATGGCGTGACCATCGGACCGACCAAACACAGCTACTACGGCGTGCGACTCGCCGACCGCCTGCACGTAACCCACAACGGCGTGATCAAGGACTCGGAAGGCCGCACCAACGAAGCCGAAATCTTCGACCAATCCGCCGACTGGGTAGACGCCCACGGCCCCCTGGCCTTCGACCGGATCGCTGGTGTGGGCGTGCTGCCCGACGCCTCGTTCGACGGCGCCCCCTGGTTCGTCCGCGACTACGGCTCGCTCTGCATCAGCACCATGCGCATGCAGGCCGTCGAGATCACCGCCGAGCAACCCTGGGACCAGACCGTTCGCTTCGTCATCCACGACGGCGACCACAACGACGCCGACATCGCCGGAGAGTTCCAGCGCTTCCGAGCGGGCGAATAATCGGCGCGCACCCGGAACCTGATCGCCCGCAACGCCCGTTTACAGTTGTAGGGCTGGCGGGCCTTGGGTAGGTTTGGCTGACCACTACTGACGGCCCCATCCCAACCTGTGTCCACTCCAACGACTGTCCGGATCGAGCACCTGCTCAATAACGTCACCAAACCTGCCCAGTACCTGGCGGGCGAGCACAACGCGCGCCAGAAGGACTGGGACTCGGCGCAGACTCGCCTGGCGCTTTGCTTCCCGGACGCCTACGAGATCGGCATGTCCAACCTGGCGATGGGGCTGCTCTACGAACTGGTCAACGACGACACTCCGCACCTCTGCGACCGCGGCTTCACGCCCTTCCCCGACATGGCCGACGCCATGCGCGCGGAGGGGATCCCCCTGTGGGGCTGGGAATCGCGCCGCCCGCTGCGCGACTTCCACATCCTCGGATTTTCCATGAGCTACGAGAGCGGCAACACCAACGTGCTGGAAATGCTGGACCTCGCCGGCATCCCCATCGAGCGCGCCGACCGCTCAGACCACGATCCAATCGTCCTGGGCGGCGGCTCGGCCGTTTCCAACCCCGAGCCCATGGCCGATTTCTTCGACCTGATCGCGGTCGGCGAAGGCGAGGACCTCCTGCAACAGGTGCTGAACCTGCACGCCGAGTTCGACCGCTCACAGTCCGGCTGGCGGGATTCCTTTATCGCCGCCTGCGCCCGCGCCATCCCCGGCATCTACGCGCCCGGCCTCTACGAACCGCAATACGCCCAGGACGGCGCCTTTCTGGGCCACCAGCGGCTCCTGGAGGACCTGCCGGAGCGCATCAAGCGCCAGTACGTCGACATCGACGTGTACAGCGGACCCCGCCGCCCCGTCGTGCCCAACACCGGCGTGGTGCACGACCGGATCGCGGTGGAACTGGACCGCGGCTGCGCCCGCGCCTGCCGCTTCTGCCAGGCTGGATACCTGTACCGCCCCGTCCGCCACCGCCGCAAGGACCTGGTGAAGCAGGCCGTCGACCGCTGTCTGACTTCAACGGGCCAGAGCGAGGTCTCGCTGCTCTCCCTGAATGCCGTGGACTACAAGGGACTGGATGGCGTCATTACCGACGTCTACGACTCCGCGAAGGAATACGTCCGCGTGTCCATCCCCTCCACCCGCGTCGAGACCTTCAACGTGGACGTGGCGGACGCCCTGCAACGCGGCGGCAAGCGCGGCGGCAGCCTCACCTTCGCCCCTGAAGCCGCCACCCCCCGCATGCGCCGGGTCATCAATAAGGAAATTTCGGACGAGGACCTGCTGGAAACCTGCGACATGGCCTTCCAGCGCGGCTTCCGCACCATCAAGCTCTACTTCATGATCGGCCAGCCCACCGAGACCATCGAGGACGCCCAGGCCATTGCCCACCTGGCCAACCGCGTCATGGCCGTCGGCCGCCACCACCACGGCAACCGCGCCAAGGTCAACGTCACCGTCTCCACCTTCATTCCCAAGCCCTTCACGCCGTTCCAGTGGCACCCGCAGGACCGGAGCGACGCCATTCGCGCCAAGCAGCAGGCCTGCTTCCAGATCGCCCGCGACCGCAACATTCACCTCATGTGGCACGACCCGCAGGAAAGCCACATCGAAGCCCTGCTGGCCCTCGGCGACCGGCGAGTCGGACGCGCCATCAAGGGCGCCTGGGAGCGCGGCTGCCGCTTCGACGGCTGGAGCGAGCATCTCGTCCCGGCGCGCTGGTACGAGGCCATCGAAGCCGCCGGCCTGGACCTGGATTGGTACATTCACCGCCAACGCGATCCCGACGAACCCCTGCCCTGGGACCTCGTGGACATCTTCGTCGGCAAGCGCATGCTGAAGCGCGAATACCAGCGCGCCCTTGCCGACGCGGCCAAGGAACCGGCCAGCGCCGCCTAGTCCCACCGTCGGG
>JAKZUJ010000043.1:0-7707 GCA_047516685.1 Chloroflexota bacterium | reverse complement strand
CATTGGGTTCTGCATGCGGACATGACGGTGGATGACCTCACCCAGAGCCAGCGCCTACGCAGGGAATGGGAAGCCGACCGGTTTGCGCTGGAGCTGCTGCTGCCGGTAGCACTGGTCCGGCGGGCGCTGACTGAACGGCGTGGCTCAGTGGGAGCCATGGCGGTGCGGCTGGGTGTGCGCGGAGCCTATCTGTCGCGTCGGATTCGCGAACTGCGGTGAGGTGGCTAGCCCTTCTTGAGAAGGGGAAGCCCCGTTCGAGGGTTTTCGGAGACGATGTAGCCCTCGGGCATCTCATCGACCGCACCCTCGCCTACTGATTTGGCGAAGTAGTAGATGCGCTGCTGACGACCACCCCGCAGGGTCACAACCCGCGAGTGGAGGTGGTATGTATGTCCCGATTTCTTGCTGATTACGCTATACGCCACAGTCTCTCCTCCAGAAGCGCCACAGAGCGGTCGAGTGGCAGGGGGAGAATACCTGCAAACTTGCAGGCCACAAAGAAATTCCCGACCCACACGGTCAGACAACTCGGTGGCGCCTGGGTACTCTATGAGAACACAGCCGGCGAGTACAGCAAAGCCCAAAGGCACGCATTTGCAGCAACGCTGGGCGCCCCGACTCGGCCGCGGGGCATGACCACCTACGGTGAGATGGGGACATGACGGGCACGCCACCGTGGACGCCGCTCCGCGCATCCGTCATCCAGGCTCGGCTGCGGGCGCAGGGACTCAACGTGCCGGTAACGGTGTCGGACCGGACGGCGTCGACGCAGGACGACGCGCTGGATGGTCTTCGGTTAGGCGCTCCGCACGGCGCGGTCTATGCAGCCGAACGACAGACGCGCGGCCGCGGACGTCGCGGCCGACGCTGGCTGACCACGCCCGGCGGGCTGCTGTTCTCGCTGATCGCCCGCACCGGCGTCGTGACACCAGCTTCGACCGGGCGCCTGACGATCGCGGCAGCCGTGGGCGCGGTTCGGTCTATCCAGACTTGCACGGGCGCCTCGGTATCCATCAAATGGCCGAATGACCTGGTGTTCGGCCAGGCCAAGGCCGGCGGCGTGCTGGTGGAAACGCACGGGTCCGCCGCGGTGGTGGGCGTGGGTCTGAACGCCTTCAACGCCGCCGGGGTGGCCCAAGGGCAGGCCACGAGCGCCGTTGCAGCCTTTGCGACGCAGCCCTTTGAGCGCAATGAACTCCTGGCGACCTGCGTCCTGGAGATTCTGGCGTGCCTGGCGGCCAAGGGCCCAGCGTGGGACGCCGTGTTTGCGGAGTGGGAGCAACGGTCGGCGCTCCTGGGACGTGAGGTCGAGGTGAGCGGGGCAACGCACGCGCGCGGTCGGGTTGAGGGGTTCGATCCCGACGGAGCGCTGCGCCTGCGCGCCGCGGGCGGCGGTCCGCGGCGGATCGGCAGCGGCGACGTCTCGCTACGTCTGGCGGCGGATTCCGAATCCGCAAGCGCGTAGGCGGCCGTATGAGCCAGGGGCGATCGGCGGCCGGGCGCTTGCCGCAACGAGTCATTCGGCTCGCCCGGTCCGTTTTGACCCTCGAGGCTGCCGCGATCGCCGCCGTTCTTACCGTGGGCGCGGTGCTCCGCCTGGTGGGTCTGGACTGGGACCAGGGTCAGCACCAGCACCCCGACGAGCGCTTTCTGAGCCTGGTGCTGACGCAGATCCAACCGGCGCCGGACCCATGGACGTACTTCGATCCCGCCCGGTCGCCGCTGAACCCGTTCAACCATCAAGTTTCGTTCTTTGTGTACGGCACCTTCCCGCTGTTCCTGGTCGAGTCGCTGGCGCGCGCGCTGGGGCGAACCGGCTACGACGAGGCCTACGTGGTGGGGCGAGCGCTCTCGGCCCTCTTCGACCTGGGAACGGTGCTGCTGGTCTACCTGCTGGGTCGTCGGCTGCTGGGACCGTGGCCGGCCGTGGCGGCGGCGGCGCTGCTGGCGCTGGCGGTGCACTCGATTCAGATTGCCCACTTCTTCGCGGTGGATACCTTCGCCACCTGCTTTGCGACGCTCACGCTCTGGCTGCTGATTCGCTACACGCAGGACCGGGACGCGCGCAGCCTGGGGCTGGCCGGCATTGCCGCCGGCCTGGCGATGGCCAGCAAGCTGAGCACTGGTCTGCTGTTGGCGTTGTTCGCGGGCTGGTGGGCGCTGACGGTCGTGCGCGAGGGCGTGCTCGGCGACACCTGGGCGCGGCGCGGCGCGTGGCTGGCGCAGGCGGGCGCATTTGGCGGACTCGCCGCCCTGACGTTTCGGCTGTTCCAGCCCTACGCGTTCGCCACGGCGTGGCCCTGGGACTGGCGACTGGGGCCGGCGTTCGCGAACGCGCTGGCGCAGCAGCAGACCATCCAGTCCGGCACGCTGGATTGGCCGCCGGGCATCCAGTGGGCGGGCACGACGGCCTGGCTGTATCCGCTGGAACAGATCGTGCGCTGGGGGGCAGGCCCGGCATTTGGTCTGGCGGGGCTGGCTGGGCTGGGCCTGGCGGCGCTGGCGTGGTGGCGCACGCGGGCGCATGTCCTGGCGCTGCCGCTGGCTTGGGCCGTGCTCAACTTTCTGGTCTTCGGCGCGTTCGTCCTCAAGACGATGCGCTATTTCCACCCGGTCTACCCGGTGCTGGCCCTGGTCACGGCCTGGATGTTCGCCTGGGGCTGGAAGCGCCGCGAGCGGCTGAGCGGCCGTGCGGGCTGGGGCGTCGTCGCGGCGCTGGTCGTGGTGCTGGGAGCGACATTGCTGTGGGCGCTGGCCTTTACGCAGATCTACGGGCGCGACCACACGCGGGTTGCGGCCTCCACCTTCATCCACGCCACCGCGCCGCCCGGATCCACGATCGTCGTCGAGCACTGGGACGACCAGTTGCCACTGCCGCTGAACGGACTGAACCCGGACCGATTCACGCACGTGCAGCTGCGGGTGTACGACCCGGATCATGAGGCGAAGCTCGCACATCTGATCCAGACGCTCAGTCAGGCCGACTTCGTGGTGCTGGCCAGCGACCGAGGCGCGGCCACTATTCCGCGGATGCCGCAGCGCTACCCGCTGACCGGTCGCTACTACGCGGCCCTGGATGACGGTTCGCTGGGGTTCGACCTGCTGGCGCGGTTCGAGTCGCGCCCCTCGCTGGGTCCCTGGGTCATCGACGACCGGGCGGCCGAAGAGGCGTTCAGCGTCTACGACCATCCCACCGTTTCCGTCTACGGTCGCCGCGACGACGAGACGACCGCCAACATCCAGCGTGCCTTGGGGGCCGTAGACCTGCGCGGTGTCGTTCAGGTGCTGCCCAGGGACGCCGTAACCCAACGAACGGATCTCACGCCGGCCGAAGCGGCCCGCGTGGAAGCGGACGCCGGCTGGCCCGCCCAGTTCCAGGAGCGGCCGCTGCGCGGGGCCGGCGCGGCGGCGGCCTGGTTCGCGGCGGTGTGGCTGACCGGGCTGCTGGCCTGGCCGCTGGTCTGGCCGGCGTTGCGTCGGCTGCCTGACCGGGGCTACGCCGCGGCGAGGGTGCTGGGTCCGGCGGTGATGGCTTTTCCGGCCTGGTGGCTGGCCAGCACGGGTGTGCTGCCCTTCGACCTGCCGGCGGTGCTGGTCGGCGCGGGATTGATGGCCGCGGCCGCAGGCGTTGTGATCTGGCGCCGACGGAAACCGATGCGCCGCTCGCTGTCCACGGCGGCGGGGCCGGTCCTGTTCACCGAGGCACTCATGCTCCTGGCCTTCGGCGTCATGCTGATGCTCAGGGCGCGAAATCCGGACCTCTGGCACCCAGTCTTCGGCGGCGAGAAGCCAATGGACTTCGCGCATCTCAACGCGGTGATCCGCAGTCCGACCTTCCCGCCGCACGACCCCTGGTACGCCGGCAGCCGCCTGAACTATTACTACCTGGGCCACGTGCCCACGGCGGCTCTGGCCAAAACGCTGGGCGTGGTTCCGGCCACGGCCTACAACCTGGCGGTGGCCGGTGCGTTCGCGGCCGCCGTGGCCGCGGTCTTCGGCGCGGCGTCGGGTTTGTGGTCGCTGCTGGGCCGGCGCCGGCGAGAGGCCGCGGCGGTTGGGCTGGCAGCGGTGGCGCTGGTGCTGTTGGCCGGCAATCTGCACCTGGGATTGCAGCTGGCAGTGTTCGCGCAACTCGAAGCCGGCGACACCGGGATCGCCGCGCTGCAGGTTCCCGGCCTTCTCTTCAACGGCGGGCTGGCCCAGGCCTTCGACTTCTGGGCCGCGACTCGGGTGATCCCCAGGACGGTGAACGAGTTCCCCTGGTTCACGTTCATGTACGGCGACCTCCACCCGCATCTGATGAACTTCGCCAACACCGGCGCCGCCTTGATCGGCGCGGCGGCGATCGTCGGCGTCGGTGAGGCCGAGCGGCGGCGGCGCGCGACCGGATGGCGTCCGTGGGCGGCGGTGCTGGCGTTTCAGACCTTCGTGCTCGCGCTGCACCGGGTCGTCAACCCATGGGATTACCCGACCTACACCGTCATCACGCTCGCCGCGCTGGGGTATGCGCTTTGGCGCGGCGGACGGCTTGGCGGGCGCGCGACGGTCGCAACCCTGCTTGTGGTGGTCGCGGGGCTGACCATCGCCACCCAGCTCCTGTTCCAGCCGTTTCACGCCGCCTACGTGGACTTCTACGGCGGCCTGAATCCCACGCCCGCAACAACCCCGGCCGCGCAATGGCTGCTGATCTTCGGGCTGCCGGTGGCGGTGCTGGCTTCCCATGCGGCGCTGCTCCTCGTCGAGCGATTGCGAGCTGGACCGGTGCGTGCCGCGTTACTGGCCGCCAGCGCCGCCGCCGCGGGGCTGCTGCTGGCGGGGCTGCTCGGCGCCGGCGCCGACTGGTCTGCGCGAGCCGTCATCGTGGGCCTGCTGCTCCTGGGCGCCAGCGCCGCCTGGCAGGTTCGACGCGAGCCGGCCGCGCTGGCGCCGCTGGCTCTGCTCCTGGCGGGCGTGGGCCTGACGGCGGCGCCCGAGTTCGTGGTGGTGCGCGACGACATTGGTCGGCTCAACACCATCTTCAAGTCCTATCTGCAGGCTTGGACGCTGCTGGGCCTGGGTGCGGCGCTGGCCATCCCATACGCGGTACGCAGATTGAGACCGAGGCGCGGCGACCGCTTCATGCCTCTGCGTCTGGCTTGGGCCGCGGGTCTGATGCTGCTCGCGGTTACCGCGCTGGCCTATCCCCTGCTGGCAACCCCGCACAAGCTGAACCTGCGCATCCAGCCGCTGCCCGCGACGCTGGACGGCGAAGCCTTCATGGACGGCGGCCGGATTTACGACCAGGGAGTACCCGTTGAACTGAGCGCCGACCACCGCGCCATCGAATGGCTGCGTACGAATGTGCGCGGCGCGCCGGTGGTGGCGGAGACGCCAACGACCATCTATCGCTGGGGCGGCCGCGTCTCGGTGTACACCGGGTTGCCCACCGTGATGGCCTGGGACTGGCACGCCAAACAGCAGCACTGGGGTTATGTGCATGAGTCGGAAGCGCGGTTCGACGACGCGCGCGAGCTGTTTGCGACCAGGGATATCGGGCGCGCGCGGGCGCTACTCTCGACGTTTGACGTCGGTCTGATCTACGTTGGTGAATTGGAACGGAGCGTCTACGCGGCGGAATCGCTGGAAAAGTTCGACCGGATGGACGAGTTTGGGGTCCACGCGGTCTATCGTGACGGCGATACAGTGATCTATCGCGTGGACCCCAGCAGTCTGGCCGCGCCAGCCGGATAATGGATCGGGCTGCGGTCATGCAAAGGGACGGCGTGACATGGCAACGCAACTCCTGAGCCGGGTGGTCTTGCAACAGGTGGCGCAGCAGGTGCTGCCGCGCGTGCTCCAGCAGCTGCCGGAGCTCATTGCGCGCCCCCAACCTGGCGCGCCCCAGCCGGCGGCGGCGCCCGATCTTTCGCAGATGAACGCGCTGGCGATCGGGGAACTGCGCGCCGAACTGGGGAAGACCCAGGCGCGCGCCAACCGCCAGGCGGCCCGGCTGGATCTTCTGGAAGAACGGCTGAACTGGCGGCGCACGGCGCTCACGTTCGCCACGGCCGTCGCGGCGTACGGCATTGGTTTCGGCACCGCCATTGTCCTGGCACTGCTTGGCGCCTTTGGCTAGAACGAGGGCCGGCGTGCCTCGCTGGAACATCGGCCCCGGCGGGGAGCGAGCGCCTCCGTCGGGAAATCGTCGTCGTGACCCCGCTGACCTGACCGGCGCATTTGCCCAGGTGACGGGCGGGCTTGAGGACAGCCCGAACCTGATCGCCACGCTGGAGGTGGTGGACACCCTCAACACGATGGTGGAGGGCGTGCATCCGATCCTGCGCTGCCCCAGCGGCTGCGCGCGTTGCTGCTACCAGCAGGTCTTCGTCAGCGAAGAGGAATGGGCCACCGTGCTGCAGGCGCTGCATAGTGACTCCACCGCCAAAGAGCGACGCCGGATCGTGCGGCGCGCTCGCCGGTTGCTCGACCGCAAGCGCGGCCCCCTGCGGCGTGCCCTGCGCGCCCGCAGTCTCGAGGACCTCAACCGTCTGACTGCGAGCGTCGACCGGCGGCGCACCCAGCGCTGCGTGCTGCTGACCAGCGACAACCGCTGCGCCGGCTACAACGGGCGGCCCATGGTCTGCCGCGCGTTCGGACGTGTGAGCCACAGCATCGACCACCCCATGCTGTGCAAGATCTTTCTGGACCGGCTGGAGGATGCCGGCACCTCCCATCGCGCCCTGCAACTGCCCGACTTTGGTCCCGTGCGCAACGCCTATCTCCTGTCCGGACCGGAGCAGCAGCGCTGGAGCCTGCTGGTGGTCTTCGTGGCGCTGCACGCCGACGCGGACGGCGATCTCCTGCAAGAGCCACAGCCCTTACCGCGCGACGGCAGCTACCCGGCGCTGACCCGCCAGGAGATTGCTCTCTTTTGACAGGGTCTGCGGACGCGCTGACCCCGATGACGGTGGGCACGGCCGGCCACGTGGACCACGGCAAGTCCACGCTGGTGGAAGCGCTGACCTCGATCTTTCCCGATCGGCTGGCGGAAGAGCGCGAACGGGGCCTGACCATCGACCTGGGGTTCGCCTGGTTCACGCTGCCCAGCGGACGCGAAGTGTCGGTGGTGGACGTGCCGGGGCACGAGCGCTTCGTCGCGAACATGCTGGCCGGCGTGGGCGGGATAGACGCCGTGCTGCTGGTTATCGCGGCCGATGAGGGCGTCATGCCGCAGACGCGCGAGCACCTGGACATCATTGACCTGCTGGAGATCGACACGGGCGTCATTGCGCTGACCAAGTCCGACCTGGTGGACGAGGAGTGGGCCGCGCTGGTTGAAGAGGACGTCCGCGACACGCTGGCCGATAGCCGATTGGCTCGCGCGCCGCTCGTGCCCGTCTCGGCCCAGCGCCGCACCGGACTGGACGCGTTGGTTGCGACGCTGGACGAGGTGCTGACGAATCGCCGCCCGCGGCGGGACCACGGGGGCGCCCGGATTCCCATTGACCGCGTGTTTACGATGCCGGGGTTTGGCACGGTTATCACAGGCACGCTGTCCGGCGGACCGCTGCGCGTGGGCGATCACCCCTGCCTGTATCCCGGCGCACGCGGCGTTCGGGTGCGGGGCTTGCAGTCGCATCAGACGGCCGTCGAGGTTGCCCAACCGGGCCGCCGAGTCGCAGTCAATCTGGGCGGGACGAATCCCTCGCAGACGCGCCGCGGCGACGT
>JAKZUJ010000042.1:0-2706 GCA_047516685.1 Chloroflexota bacterium | reverse complement strand
GCCGGCAGCTCGGTGAGCCGCGCGATCGTCGGGGCGCTTGCTGGCCCGCCGCCCTTGCCGCATCGGTCAAGCCAGACGCCCCGCAGTCCCGCGTCGCGGGCCCCAAGCGCGTCCACGTCCAGCCGATCGCCCACGTGTACGCAGGCCGACGGCGACGCGCCCACAGCTTCGCAAGCCGCCTCGAAGATTCCCGGATGGGGTTTCGCGACCCCAATGTCCTCGGAGATCACCACGACCGCGAAGCGATCCAGGATGCCGACCGATGTGAGCTTCTGGCGCTGCCGCGCAGACGACCCGTTGCTGATGACCCCGAGCCGGCAACACGCCAGAGCATCCAGGGTTTCGATTGCATCTGGAAAGAGCCGCCGGGTCGCCGCCGTGAACTCCCGGTAGACGGTGTCAACCGCGTCAACTTCGGAGTCGGGCATTTGGCTGGGTGTGAGACCGAAAAGACTCCGAATCCGTGCGCGGCGTTGGCCGATGAACGAGGTTTCTCCGCGCAGATAGCGCTCGAAGTGGTGATCCAGCAGCGCGTTCCAGCGCTGCATGAGACGCTCATCCGTGCCGGTCAGCCGATCCCGGTACCTCTCGAACACACCGAGCGCGCCGGCGCGCGTCGCGGCGGCGGCATCGACCAGCGTGTCGTCGATGTCGAAGAACACGACCTCTATCCGCGAATCTGGCATATCACTCCGTTCGTGGCTGCCCCGATGGACGAGGGATTCCTGATCTCAGGTCCAGATACCACAGCAACTGGACCTCATCGGGGTACTCGGGATAGACGCCTCGACGCAGGCCGCCAAGGTGGAGACCGCGCTTGGCGTAGAAGCGACAGGCGGCGGGGTTGGTGTTTTGCGATTCGACCTTCAGAAACGAACAGCCGGACGCCCGCGCACATTGGATCGCGCGATCGAGCAGGCGCGTACCGACGCCGCTTCGACGAACGCTGGGATGCACCCGAAGATCCCACAAGACCGCCAGATCCTCGCGCCCCTCCAGCATGTGAATGCCGGGAGAATTGTGGGCCACCACGGCGCCTCCGACTCGATGTTCATCGCTGAAGGCGGCGAAGATTCCCCAGTGCGAGATGTTCCCAAAGCGGCGCCAGTGCGTGACGGGTTCATCCTCGTCGAAGTCCTTCGTGAGCGGCTGATCAAGCGGCGCTTCGACCATACGGACGCCACCAAGCCCGTTCGCAATCCACTTGACCTTTAGGACCGTCGTCGTCGTGAAAGCAATTGGAACGGAGGCATAGTCGGATAGGGCCGAGAGCGGCTCCTGCCGGACAACGACCCTCATTGCGCGCTTAGCCGCCCGCCGTGCGTCTGGCGGACCCTCGCTCTGAGGGTGCACTGAGTCGACTTTCTGACGTCGGCGGTTTTCCTGATCCGCCTAACGCACTTCGTCGCGGGTCTCAAACTCAGCCGGCATGGTGATCTCCAAGACCTCCCATTCATCGGAGAATTCCAGTACCTCATGTTTGATCCCTGGCGGCTGGTACCAGGCATCGCCGGCCTCCACTCGGATCTCGCCAATGTCTTCGAAGTAGAGCCGCGCCCAGCCTCTGATGAGGTAAACCATCTGGAAGTCCAGCGCATGGGAGTGGTAGCCCGAAGGGCCGTCGCAGGGTTGATCGGCGCGAATGATGTGCGCCAGCACCTTGCCCTCAGTCGCATCCTTGATCCCCAGGTCGCGGTAGGCAAAGTGGGGCCGCAGATCCTTGCCCCACTGGGCATCCTTTGCGTGCGCCGCAAATGTCTTGGTCGTCTTCTCGGTCATGGTGCAACCCCTTACTTACCTCGGCAGCGACGGACACACCTTGCCATCGCGGTTGCGGTCCCGCTTGACGACAGCGCCATCGTGCGGGAAGTAGGTGTCGAATTACGCCTGCGCCTTGCTCAGCCCGGAGGTACGCCGCATGCGGATCTGCCTGATCGGCGACACCCACGGCTTTGTGCCCGGCCTGGCGGCCGCGATCGAGGCAGGCAACCGGCATGCCCCCGATCTCATCGTGCATTGCGGCGACTTCCTGACGTCGCCGTTTTCACCCGATCCGCCGGGCGAGACGATCGAGTTGCTTCGGTCGGAGAGCGTCGAGGTCAGCTATGGCAACAACGAGGCGTACTTGCGGGACTGGGGGACACCTCGTTGGGAAGCGACTGTTGCCGAGCGTCGGCGTCGCCCCGACTCGCCGGACTATTTCTTGTCGCTAATTGAGCAGGGGCAGGCTGAAGTCAGTCCTACAGACCTCGCCTGGCTGCGGGCCTTGCCGGCCGAGATCTCGCTGAACGGGGCGCGCGAGGGTGACGTGTACGTCTGTCACGGCATGCCCGGCAACCCGTTCGCGGCGATCTGGGACACCGACCCGGCGTTCACCCCGGACTTCAGCGACCGCGAAATCAATGCCGCGCTGTCCCGCGAGGGTGTCGCCTCGGCTGACTTGATCCTGTGCGGCCACACCCCGGGGCCCACGCTCCTTCGCATCGCCCTGCCCAACGGCCGAGCCGCGCTGGTCGTGCGAAGCTCCGGCCACTTGCCTGGTAACGGCCCGCGGCCGTGGTACCAGGGAATCTGCGTGCTCACTGATCGCGGCGGCCCGCTCGCCGGCTTCGCGCGCTGGCGCATCGAGTTCGAGTGGGCGCCCTTCGAGCCGCGTGACCCCAACTGGACCGAAGCGGCCGCCCTCCGGCAGCGAGGCGGCTGAAC
>JAKZUJ010000041.1:0-5328 GCA_047516685.1 Chloroflexota bacterium | reverse complement strand
ATCGGCGCGGACGCCCTGCGCCTCGACCCATTCGATCGCGGCATCGATCTCGGTGCGCTCGCCTTCCAGCAGCAATTGCACCCAGCCAATACCCGCGTCAATGTCCGCGCGCCTGACGTTGAACTTAAGGTGAAAACGTCGCGCGAGTTCGTATAGGAGCGGCTCCTGGATCCGGTCCGACGGATAGGTCAACTGAAGGCGAATCCGCGCGGGTCCGTGGTCGATCAGGTGTCCCGGTGTGCCATGCATCTCGTCGTCAATCTCCACCGGCGCGCCGCGTTCGGCCGATGCGCGCAGGGCGTCCAGCACCCGCAGCGTGCGGACGGCGTCGTACCCGTCGACGCTGGGCGCGCGGCCGATGCGCACGGCGGCGGCAAACTCGGCCAGCTCGGCGTCGTACATCGGTTGCAATGGGTCCGACCGAACAAACTCGACCGTCGGGAGGCGGTATTCGTGAGCGCCGGTGCTCTCGATGTCGATCTGGCCGTCCTTCCAGTCTGAACGGATTCGGCCCCTGTCGCCGGTGATTTCGAGGTGGTCGTAGGCGACGCCGGCAGCCTGGCTCAGGCTGATGGTGGCACTGACGCCGTCGGCAAACTCAATGACGCCGGAAATCGACTCGTCGCTGCCCGTGTCCTCCCGGTGCGAGATGGTGGCGTAGGCGCGGATGACCGGCTGTCGGTGCAACCAGAGCAGTTGGTCCACCAGGTGCGAGCCCAGAAACAGCAACTGACCACCGCCGCGGGCCGGATCGGCCAGCCAGCCCTCCAGGGGCGGGCTGCCCTTAGCGGCCGCCAGGGTGCGAATACTGCCGACCACGCCACGCCGTACCAGGTCGCGCGCACGGGTGCGCACTTCGTTGAAGCGCAGGCAGTAGGCGGGCATATACGTCAAACCGCGGTCGCTGGCGGCCTGAACGACCTCGGCCACTTCGGCAGCATTCAATCCCGCTGGTTTCTCCACCAGCACGTGCAGGCCGGCCTCGATGCAGGCACGCGACGTGGCAACCAGTGCGTCATGCGGAACGGCGATCACCGCGGCATCGGCCAATGCGCCGGAAGTAAGGTCCTCGACGCTGGTCAGGACCTCGGCGGCCTGATGCGAGGTTCGTCGGGCGGCTTCAACGTTGACATCAACGCAGGCGCTCAGCGCCACACCGGCCGTTGACCAGACGGCCGGCGCCAGGCGCGTGGCGCCGTGGCTTCCACAGCCGATCAAAGCAATACGAAGGTCAGCAGCCATGAGTAGTCGGGGCGCCAGCGTGAGGCCGACGCATTCTAGGCGACGCTAGAAGTCGCGGCGCCCGAAGGTGCGGACGGCGTAGCCAAGGGTGAGCGCGAGGTGCAGCCCCGCGATCAGGAGCATCCAGCCGGAGGGCGGGTTGCTGGCGCCGAACGGTCCGGCGCTCAACTCGCCGGCGAAGCCGCCAGTGGCCAATTGGGCGCTGGCCAGGTCCCAGATGGCGCGTGTGGGGACCACCAGGCTGGTGGCAATGCCGATGTTGAACATCACTGCGCTCTCAAGCACGTCGCCGATCTGCTCGATCACGCCGCCAATCAACGCCGTGGCAAAAAGCGTGAAGACGATGACGCCGTTGGGCAGCGGGCTGAGCCGCGAGCTGCCGGCCAGGGCCAGGCCGATCAGGAGCGTCGAGGCGAGCAGCATGAGGAAGGGAGCGGACCAACTGGCGCCAACGACTTCGCCGGTGATGACAGCCACGGTCAGGATCATGGCGGCGGCGGAGACGCCGATGAAAACCGCCAGCATCAACACGAAGCCGACGAATTTGCCCAGCACGATTTCGCTGCGCCTGACCGGCCGAGCCGCGATGGCGTGCAGCGTGCCTTGGTCAACCTCGCCTGACAGCGCGCCAACCGACAGGAAGACGGCCAGCATGGAGGCAATGAAGTTCAGGCTCCAGAGGCCGCCCACCAACATCAGACTCACCACGGCCTCGGTCAGCCCAGGCGGCCCGCCAGCGTTGTTCTGAAGGTCCCGGTACCCGAACCAGACCCCCACGCCGTACAGCACGAGGTAGCCAAACGTCAGCACGGCCGCCGCCAGCACCACGCGGCGTCGCAGGGCCTCGCGCAGGGTGAAAAGCGCGATGATCTGGACGCTCATACGTCGCCGCCCTCAGCGACGCGCACGAACAACTCCTCCAGAGAGTCCCCAACCTGCCGCACGTCGTAGACCGGCGCCCCGGCCTCGACAATCCGGCGCACAAGCATGGCGGTCTGGTCGTCGTCCGCCACGCGTACCCGCAACCGTCCGTTGAGAGCGCGGACCGCGGCCTCGCCCAGTGCTTCGCGGGCCGCGGCCGCGGCGCCCGGGCCCGCGCGGATTTCTATTTCCTGTGCGCTCAACAGCTCGTTCAGCCTGCCCTCGGCCACAACCACACCGTGGTCGATGATGGCCACCCGGTCGCAGACCTGTTCCACCTCGGACAGCAGGTGCGAGTTCAGAAAGACGGTGACGCCCTGCTGGCCGAGCTCGCGGATGCGGTCCCGCACGTCACGTCGTCCGATGGGGTCCAGCGCCGAGGTTGGCTCGTCCAGGATGACCAGCCGCGGGCTTCCCACCAGGGCCTGCGCCAGGCCGACGCGCTGCATCATGCCCTTGGAGTAGGTGGAGATCCGGTCGTCGACGCGGTCGCCCAGGCCCACCAGTTCGAGTAGCTCACGTATGCGTTCCACGCGGCCTTCGGCGGGGACGCGGGCCAGCCGCGCGTGAAAGTGCAGCAGCTCTGATGCGGTCAGCCATTCGTGGAACCGGAAGGTCTCGGGAAGAAACCCGACCTCCGCACGCGCCGCCAGGCTGCCGGCCGGCTGACCCAAGACCTCGATCGCGCCTGCGCTGGGGTACGTGAGACCGAGGATCAGCTTGACGATAGTGCTCTTGCCCGCGCCGTTGGGTCCCAGGAAGCCAAAGATTTCTCCATGCGCAACCGTCAGGCTCACGTCGTCAACGGCCAGCGTGTGCCCATAGCGTTTGCTGACGCCGCCGAGGCTAATGGCGGTTGAAGCGCTCAGCGCTCGGTCCTCGCCGTAGCCGCCAGGCGCAGCAGGCGGTCAGGCGCCAAGGGACCAGTCAACAGAAACTGTGTCCGGTCGCGCATCCAGGTTGCCGCCTGGTCTCCGGTTGGCAGGTCCGTGATGGTCGGCTCCGCCGACGCCGCGGGAGAGATCTCCAGGCCCAGCGCAGCCTGCACCAACGGAATATCCAGCACGTCGATCTCCGGACTCAGAATCGGCGGCAGAAACGCCTGGGACAGGAGTTCAGCCAACAATTCCAGGTCCCGCGGCGGCAGTCCGCTGACGAGCGGCGCTTCGATCTGCAGCAGCGTGAGCGGGTCTTGCCGGGCATCGTCAGCCGACCAGCTTGTGACCACCAGCGCACCGCCGGCGACGGTGACATCATCCGTCCCGAGACGCCGGGCAAGTGATCTGGACGGAAAGCCGGGCGCCAGCAACGCGGCCAGATTGGCGGTGTCCAGTTGCAGCGTGAGCGTGCCAAAGGTGGTCACGCTGCGCTCGGGAGCGTCGGAGAAATCATTCGGCGGATCAATGGAAACGATCTCAAAGGGCAGGGCGCGGATGTCCGCGGGAGATGCGTCCTGGTTCGTTTCGCTGGGTTGCACGCTCACTACTTTGACGATCTCGGCCAGGGTCGGCGCCGGCGTGGCTGGCGCCCCGCCCGTTGACGCGGCCATTGGCTGAGCGGAGTCCGTGATCTCAAGCGTCTCCACTCGCAGCCATCCCAAGGCCGTGTGCGCAATGTCTCGTGCGGGCGCGAGCGTGATGAGCAGCACGATCGCCAGCACGATAGAACCGAGGGCGAGCCACAGGGCGCGCAATCGAACGATCTGCTTCACGCCACGCCATCCAGGCGAGGGCGCGCGCCGCGCACGGCCAGCAGCAGTCCGAGGAACAACATCAGCAGCCCCAGGCTGCGGACGGACAGGGCGGTCATGGATATATCGAAGATACTCCCAAAGAGGTCGCCGTAGGCGTCCAGCGGTAGCGCCGCGAGCGCCAGCCCGGCGCCGCTAAGCGCCGCTGTCCAGCGGCTGGCGGTCGTCGGCCAGTGGAAGGCCACGCTCAAACCGACCAGCGGCAGCAGCCAGGCCAGGTAATGCGGCCAGGTGACACCGCTGACGACCAGGGCGGCCACCACCGCCAGGCTGAACTCAAGCACGAAGGACCGGCCCGTCCGGGTCGAACGCCCCAGCGCCCCCGCGGTCACACCAATCGCGGCGAGCAACGCAACGGCAATGAACAGACGCGCCAACGGGATGTCCGGCTGCAGGTCCAGATAGCCTTGGGCTAGCTCCGGTCCCATGAAGACTCGCAGGATCAGTCCCGGTAGCGAGAGGTTGTTGAAGAGCGCGCTGCCCGCCAGCAGATCCGGTAACCGGACCGTCAGGTAGTACTGCCAGACTTCCGGTCCGGCAAGAACAAGGCTGAGCGCCCCGGCGGCGCCGACTGTCGCGGCCAGGCCCGCCAGCGCGCGCCAGCGTCCGCGCCACAGCAGGTAGAGGGCCAGCAGGCCGGGTGCGATTTTCAGAATCGCCGCAAGCCCAATCAAGGCGCCGCCCCACGTGTCGTCCCCGTTGCGCAGCCGGTATGCCGCCGCGGCGAGCGCCAGGCCGATGATCAAATCGACTTGCCCCAGGCGGAACGCGAGCAGAAACGGATCCAGCAGGGTCACGACGCCCAGCACCAGTCCCAGCCACACCGCCGGCGGCAGGGCCGGTCGTACCAGCCGCCAGGTCAGGACCGCGGTCGCCAGCAGCGCGAGGTGGTTCACCGCCAGGAACACCAGCCGGGCGGCGGCCAGGGGCATGGACGAGTAGGGCGCGAAGTACAGCATGGCCGTGGGTGGATTGGTCACCATGGCCCAGAGGCGAGTGCCCACGTAGGGAATGGCCTCTCGGCCCGCAACCTGCAAGGCAACCGCGTTGTCATACGGATTCAGCCCTTCGCGCAGCGCCAGTGCGCCGATGTAGTTGACGCGTAGGTCCGATGGAACTTCGATGGCCAGCACGTCCAGCAAGGCCAGCCGCAGGTAGGCCAGCGCGCCGATGGCCGCAACGATCATCAACCCCCGGCTGGCCGATGTGCCTGCCTCGTGATCCGCCTCTCCCAACGCGTGACGGTCGGGCGTCGGCGCGCGCGCTGCCAGCCACGGCCAAGCGACCCAGAGCAGCGTGAGGGCCACGAACTTGACGGCCAACCACTCGGTGATCGACGGCCGCGCGAACAGCTCGGGCGTCGCCAGCCCGACGGTCAGCAGGTGATTCGTCGGCTCGTGGGCGTAGTGGAAGGC
>JAKZUJ010000040.1:0-5544 GCA_047516685.1 Chloroflexota bacterium | reverse complement strand
CAGGTGCGTGCGGTACTGGATGAAGGCCCGACCGGCTTCATGCGGCGCATAACCGGCGTTGATCATGGCCCGCACCGCGTGTTGCGTGTGCTGCGGATCTTCGGGACGGCCTGGTCGTAGCATGTCAGGCTCCTAGCTAGGAGGGCGCGTGCTGCAACGGATCACGGCTCAACATACGCGCTACGAATGAAGAGATCCCAATGCAGAGCGAGAGCTCAGTGAGTCCCCCAGTCGCGTAGCCCTATTGTTGACTATTCTGACCCAAGGCGCTAAGCCGCCCGTATCCGGTGATCCACCGCGTTGCGGATCAGGGTCGGCAGCAGGCGGCTGTCGTGCACGATCTCGCTGTAGCAGGCGCCCAGCGACCGCCCGTCGATCGTAGGTGTATACGCGCGCTCAAACTCAGCGCGTAGTACCCCAACTCCGAAGGCCAGCACTTTCGTCGCCTGGCCGCCCGCTCCGTTTCGGTTGCGGCGATCCAGGTCCGTCAGCACCCGTCGAAGTTGAGCTGGATCGCTGCTGATCCCGTCGGTAATCACAATCACGCTCTTCAGGCCGAGTTGCGGCTGGATGTGTGTCAGCGCGCGCCGTAGGGCACCCGCGTCGTCGGTCTCGCGATGCTCCAGCTTGTACATCGATCGGACAATCTGACTGTGATCGCGTGGACGGTAGGCCGCCTCCGAAGGAATGCCCACGGCTGTCCAGACGCTCTCCTCGAAGCGCCAGTGGAGCACCGCTTCCGTGCTGAAGCTGAGGACCGCATACGGGATGCGCAGCCGCTCGTGAATCTCGATGAAAATCACCGCCGCTTCCACCAGCCGGTCGAATTTCCTGGTGGGGAACCCGCGCTGGACCATGCTGCCGCTGATGTCCAGCAGGATCGCACTGGCGAAGTCTCGCTGCCGGTCCTCCCGCGCCACGCGGACGCCGCGCAGAAACGCCGAGGCAGGGTCGGTCACCAGGCGCTCCGGGTGCTCCAGGTCAATCTCGCCGGTGTCGCCCCGACGCTGCTTGCGCGGACGCCGCCAGGGATCCACGGATCCGTGTCGGCGCCGGTCCATGATGTCGGCCAGTCCGCGACGGCGGCCGCTCCCGTGGATAGATTCCCGAATGAGCGGGTCAAGCTTTCGCACGGCAGCCAGGTAGTCGAATGCCTCGTAGTCGATCTGAGGACCGCGCCCCCGACGCAGGTGTGAAATCAGACCCGGATGCCAGGATTCGCCGGTTGAGCTGAGCACCCGGTCGCGGACTTGCTGCCGGCTGGGTCGCCGCCGCTGACCCTGGGTGATGGATGCTGGCGCACGGTCCGCCGGGGCCTGCGGCGCCCCGTCACGCCTTCGGCTTTGCAAGGGCTGACTCCGTGCGTCCGGTGCATCCGGGTCACGCTCGGCCGGCTCGTCTCGCGACACTCCGGAGGCATCCGAACCGCTGTCGTCAACCGTCGGCGACGGCTCCTCTTCATCCGTTGGCGGCGAGACGCCCGGATCGCTCGTGTCTGGCGCGCTTGTCTTGGCACGGGCCTGTTCGGCCGCCTGCCGCCGCGCCTCATGTTCCGCTGCGACCAGCGACCGGTAGGCGGGCAGCACCTCGTCGGTGAGCGCCTCCAAGAGCGCCGAAACCTCGGCGCAGGCGGCCGCGCCCCGCACTGGCGCCAGCGTGGCCTTGAAGGCGCTTGCGGCCGGCGGATCGAGCACCGGCGCCGCGCGCTCACCCGGCCACTGCCGTTCCGTCCACGCGTGAATGTGCGCGTCCAGAAACTGGTGGTGCAGCGGCACGCCGCTGGTGTCCCGAATGCCCGACATGTCGGTCAGCGGCTCCAGTTCCACGCTTCGCCCGTACAGCCGTTGAAAGAGCCGCGTCACGCCCGGGTAGCGCGCCATGTGCAGCCGGTTGACGCGCATGTCGTTGACCACGTTGACCAGCAGCGTCAGCGCCGCGGCCGAGACCGCGGCGTTGGCGTGACGCTCAATCCAGCGCGCCGTGGCCATCGCGCCGGCCTTGCCGGTGAAGCGGACTTCGGCCGCTTCGTGCGCCAACGCGGCCACCATCAGTTCCAGCGGCCACTCCGACAGCAGCGCGCGCGGGTAGTCCACTACGCCTTGCGCCGGACGGTACGCCCACCACGGTCCGGCTTCCAGCCGCACCGGCAGGTCGCTCAGGATCAGGCGGCCGGCCAGCTCGAATTGCTCGGTCGAAAGGTGGCGTTCGTCAGACCAGGCCATAGCCGGCCAGTGTCGCTTCCAGCACCGGACGAATGTCGTCGCTGGTCCCATCCAGCACGCCGCGCCGCAGCCAGCGCACGAACGTGGACGCATCGTCGCCGGCCCGCGCGCTGGTCACTAGTTCAGCCGTCGTCAGGCTTACGCGCTCGGCCGCGGCCCCGGCCAGGTCCGCCGGCACGTCGTTCAGCGGGTGGCGTGCGTCGCGATCCCAGGCGCCCGACAGGACCGCGCGACCGGTGGCCGCCAGTTCCGCCGCCGCCCGCAACAGTGGCGGGTTGATCGTGTCGTTGGCAACGAACTCGAGGATCGCGGACTCCTCGTCGAGCGGCGGGTAGCCCATGCGGATCACGGCCCCGAAGCGATTCTCCACCGCCTCGTTCAGCGGCTTGACACCCGGGCCCTCGGCAAACCCGGTCGCAACCAGCCGAAAGTCAGGGTGGGCATGCACCACCCGGCCATCCGGCAGCAACAGGCGGCCGCCCTTGTCGAACAGCCCGTTGATGATTGAGTGCACGTCCGGGTAGGCCAGGTTGTACTCGTTGACAATCACAAAGAGCCCCTCGCTGGCCGCTTCCAGGAAGCCCTGAATCGACCATGAGGTCGCGCCGCCCACCAGCCGTCGCGCCGCCGTCAGGTCGGTCTTGCTGGTCTCGCCCGTCAGGCTGAACTCCACCGCCGGCAAGTTCCACAAATGGGCCAGCGTGCGAGCCAGCGCCGACTTGCCGCAGCCGGTTGGACCGCGCAGGAACACCGGCCGTCCGGCAATCAACGCGCCCTGGGTCAGGCGCAGTGCCAGCCAACTGGAGGCGGTCAGACACGGCAAAACGCTTGCGGCCGGCGGTACGTGCCCCAGCGAGGTGGCCAGGTTGAGGCCGTACTCGGCCCGCAGCGCCCGCCGCAAGCCGTCCGAATTCGCGCCATTGACGCCGTTGGCGCTCTCGATGACCGGCGGGCGGTCCGGCCGCGCGCGGATGCGCACTCGTCGGCCATCCGCCAGGTCCAGCGTCGCACCGGTTCCATCAGTATTGGACTCAGCCGTTGCCGCTGGCTTGGAGGTAGGCAAAGGGACCGCCGCGCCCGCATCCGGGCGTTCGATATCCAGCATGGCCTGGCGTAGCGCCGGCGGATACGTCGTCGAGGCCACCGCGAGTCCCAGCGCCTGCCGCGTCGTCTCCGCCACGGGCTGCATCAAGTCATCCGGGGCGATGGACAGCACCGCTTGCGCGCCGATCTCCGCCAGCGGAAGTCCCGTGGCGTGCCCCAGCGCCAGCCAGTGAACCAGCGACCGGGTCGAAATTCGGTCCCGCATGGCCCCGCCCAGTTCGGCGTGACCGCGCAGCTGGCTGGCCACCCCCACCAGCCGCTCGACGATTGAGGGATTGGCGCGCAGCCGCAGCGCCTTCGCCAGTTCCAGGCGCCCAAACTCGAAGGCCACGGCGTCTGCTTCCTCGTCCGGCGGCAGGAAGCCCATCGGGATCGCGCCCAGGCCCCAGCCGAACCGGCGCTGCAAGGCGCGCCCGATCTCAGCGGCCCCCACGTAATTCGGGTTGGCCGTGGCGAACACCCCGAACTGCTCGTGCACCTCGATTTCGATGTTCCCCAGGTCCGTCCCCGAGATCACCAGCCGCCCCGTGTCCATGGCTTGCGTCAGGGCGCTCACCAGGTCCGGCGGCAGCATGTTGATCTCGTTGATTAGCAGCTTGTGGCCGTGCAGCATCGCCTGCACCGCCGGACCCAGCGCCGCCACCGTCGACTGCCCCGTGTCGCCGCGCACGACTTCGGTCCGCTGAAAAAAGTCCGCCAGCGTGGTGTCGCCGCTAAACGTCAACTCCACGCACGGCTCGTTGGCCAGGTGGCAATAGGTCTTGACCATCGTGGTCTTGCCGCAGCCGGTCGGCCCGGTCAACAACACGAAGGTCCGCAGGTGCGGATTGGCTTCGACCTGGGCGATCCGCCGCAGGATCCCGGCCATTGAGGCGGTGATGTGGGTGAAGACTTCGTCCTGCGTTGGCACCAGACGCAAGGCATCCGGCGCCTGGTCGCCAAACCCGCCCAGTTCCTCGCGAACTTCTGTCGGTACCGGCCGAAACCGATCCGCCCGCAAGTCCCGCCGCGCAAACCGCTCACCCAGAATCTCAACGTCCGAGCGCCTGAGAACAACGTGTTCGCCAAACACGGCGCGGCCATCGTCCGTCGACCCCGCCGCGGCGGCATGGGTCTGGGACGCGTCCGCCCCGCCAAACAGAGATTTCAGGAAACTTTGCATAGGTGAGAGAGAGGGGATTGCGCGCACCGCGCGCCCGCATTCTAGGCGTCCACCGCACCAGTCCTGCGTACGGCCCAGGGCGTTTGGACTTCGGAAGGTGTCAAACGCCGCAACCGCCCGCTCTCGTGAGCGTGATACATTGAAACCGATGCTCGACCCCCGCCGGATCGTCGCCGCATGAGCGCCGAAGCGTGGACCATCATGGGCACGGGCGGGGCCCTGTTCGTTGGATTGGCTGGCTTGGCCATAGCGATATGGCGCAGCCTGGAATCTCGTCTTGAGCTTTTGGCCCAGCAGCAGGCTGCCGCTTTGCGCGATCTACGCGCTGAGCACGATGCCCGCTTCGACAGCATCAATGCCCGCTTCGACGGCATCGATGCCCGCTTCGACAGGATGGACGCCCGCTTTGACAGGATGGACGCCCGCCTCGACAGGATGGACACCCGCTTCGACAGGATGGAGGCCCGACAGTACGAAATGGCGCAGGCGCTGGCTCGCCTCGGTGGACCTGTACGTGATCCGGCCGCCGCTAATCCCGCTCCGTGACCCTCGAAACTGCCGATCTCCTGGCTATTGCCGGGATCGTGCTCCCCCTCTTGCTAGCCGTCATGGGCGGGACGCTAGCCTGGCTGAAGTCCGATATCCGAGACCTGCGAACCGAGATTCATGCCGTCGATTCGAAAGTCGACGCCCTCACGCAAACCCTGCTCGCGAGCGCTTTAGCCCATAGCCCATTGACCGCTTCGCCTGCGGCAGGCGCCGTGTCGACCACAGTTGAAGCACAGAACCTGACAGCCAGCCAGCGCGCTCGCCCCTAGTCCCAGGTTCGCGCGAGCACGGCATGGGCGATGTGCACTTGGTCGCGTCGCTGGCGGGCTCTCGTCCCAGACGCTTCAAGTTTCTGATCTGCTCGCCCTTGCCGCGATCATCGCCCTGCTCCTTCTTCCCATTGGCGTTGCCGGCGCGCTGGCCTCGTTGAAATAGGGTGTCCGCAACCTGCGCGCCGAGACCCGTGCTGACATAGAGCGCTCGCGAACCCAGGTCCGCGCCGACCGG
>JAKZUJ010000039.1:0-40876 GCA_047516685.1 Chloroflexota bacterium | reverse complement strand
CTGGCGAACGCCAGGGCCAAGCTGCTGGCCAAGGAACTGGACGCCGTGGTCGTGAACGACGTGTCGGGGTCGGATCGAGGGTTTGCAGCCGCGACCAACGCCGTCACGATCGTCCGTCCCGACGCGCCCGACCTGGAGATTCCGCTGACGAGCAAGGCCGAAGTGGCAGCGGCCGTGCTGGACGTCGTCGTCGAACTGATTGGCGTCCGCTGACGACTTCGGCGGCGCGGCTGGCGGGCTGGCCGTCCGACCGGCTGGCTGGCGGCATGTCCTTTCACGCGCTGCGAGCGGCGCTGGGCGCGATGGGGATCGAGCGGTCCCTCGACTCGCTGGTTACGCGCTCGGGCGAGGCGTTTTGCCTGCCCTGGAGCGAGAGGCTGGACGCCCGAACGCTACGCGACACCCGACCGATATCCACGCTGGTTGCCGCCGCCGAAGTGGCTGGGGTCACGCTTTACGTCGGGGCGAATCGCGAGCCAGCCAGCGCGTTGGCGGAACTCCGGAAACACACGGCCGCGGGGTGGTTGGCGCTCGCGCCCATATTTGGCGACGCACGGGTTGGCGTGATCCAGGCCCTCGATTCGCAAGGTATGGCCCGGGCTGTTGGCCCGGATCAGCTGGAACCATGCGACATCGATCTGAGAAGCGGGTGGTGCGGCGCGTTTCCAGGCATCGGGAAGGCGTTCTGCCGGTATGGCCTCGTGAGTCCCGACCCGCCGAACGTCAGGCTTCGACTTTCGATTCCGGCTCTGGCAGGCGGCGTATTCGTGACGGATGGCGACGCGCGCGGCGTGAATGACGAGCGGTTTGGACTGGCGGCCCTGCGTGCGGCCACGGCGGCGATCCGCGATGGAGCGGCAATTCGCCACGCGGAAAAACTCGAGCGGCTGCTCGTCACACTTGAGCAGGCGGAGTTTGGGTTCGGCTGCGCCGAACGCTGGCTGGCGTCAAAGGAGGCCGCCCATCCCTGGGATGCGGCCAACCTGTCGCGTCGGGCGCGAAGCCTGCGAGCGGCATCCGGCGAGCTGGCCGAGCGCCTCTGGGATTCCAGCGGAACGGCTTCGGCGCCCGCGCTGGGCCGGGCCGTGACGGGACGCAAGTCGGTGGTGTTCGAGCTGCCACCGAATCTGAAACGTGAGGTGCCGGGGCAGGTGGTTGAGCTGGCGCGGGGCCGGGCCGTGATTGTGGAAACCCGCAGCCGCCGCGCGGCGCTGGGTCGGCTGGCCGACGTGGTCGAGCGTGCGGGGGCGGCCTTTGCCAGAGCTGTGGATAGCAGCGGGCAGACTCCGGGTAGCGCGTCGGAAAGCTGATCAACACCAGGGCGGTGGTAGCCTCGCCCATGCCCACCGCAGGCCGCTGGGAGCACGGATTTCAGGGCGGGGCGATCCCCGGCTTCAGCCTGATCGCGGCCCAGCGTGCAGACGAATTCTCGGGGGACGGCCGGTCGTGAGCCGCCAGAAGCCGGTCATTGAGCCGCTTTCGCCCATGCCGGAGACGCTGCGTCGAGAGACGACGCCCACGCCGCCCCAGTCATCCGCGCCGGGCGGCAGCGCCATGTGGCTGCTGGTCGCGATCTTTTTCGGCGTGGCCATCGGCGCCGCCATTGGCGCGGGCGCCGGCCTCTACGTGTTTGGCTGGCTGGGCTAGAGCGCGGGCATCTCTGTGAGCGGCACGCGGCGGGCCTGCGAGCGTGCGGACCGTTCGGCCGCCGCCACGACCCGGATCACTTCCACCATTTCCTCGTTGCTGATGGGCGGATCGCCGCTCTCCAGCATCGCCAGGAACTGCTTGATGGTCTCCAGGTACATACGCCGGAACCCGTCGATGGTGTCGTCCTCGCGCATGTCGGCGTGCGTCCAGCCGTCCTCGCCCAGCGCCACGCAGAGCATTCCCATCCAGGCGTCGCGAACCTGGTTGGCGATACCCGTTCGGCCGTCGGGCCAGCGGATGGTCACCACGTCGCCCGACTCGTTGCGGATCGACGTCACGTCCAGCGCGCCGACGCCGAACACCGCGTGCATCACGTCCACCGCGTGTACCCCGTACAGCTGCCAGTTCTGGGGCAGGGTGAACATGATCGAGCGCGTGCGGCCCAAGCCGGGAAGGCGCGCAAGCAGGCGCCGAAAGGCGCTGTCGTAGCGGACGGCCGAGGCCGACATCAACGGCACGCCCGACGCGGCGGCCGCTCGAACCAGCGTGACCGCCTCCTGCGGGTCGTCGCAGAGCGGCTTGTCCACGAACAGGGGAAGGCCGCGGTCCACGGCCTGCATGGCTGGGGCGAAATGATCGGGGCCCCAGCGGTTGAGCACGAAGACGGCGTCCACGCCCTGCATGGCCTCTTCGGGCGCGCGCACCACCTCGTCGACCCCGGCGTCCGCCGCCTTGGCGCGGGCCTGGGCGGGGTTGGCGCCCCAGAGTTTGGTGACTCGCAGGCCGGGGCCGGCCAGGCCGCGGTTGATGATTCCGGCGAAGTTCTCGGTATGCGTGCTATCGGCGCCGATGATTCCAAAGTTCATGCCACCGCTCCCAGCGCGGGTCAGTCCGCCGCAGCGTATCGCGCCGCGGGCGGGCGACTCGCTAGGCTGGCGCCGTGTCTGTCACTCGCCATGATCCCACGCGCAGTCTCACCGGGGCGGTCTGGGACATTGCGCCGCGTGCGCCGGCCGCGCTTTTTGCCGCGGTAGACGAGCTTCCGCCGCTGGCGGTGCAGGTCTTGCACAACCGCGGGCACGACACGCTCGACAAGCTGCACGACTTCATGCTTGGGCCGTTGCCCCCGCACGATCCGTATCTACTGGACGAGATGGACGTGGCGGTGGCACGGATCGCGCAGGCCAGACACAAGCGCGAACGCGTCTGCATTTACGGCGACTACGACGTAGACGGAGTCAGCGCGACCGCGATGCTGCTGGAAACCGCCGAGGCGCTGGGACTGGACGCCTTCCCTTACATCCCGGAACGGCTGACCGAGGGCTACGGGCTTAACGCAGGCGCGATCGACGCCGTCGCGAAGGAACGGGCGACGCTGGTCATCACCGCCGACTGCGGCGCAACAGCGCACGAAGAAATCGCCCGAGCCGCCGCGGCGGGGCTGGACGTGATCGTGACCGACCACCACCCCACGGAGGCTCGGCCCGCGCGGGCTGTGGCGCTGCTCAACCCCAACGCGCCGGGGTCGGGCTATCCCTTCGGTGGCCTATCGGGCGTGGGGGTGGCTTACAAGCTGGTGCAGGCGCTGGCTGACGAGTTCCCCGAGCAGCTGCCCGATCCCGAGCGCTTCCTGGACCTGGTGGCGCTGGGCACCGTGGCGGATGTGGCGCCGCTGCGGGATGAGAACCGAGCCTTTGTGCAGGAAGGCCTGGAGTGGATGCGCGCCGAGCCCCGTCCCGGGCTGCGGGCGCTGGCGGAGGTGGCGCGGCGTCCGCTGGAGTCCATTGGGTCCGACGATATTGCCTTCGCGCTGGCCCCGCGGCTCAACGCCGCCGGGCGACTGGCGAGCCCGCTGCTGGCGCTGGAGCTGCTGCAGGCCAGGCATCCGGTGCGGGCCGAGGAAATTGCGAAGGAACTTAATGAACTGAATGCCGAGCGGCGTCGATTGACGGAGGATGTGGTGGACGCGGCGCGCGAAATGGTGGACGGCAGCCAGGTCGTCCTTGCCGCCGATCCGGGATTCGCTCCAGGGGTGGTCGGGCTGGCGGCCGCGCGCCTGTGCGAAGAGTTCGGCGCGCCGGCGTTCATCGGGGCCGAGATCGACGGGCTGGTTCGCGGCTCGGCTCGTGCGCCGGATGGTTTCAACCTCTGCGATCTGTTGAAGCGACAGGGGGCCTGGCTGGAGAACTGGGGCGGGCACGCCAGCGCCGCGGGCTTTTCCGTGCTGCCGCACAACGTCGAGGCCTTGCGGCGCGGCCTGGCGCAGGAGCTTGGCAGGCTCCAGCTGCCCGCATTCACGGGCCCGCGCCTGCGCGCCGACGGCCGCGTCTATCCCCGAACCATCACCTGGGAGACCTACCAGGTGCTGTATTCGCTGGGTCCTTGGGGCAAGGCGCATGAAGAGCCGCTCCTGGTCGTAGAGAATGTACGTATCCAAGACACCCGTCTGGTGGGAGCGGACCACGTGACGTTGCGGTTTGACGAATTGGCGCGCAATGTCGAGGCCATCTGGTTCCGACACGGGGAACACCACGAGGCGCTGGCGCGCGGGCGGTGCGTGGACGTGGCCTTCCGGCTGGGTCTGCACAGCTACCGCGGCGAGACCCGGTTGCAAATGCGCGTGGACGACATCCGGCTGCGGCCGGCCTAGCGGCGGATAGGGGAATTACGGTGCCGTCATCGGTCACGGCCACGTTGGCGCCGATGGTTGGCGCCAGTCGGGCGGAGACCACCCTGGACGACCTGCTCGAGGCGGTGCGGTCGTATACGCCGGCCGAGGACGCACCCGCCGCCGAGCGCCTGATTCGCAAGGCTACGGCACTGGCCGAGCGCGCCCACGAGAGTCAGCGCCGTCTGACCGGCGAGCCCTTCGTGCAGCACCCGATGAGCGTGGCGCTGCTGCTCACGAACCTGCATCTCGAGCCGAACACCATCGCGGCGGCGCTGCTACACGACTGCGTGGAAGACACCGACGTGGATATCGGCACGATTCGATCCAGGTTCGGCGCCAACGTGGCGGAGTTGGTGGACGGCGTGACCAAGCTGGACGACATCACGGTCGTGAGCCTGGACGACCGCCAGGCGCAGAACCTGCGGAAAGTCTTTCTGGCCATGGCGCGCGATATTCGGGTCGTGCTGATCAAGCTGGCGGACCGTCTCCATAACCTGCAGACCGCGTCGGTCTATCGACCGGAGAAGCGCGCCCGCTACGCCACCGACACGCTGGAGATCTTCGCGCCGCTGGCGGGACGGCTGGGCATTGAGGAGTGGCGCTGGCAGCTGGAAGATCACGCGTTCAAGCTGCTGCAGCCCGAGCGCTACCGCGAGATCGCCAGCTGGCTGCTGGCCGAGCGGGCGGCCCGCGAGGACGTGGTGCAAGGGGTCACCGGCACACTGCGCGAGGTGCTGGACAAGGCGGGGACCGATGCGCTGATCCAGAGCCGCATCAAGCACGTCTACAGCATCGAGGGCAAGACGCGGCGCAAGAACGTCCCGCTGGACGAGGTCTACGACATCCTGGCCGTGCGCGTGATCGTGGACGACGTACACGATTGCTACACGGCGCTGGGGGTGGTGCATGGCGCGTGGCGGCACATTCCGGCGGAATTCGACGACTACATCTCGGCGCCAAAGGAGAACGGCTACCGCTCGCTGCATACGGCGGTGCTGGGGCCGGACGCGCGGCCGATCGAAATCCAGATCCGAACCCACGAGATGCACGCGGCGGCCGAGTACGGCGTGGCGGCGCACTGGCGCTACAAGACGGGCGACGACGACGGCGAAGAAGACTTCTCGGAAAAGCTGGCCTGGGTGCGGCAGATCCTGACCTGGCAGTCGGATGACGAGACAGCCGGCTCGTTCGTGGACGCGGTGAAGACCGACTTCTTCAGCGACACGGTCTTCGTGTTTACGCCGCGTGGCGAAATCAAGGACTTCCCGGCGGGCAGCACGCCGTTGGACTTTGCCTACCGCATCCACACGGATATCGGGCACACCTGTATTGGCGCCAAGGTGAACAGCCGCCTGGTTCCGCTGGAATACCAATTGCAGAACGGCGACGTGCTGGAAATTCTGACCAGCAGCAACAGCCAGGGGCCCAGCCGCAACTGGGTGTCGCTGGTCCACACGGCGCACGCGCGGGACAAGATTCGGCAGTGGTTCAAGCGGCGCCAGCGCGCCGAGAACATCGAGTCCGGCAAGGAACTGCTGGAACGCGAATTGCGGCGTGTTGGCCAGGGCCGCATCTCACAGCTTCCGGGCGAGGGACTGGAACCGGTGGCCGCCGCGCTGGGCTATCGAGACATCGACAGCCTGCTCGCCGGCGTGGGCTACGGCGCCACCACGGTCGCGCAGGCCATCAATCGGCTCAAGCTGACCGAGGAAGTCGAGGTCGCGGACGTTGAGCCGCTGCCCACGGACGAACCGGCCGGGCGCGACGTGCAGCCCCTGGTCCGGGTCCTGGGGGTTGGCAACCTGCTCACGCGGGTGGCGTCGTGTTGCAACCCCCTGCCCGGCGACGACATCGTGGGATTCATCACCCGCGGCCACGGGATCAGCGTGCATCGCCTGACCTGCGCCAACGTCCAGAACGTCAACGAGCCGGAGCGGCTGGTCGAGGTGGAATGGGGCGGCCAACTGGTCGACTCGGATCTGGACCTGCCGATTCGGCTCGGCGCCTGCTGCAAACCCGGGCCGGGAATGAAAATCACCGGCATAACGGTGGATGAGACCGTGGAAGTGCATCGGCCCCGCTGTCGCGTGGGAACTCAGCTGCCCGGCGAGCGTGTCCGCGTCTGGTGGATCGACGAGACCAGCCAGCTGCTCCCGGTGCAGATCCTCATCCAGGCCGACGACCGCGAGGGACTGGCCCACGACGTGACCGGGGTGATCCGCGACGAGGGCTTGAACATCTCATCGGCGAACGTGTCCACCAACCGGCGGCGCCAGGCGACCATGCGCATCACGGTGGGCATGGCCAGCGTGGGCCAGATGGCTCAGCTGATGCGGCGCCTGCAAACGATTCCCAGCGTGTACTCGGTCGCCCGCGACACCGCCGGGGTGCGCCGCAACCGATCCCGCGAGGCGGCGGCGCTCGAGAACGGCCAATGACGACCCTGCTTGCCCTGCTGCTTGCCTACGCCATCGGGTCGGTGCCGTTCGCGTACCTCGCCGGCCGGCTGGCCGGGCGCGATCTGCTGGAAGAGGGATCAGGCGGCGTGAGCGGATCCGCGGCCATTGAGCGCGTGGGCATGGTGCGCGGCGCGATGGCGGGCCTGGCCGACGCGCTCAAGCCGGTGCTGGCGATCTTCATTGCGCAGCGTCTCGCCACCTACGAAGTGTCGGCGGCGGCGGGCGTCGTGGCCGTGGCCGGGCATGTCTGGCCCTTTACGCTGCGGTTTCGCGGCGGCCGGGGCATCGGGCCGGCCGGCGGCGCGCTGGCCGCGCTGGGCGCCTGGCACATGGCGTTGGCTTTTGCCGGGCTGGTGCTGGGCAAAGCGATCCTCAAGGACTCGGCCCCAGGCGCGCTGATCGGCTTCTTTGCCACGGCAATCGTGCTCAGCCTCACGGGCGCGGATCTCACGCTCAGTCTCACGGGCTGGGCGCTGCTGGGGGTGTTGATCGCCGCCCGGCTGGTTGGCTACCGCAAGTCGAACGCGCCGGATGACGTGTCCACGGCCACGCTGCTCTGGCGGAGGTTCCTGCTTGACCGCGACCGGCCATGACCGTGCGCGGCGCGTCCGGCTCGTCACCGACTCGAGCGCCTGTCTTCCACCGCACGAAATCGAGGAGCACGGCATCGCCATCGTGCCCACGGTGCTCGTATGGGACGGCGAGGAACTGCGCGACGGGGTTGACATAACGAACGAGGCGTTTTGGAAGCGTCTGGCGACGGATCCCAAGCTGCCGACGACCAGTTCCACGTCGCCGTCCGTGTACGCCGCTGAGTACGCGAAGGCCCGCCATGCCGGGATGGACGTTGTGTGCGCCACCATTCCGCGGCGCATATCCACGATGGCCGAGGCGGCGGAAATGGCGGCGCGCGAGTTCACCGGCCCGCCCGACGTTCGCGTCATTCAGACCGGCGCGGCGACCATGGCGCATGGATTTCCGGTGCTGCTCGGCGCGCGCGCCGCCAGCGCTGGGGCCGACTTGGCCACGGTGGAGCGAACGGTGAAGGAAGCGGCGGACGACAGCGGCATCGTGGCGTTGCTCGGGTCGCTGGAGTACCTGGCGCGCGGGGGGCGGGTGCCGTGGGCGGTGGCGCGGGTGGCCGACGCGTCGCCGTCCACGCCCATCTTCGGGATGCGGCATGGACGCATCCGCTTTCGCGCCGCGTTCGGTTCGCGCGCGCGGGCGCTGCGCGCCCTGGTGGGGCAGGTTCGGCGAGCGGCTCGGGGAGCGACCTACCTGGGCGTTGCCGTTCACCACGCGGCCGCCGTGGACGAGGCGCACCAGTTGGCCGAGCAGATTCGGCTGGCGCTCGCGCCGGACGATCTCTACGTCACCGGCTTCACGCCGGTCATGGGCGCCCACGTTGGCCCCGACCTTGTCGGGCTGGCCTACTGCGCGCGCTCGGCCTGACGCGCTGCCTACACTGGATGGAACATTGACCGGGACGGGAGCCGTCGCGCGTGCGGGACGAAGCGATGCGCGCCACCATCATGGCGATCGGGCGGGCGGCTATTGCGGCCGTGGACCCCGCGACGGCCGTGCGAGAGACCGTGGCGCTCGCCCGCGGCGGCATCCGGATCGGATGCCTGCACGTGCCGGACGCCGACGCCCAACGCGTGATCGTGCTTGGCGCCGGCAAGGCCAGCCCGCGCATGGCGGCGGCGCTGGTGGAGATCCTGGGCGATCGGGTACGGGACGGGCTGGTGGTGACCAAGGACGGCTACGCATCTCCGGCCGGACAGGTCGAGATCGTGGAAGCGGGTCATCCGGTACCCGATGCGCGCGGCCAGGCGGCGACCCGGCGCTTGCTTGACGCCGCCAGGGGCGCGGGCGAGGGAGACTTGGTGCTCGGCGTGATCTCCGGGGGTGGATCGGCGCTCACGCCCTGTCCGCCGGAGGGAGTCACCCTGCCTGAGCTTCAGGACGTGACCGACCGCCTGTTGCGTTCGGGCGCCACGATCAACCAGATGAACGCCATTCGGAAACACCTATCCGAGTTTCACGGTGGGCTCCTGGCGGCGGCGGCCGCCCCGGCACGCGTGGCAGGGCTGCTCGTCAGCGACGTGGTCGGCAACCCAGTGGACGTGATCGCGTCGGGTCCCACGTCGCCCGATCCGACGACGTACGCCGATGCACTGGCGGCGCTGGATGCGTTTGACCTGCGCGCCGCCGCGCCCGCGTCAATCCGCGAGCGACTGAAACTTGGGGCGCGCGGCGGCCTGCCTGAAACGCCCACGCCTGACGATCCGCTGTTCGAAGGCGTGACAAACCTGGTTATCGCGGACAACGCTCGAGCCGGTTTGGCCGCCGTCGCCGCGGCTGAGGCTGCTGGTTTGCACGCCCAGTTCCTGACCTCGCGCGTGCAGGGGGAAGCGCGCGAGATCGCCAAGCTGATCGCCGGCGCCGCCATCGACATCGCCCGCAGCGGACGACCGGTACGGCGACCCGGCTGCGCAATCTTCGGCGGCGAGACCACGGTGACCGTGCGTGGCGAGGGGCGCGGGGGGCGCAGCCAGGAACTGGCGGTGGCGGCGGCCCAGGCGCTGGCCGGCGAGCCCAACACGGCGGTGTTTGCGCTGGCCACGGACGGGACCGACGGGCCGACGGACGCCTGCGGCGGGTTGATCGACTGGACCACGCTGGACCGCGCGCACGCGGCCGGCGGCGACTGCGCCAGCGCGCTGGCGGCCAACGACTCCTACAGCTACCTGCAATGCTGCGGCGACCTGGTTCAGATGGGTCCGACCGGCACAAACGTGAATGATCTGTACATGGCCTTCGGATGGTGAGCGACGCCGAGTCCGGCCCGCTGGTGCCGCCGGAGCTGCGCTGGGTCAAGGTCACGGGGCCGGACGCCCTGCGGCCGCTGGATCGTCACTGGGTTCGCTATGTGCGCCTTGCATTGCTGCTGGCTGCCGTCCTGATCGCCTGGCGGATTCTGGCCTGGCAGGAAGACGGCTACCGGGCTGCCGCGTCGGCGGCGGGCAGCGCGACGGTCCTGGGACCGGTGGTGGCAGCCGAACCGACGGCACCGCCTTCACCCACCGCACCCGAGGCTGCACAGACTGGAGTCCGGATCGTCGTGCTGTCCCCCGCGCCAACGGCCACTCCCACGCCGATTGCCACGCCGACGCCGATCCCTGCCCCGACACCGGCGACGCACCAGGTGCGGTCCGGCGAGACTCTGACTGGCATATCCGAGCTCTACGACGTGCCGGTCGCCGTGATCGTGAATCTCAACGAGATTCCCGACCCTGACAATTTGGTCGTTGGCCAACGACTCCGGCTGCCCGTGGGCACCGAGGTTCCAGAGCAGGAGGACGCGCCGGGTCCGTACACGGTCCAGCCTGGCGACACCCTCAGCGCGATAGCCGTCGTGTACGGCGTAAGCATCAACGATTTGATGGCGGCGAACGGCCTCAATGATCCGGACAGCATCTTTGTCGGGCAGGAACTACGGATTCCGGGCTGACCCGGATAGCCGCCGCGCGGTTGTTCAGGACTATCGCCACTGCGTACACTGCGGATAGCCCCGATGGTCGCGCATCGTCCCATCGCGGGCCTTATGCTGTAGGCGTCCTTTCGAGAAGGTGTTGATACGTTGGGGCGCCGGTGGCGCTCTCCTTTTCGTAAGTCCGCGAGTCCGGAGGCTCTAACGCATGGTTGCAGTCGAAATCACCGACCCGGCCGTCAATCGCTGGCAGCGCGTCGGCGGCCAAGAGGGCGGCACGGTGACATCTATCGCGATGGCTTCGCACGCCGACGGCCGTCGCCTTCTTATCGGCACCATGTCCGGTGTCTTCCTATCCGATGACGACGGCGAGACGTGGCGTATTTCCAACGCCCAGCTCACCAGTCCCTACATCCAGGCCATTGCGGTTTCGCCTGACTACAACCGCGACAACAACGCGTTTGCCGGCGCGGTGCAGGGCGGCGTGTTCAAGTCGTTCGACGGAGGCGAGTCCTGGAACCGCCTGTCCTTCTGGGGCGCGATTCCCAACGTTGTGGCCCTGGCGCTTTCGCCCTCATACGCCACGGACCGCATCGCCCTGCTGGGAACGGACGGCGACGGCGTCTACCGCACGACAAACGGCGGCCGCAGTTGGAACCCGTCTAACGTCGGGCTGTCCGGGCTTTCCGTCCAAACGTTGGCTGTCTCGTCCGACTTCCGAACCGATCAGATGGTGTTCGCTGGCATCGTCAACGGCGGCGTGTGCCGATCCAGCGACGGTGGTCGCTCCTGGGAGCAACTCGGCGGGGAAGACTTTGGCACGGCCACGGTGCAGACGCTGGCGCTGGCGCCGGATTTCTCCACTGACCGAACCATCGTCGCCGGAACCGAAGAACGCGGTCTATGGCTTTCCAAGGACGGCGGTCGCAGCTGGGCGCAGGTCCCGGAGGTTGGCGACGAGGCCGTCAATGCCGTTTGCATATCCCCGACATTCGCCGCTGACCAGACGATCCTTGCCGGCACGGGCGGACAGGGAATCGTGGTGAGCACCGACGGCGGTGCAACCTGGGAAACCCGCCCCCTGGACGAGTCCTACGGGTCGATTCTCACGCTCGCGCTGCTTCCGTCGGACGATGCGAACCTTCTCTGGGCCGGTACTTTCCACACCGGGCTGCTGCGTTCCAGCGACCTGGGCGCCACCTGGGAGCCCTGCAATACGGGCATTACCAGCCAGAACTGGGTAACGCTGGCAATCTCGCCCGACTTCAAGACCGACCGAACGATGTTCGCCGGCGGATCGGGCAGCGGCGTCCATGTCTCAACCGACGGCGGCGCCACCTGGGAAGCTCGTGGCGAGGACTTGAGCGACCTGGATATTGCCGGTATCGCCGCCTCGCCCGAGTTCGCGACGGACGGCATCGTGCTGCTGGCAACCCAGGCCGGGCTCTTCCGCAGCGCCGACCACGGACACACCTGGGACGAGGCGGTTGAGGGCTTCGATCTCGACGACGTGCGCGCGGTGGCCTTTTCGTCCAGTTACGCGTCCGACCGCCTCGTGTTTGCCGGAGGATCTCTGGGCTTCACCTACCGCAGCAGCGACGCTGGCCTCACCTGGGCACGGTTGCCGCACGACTTTGACGGTGAGACGGTCGTGGCGCTGGTCACCGGCCCCAATTTCGCGGTGGACCGCGCAGTCTTCGCCGGCACCACCGGCCAGGGCGCTGCCGCGGTCCATGTCAGCTATGACGGCGGCGAGTCGTTCGAGCGGTTCGTGGAACACGAAACCCATACGCCGTGGGTCTCGATAGCGATCCCCTCGACCTACAGCGACGCTGACCGGTCGTGGCTATTCGCTACCGCCAGCCAGGTGTTTCGTCCGACGGCCCGGTTCGAGGACGTGTGGTCCGGGACCTACCCGGGCGACGCCGAGACGGCCGTGCTCTGTATCGACGCCGCACCCACCTTTGCCGACGACACCACCGTCTACGCGGCGACCAGCCGCGGCGTCTTCCGGTCGTCCAATGGCGGCGCCGGATGGTCGGAACTCAACCCCGACCTTCGCAATCGCGCCGTCCTGCGCGTGGCCGCTTCACCCAACTACGCCGAGGACCGCACGGTCTTCGCCATGGCCCTGGGCGGGGAAATCTGGCGACTGGTGGACGACCCGGCAACGCGACTCGGCGAATCGCTGCTGCCAACCGACATTATCTAGCCGGCTGCCGCCAGCCCTCCGACCCGATTGTGGGACTGGTGCGCCCGGTTGGCGCTAGGGAACGACCGAGTACAGCCATGTCCCCAGCACCAGCGACGTGGCGGCCAGCGTGAGGACGACAAACAGGGTGCGCACCGTGACGCGGGCTCGGCTTGGGCGTCGCAGCATGGGACGATTTCGCAACCAGGCGCGGACCCGGCGGCCCGTCACGCGGCAAGCCTAGAGCCGCCCGCCGACCTTGCGCAACAGGCTGGACGTCACTGGAGCCGGTGGCCCTGGACTGGCGCGGCGCCTTTGCTAGACTTCCCGCGGCGAGAACGTGAACCTTTTCACAAAGTCGTGAGGGCTGCGTGGCCCGGTGGGTGCGCTTAGATCTGCGGCGCTTGCGCTGGAATTCGGATTCATTGTTGGCGCGTTCATGGTCGCCGGCATCCTGGGAGGACGCTGGATTGATGACCAGTTGGGGACCGCGCCTCTCCTGCTACTTGGAGGAATGCTCCTTGGCCTGGTGTCCAGCGGCTACGTGATGTACCTGATCTTCAGCTGGCAGCGCGGGGGTAATCACTGAACATGGCCGCGGAGCAGGGCCAGGAGCTCGCCCCCCACGTCAGCGCCGCCGCCGAGCCGCTGGCCCACGTAGGGCCGATAACGGTGACCAACTCAATGTTCACCATGTGGCTCACCATGGCCGGCATATTGGTCCTGGCCTGGTTCGCCACCCGCCGCATCCGTCGCGACGCCGACGCCGCCCTGGTCCCCGAGGGTCTGCAGAACGTGGCGGAGATGGTGACCGAATTTCTGATGGATCTCGTCGAATCCACGGTAGGGGCGCGCTATGCCAAACGCGTGTTTGCCTTTGGCGCCACCTTCTTCGTCTTTATCACCGTGTCCAACTGGACCAGTCTGCTGCCGGGTATCGGGACCATCTGGATGAAGTCCGAAGTGGTTCAGGACGGCCACCTGGAGACCATTGCCGCCCCGCTGTTCCGTCCCGCCACCGCGGACATCAACATGACCATCGCGCTGGCCGTGACGGCGTTCGTGGTCATCCACGCCTCCGGCATCGCCTCGCACGGCCCCTTGGGCCATTTTCGTGAACTGACCCAGGTCGTCTTTCTGGCGCCGGTCTTTATCATCATCGAACTCTTTGTCATCATTTCCCTGTCGTTCCGACTCTTCGGCAACCTGTTCGCTGGCGAAGTGCTGCTCAACGGTCCCATCCTGGGCTCCTTCGCTCTCGGGCATCTGCCGCTCGTCGGGGCGGTGTTTCTAGTCTTGGAGATTCTTTTCGGTCTCGTTCAAGCCGTGATCTTCTTCATGCTCAGCATGGTGTTCACGGGCCAATCGGTTGGGCCGGATACGGCCGAAGCGCATTGATGCGCGCAGGAGGAGAGTGACCTCGTGGAACAAGCAATGGACCTCACGCCGCTGGGCGCGGGCCTCGCCATCGGGCTAGGCGCTATCGGGCCGGGCCTTGGCATCGGCCTTGGTGTTCAGGCCGCCATGAACGCCATTGGGCGTAATCCCGAAGCCTCGGGCGACATCCGCAACACGATGATCGTTGGCCTGGGTCTCGCCGAGGCCATCGGCATCTACGCGTTCATCATCGGGATCCTGCTGGCATTCGGATAAATCCGACGGGTCAGACGGCTACGGAGATGTGGGTATGAGTGAGCCAGCGCCGCTCGGCATTAGCTTCCCGAACATCCTGTTTCAGGTCGCCAACTTCCTGCTGTTCCTGTGGGTGTTGCACCGGCTGCTGTTCAAGCCGCTGGTCGCCATGTTGGAGCGGCGTCGGGAGCGCATTGCCGAGAGTCTGGACGAGGCCGAGAACCTGCGGAAAGAGGTTGAAGCGGAGCGCGCCGAATTCCAGGCGGAACTCGCCGACGCTCGGTCCGAGGCTCAGCGCATTCGCGAAGCGGCCAGCCGGGCCGCCGAGACGTTGCGCGCGCGTGAGCTGGACCAGGCCCGCGTCGAGGCGGACCGCATGCGCACCGAAGCGGCCGCCGAAGTGGAGCGCAATCGTGCCCGCGTTGCCGCCGAACTCCGCACCCAGACGGCCGATCTCGTCCTCGGCGCCACCGCGCGCGTGCTGGGTCGTTCGATTGACGACCCTGAGCACCGGCGGCTGGTCCAGGAGGCGATCACGGACATCGCCGGAGGGCCGCGCTAGCCATGCGCGGCAGCCGGCGCCGCCGCGCATCGCACTATGTCGAGGCCGTGATGGCCGACGCCCGGGCCGGGCAGGCCTGGGACGTGTGGGAGGCCGACCTGGACATCTTGCGCGTGATCACGGATGACGATCCGGCGCGCCGCTTCTTGCAGAGCACCTCCATTGGCCTGGATGACCGAATCCAGGCCGTGCAGCGCGCGGCCGGAGTGGCCGTCTCTACCCGAGGGCTGGGCCTGCTGCGGCTGCTGGCCGCGCAGCGTGAGATTGACCTGACCCAGGAGATTGCTCGCCGCTTTCGGGATGCCGCCGACGAGGCGCAGCACGTCGATCGGGTGCACGTCACCACCGCCGCGGCGCTGGATGCGGTGGAACTCCGCGACCTGCGCGACGGCTTGTCGGCGCCCGGTCGCACGCTTCGCCTCACCACCGACATTGATCCCGCCCTGCTGGGCGGATTCGTCGTCCGACGCGGCGACGACGTACTTGACCTGAGCGTCCACGCCAGGCTGCAAGCCCTGGCATCCACCTTGCGCTAGCGGGAGCCCCGAATGGCTATCAGCCCAGAAGAGATCGCAGACGCCCTTCGGCAGCAGATCGAGGGATTTCAGGCCCAGGCTGAGCAGGCCAATGTCGGTCACGTCCTCGAAATCGGCGACGGCGTCGCGCGGCTATCCGGCCTTTCCCAGGCCATGGCCGGCGAACTGCTGGCCTTCCCCCACGACGTGACCGGAATGGCCCTGAACCTTGAGGAAGACGCGGTCGGCGCGGTCATCCTGGGTGACTACCTGCAAATCCAGGAAGGCGACGAAGCCCGCACCACTGGCCGCGTCGCTGAAGTTCCGGTTGGACCTGAGTTGCTTGGGCGCGTGGTCAACGCCATTGGCGAGCCGGTCGACGGCAAGGGGCCCGTCAACGCGATGCGCTCGGACGTCATCGAAAAAGTGGCGCCGGGCGTCGCGCAGCGCCAAAACGTGGACACGCCAGTGCAGACCGGCCTGAAAGCCATCGACTCCATGACGCCCATCGGCCGCGGTCAGCGTGAATTGATCATCGGCGACCGGCAGATCGGCAAGACAGCTATCGCCCTGGACACGATCATCAGTCAGCGGGGCGGCGACCTGATCTGCATCTATTGCGCCATCGGGCAGAAAGAGAGCGCGGTCGCGCAGGTGGTGGCCACGCTGCAGGAAGCCGGCGCCATGGAGCACACCATTGTCGTGCTGGCTTCGGCCAGCGAGCCGGCGGCCTTGCAGTTCATGGCCCCGTTCGCCGCCTGCACGATCGGCGAGTATTTCCGCGACAACGGCCAGGACGCCCTGGTCATCTACGACGATCTGACCAAGCACGCCTGGGCCTACCGGCAGGTGTCCCTGGTGCTGCGCCGCCCACCCGGGCGCGAGGCGTACCCCGGCGACGTGTTCTACCTGCACTCGCGCCTGCTCGAACGTGCCGCCCGCCTGTCGGACGAGCACGGCGGCGGCAGCCTGACCGCGCTGCCGATCATCGAGACCCAGGAAGGCGACGTCACCACCTACATTCCAACGAACGTCATCTCGATCACCGATGGTCAGATTTATCTGGAAGCCGATCTCTTCAACGGCGGCATCCGTCCCGCAATTAACCCAGGCATTTCGGTATCGCGGGTCGGCGGCGACGCCCAGATTCGCGCCATGAAATCCGTGTCCGGCGGGCTGCGGCTGGATCTTTCGCAGTACCGCGACGTGGCGGCCTTCGCGCAGTTTGCGTCGGACCTGGACCAGGCAACGCGCAACCAGCTTGAGCGCGGCCAGCGCGTGACCGAGCTGCTCAAGCAGGGCCAGTTCGAACCGATGGATGTCGTTGACCAGGTGTGCGTGATCTATGCCGGGACCCAGGGCCTGTTGGACGAGATCCCGCTGGTGGACGTGGGCCGGTTCGAGCAGGAGATGTTGAATTACCTGCGCGACACGCATCCCGACCTGCTGCAGGGCATTCGCGACAGCGCCGACCTCGACGATGACGCCGAGGCGACGCTGCGGTCGGCTATCCAGGACTTCAAGACAAACGTGTTCGCCGCCAGCGCGGTGGCGGCCGGCTGACACGTGGCCAATCCGCTTGAGCTTCGGCGCCGCATCCGCAGCGTTGACAACACGCGCCAGATCACCAGGGCGATGCAGCTTGTGGCGGCGTCGCGCATGCGTCGCGCCCAGGAAGCGGTGCAGGCGGCGCGGCCCTATGCCACGCACATCGCGGGCATGATCGAGCGGCTGGTGCTGGCCAGCGGCAACGACCGACTGCCCGCATTGCTCCAGCCGCGGCCCATCAAGCGCACCGCGTTCCTGGTGCTCACGACCAATCGTGGACTGGCCGGCCCCCTCAACACGAACATCGTTCGCGCTGTGGTTAACGAAGCCGAGGCGACCAGCGATGCCGTTGAGATCAGCGTTGTGGTCGTTGGGCGCAAGGGGCACCTGGCCCTGCGCGGGCTCTACACCCTGGCGGCGGTGTTTACCGAGATCAGCGACCGGCCAAACGTTGCCGAAATCACGCCCCTGGCACGGCTGCTGATCGACGGGTATGAGCAGGGCGAGTTCGACGAAGTCCGCATGGTGTACCCGGAGTTCATCAACATCCTCACCCAGCAGCCGCGGGTTGTCCGTCTGTTCCCGGTTGTGATGCCCGAAACGCACCAGAAGGCTCGGGAAACAGACATCATCTTCGAGCCGGATCCGAGTACGGTGCTGGAAGCGCTTATCCCGCGCTTCGTTGAAATGACGGTGTACCGCGCCATGCTGGAACTGGCGGCGAGCGAGCAAAGCGCCCGTATGGTGGCCATGCGCGCGGCTACTGAAAACGCGACCGAGATAATCGAGGGGCTACGGCTGGCCTACAACAAGCTGCGGCAGTCCCGAATTACCAGCGAGATCATCGACATTGCCGCCGGCGCCAATGCGCTGGCGGACGCCTAGGGCGCAGGGGAGTTTACTGATGGCTGAAGGCCGTATCGTCCAAATCGTAGGCGCGGTCGTCGACGTGGAATTTCCGCCGAACGAGTTGCCCCCCCTGTACAACGCGCTGAAACTCAACACCGACGGCGGCGACGTCGTGGTGCTGGAAGTCGAGCAACACATCGGCGACAGCAGAGTCCGCTGCGTGTCCATGCGCCCCACGGAAGGGCTGCGCCGCGGTACCGAAGTCCGCGACACGGGAGCGCCCATTCGCGTTCCCGTCGGCCCTGAAACGCTGGGCCGGGTCTTCGACGTCACCGGCGAGCCGGTGGACGGTAAGGGCCCGGTGAAGGTCTCCACGACGTATCCGATCCATCGCCGCCCGCCAGCGTTTACCGACCAAAGCACGTCGGCCGAAGTGTTCGCCACCGGGCTCAAGGTGATCGACCTCATTGCGCCATTTACACGCGGCGGCAAGACCGGCGTGTTCGGCGGGGCCGGCGTGGGGAAGACCGTGATCATCATGGAGATGATTAACAACATTGCCGTCCAATATGGCGGGTACTCGATCTTCTGCGGCGTGGGCGAACGGACGCGCGAGGGCACGCAGCTCATTGGCGAAATGACCGAAGCGGGCGTTCTGGGCAACACCACCATGGTGTTTGGTCAGATGAACGAGTCCCCCGGCGCTCGCCTGCGCGTGGCCCTGGCTGGAATGGCGATGGCCGAGTATTTCCGCGATGAGGAAGAGCGTGACCTGCTGGTCTTCATCGACAACATTTTCCGCTTCACCCAGGCCGGCTCCGAAGTCTCGGCGCTGCTGGGCCGCATGCCGTCAGCGGTCGGCTACCAGCCGTCGCTCGGCACGGAAATGGGCGAGTTGCAGGAGCGCATCACGTCAACGACCCGCGGGTCCATCACATCGCTCGAAGCGATCTACGTTCCCGCGGACGACTACACCGACCCGGCGCCGGTCACGACCTTCGCGCATCTGGACGCCACCGTGCGTCTGGAACGATCCGTCTCCGACCGCGGCATCTACCCGGCGGTGGACCCCCTGACCAGTACCTCCAAGATTCTCGATCCGCGCGTCGTCGGTGAGCGGCACTACAACGTGGCCCGTGGCGTACAGCAAGTGCTGCAGCGCTACAAGGACCTGCAGGACATCATCGCGATCCTGGGCATCGAAGAGCTGTCGGAAGAAGACCGGCTCACCGTGTCCCGGGCGCGCAAGATCGAGCGTTTCCTCTCGCAGCCGATGAACGTGGCCGAGGTCTTCACCGGCACGCCCGGCGAAATCGTGCCGCTGGAGGAGACCGTGGAAGGGTTCGAATCGATCCTGAACGGCGATCACGACGTGTTGCCGGAGCAGGCGTTCCTGATGGTTGGCAACATTGAGCAGGCTGCCGCCAAGGCCAAAGCGCTTGAAGTGGCCGCCTGAGCCGTCCGCGCCGGCTCCCAAACACCCCCTGATAGACTTGACTTGGAGGTCGTGATGGCTGGATTGACCCTCACGGTCGTATCCCCCGAGCGCGAAGTCCTACGTGAAGACGGCGTGACGCTGGTGCTCGCGCCATCGATTGATGGCCAGCTTGGCATCCTGCCGCGCCACGCTCCGCTCATCACCCAGTTGGCCCCCGGCACGCTGGAGCTTCGGCGCGGCGCCGAGACCCAACACTTTTCGATCACCGGCGGGTTCCTTGAAGTGATGAACGACACCGTGACCGTGCTGGCTGACGCGTCCGAAAACGTTGCGGAGATCAATCGGGAGCGTGCCGAGGCCGCTCGCCAAACCGCTCTCCGCGACCTGGACGCGGCCCGTCGCACGCACGACGACATGCTGACCACCCAGGCACGGCTGGAGCTGATGCGGGCACTGGCACGCCTTCGAACCGTCGAGCGGGCCCAGCGAGGCTAAGGGCCGCCGTGGATCCCGAACCCGGACGGGGCGCCCACGACGAGCAACGAATCCGCGCGACCATCGTGGGCGGCCGCCCGCTGCGTGGCAGCTACCGGCTGCCTGGCGCCAAGAACGCCGTTCTTCCCATGATGGCGGCCTGTTTGCTCACGGACGAGACTTGCGTGATCGAGAACGTCCCGATCATTTCGGACGTCCTGGTCATGGCGGACCTGTTGCGCGAGCTTGGCGCCGAGGTCGCGCTGGACGAAGACGCGCACACCGTGGCTGTCACCGCCGCCGACGTACGGTCCAGTTCGCCCACGCCTGATCTCGTACAGCGCATGCGGGCTTCCTTCCAAGTCACCGGTCCGCTGCTCGCACGCTTTGGACGCTTCGATTGTGCGGCGCCTGGCGGCTGCCAGCTCGGCGCCCGGCCGGTAAGCGTGGACATCACCGGGTTTCAGGGCATGGGCGCAACCGTGGCGCTGTCCGAAGGGGTGTTCCACGCCGAGGCCGACGCGCTCTACGGCCGACGCATCTACCTGGACTATCCCAGCCACACCGGCACGCAGAACCTGCTGATGGCGGCAACCCTGGCCAACGGCTATACCACGATCGTGCACGCCTCGCGCGAACCGGAGGTCGTGGCGCTGGTGCAGTTCCTACGCAGCATGGGCGCTGAAATCCATGGCGAAGGCACCAGCCTGATCGGTGTGCAGGGGCGCAACCACCTGTTCGGTACGGTGGCGCGGGCAATTCCCGACCGAATGGTTGGCGGAACCATGGCCGTTGCCGCTGCTCTGACTGGTGGCGATGTCGAGCTGCTCAACGTACGTCCGGACCACCTCGAACCTGTCACCGTGCAGCTCCGGGAGATGGGCGTCGATGTCGTTGAGACCAACCGTTCCGTGCGCGTGGTGGCGCCCGAAACGCTGAGTGCGACTGACGTGCAGGTGATGCCGTTTCCAGGCTTTCCCACGGACGTGCAGGCGCCAATGGGCGTTCTGATGACACAGGCGTACGGCGTGAGCACCATGGTCGAGCGCGTCTTCGACGGCAGCATGGGCTATATGGACAGCCTGACCGCCATGGGCGCGGATGTCAGCGTGCAGGGCACGCGTGCGGTCGTTCGCGGGCCACGCCGCCTGGGCGGCCGGCACATCGAACTCGAGAACAGCATCCGTGGCATGACGGCCCTGGCGCTGGCTGGTTTGGTGGCCGACGGCGAGACGGTGATCGACGGGTTTGAGTTCGTGCGGCGCGGGTACGAAGACCTGGCCGGCGATCTGCGCGAACTCGGCGCTTCCATCGTCACCGAGCCCATAGGCGCGCCGGTGCGGCGCCCGGCCGCGGCGGTCTAAGTGCCCTTCGGCTTTAACGCACCTCGGTTGGGCATCGACCTCGGCACGGTCAACGTCGTCGTCAACCGCATTGGCCAGGGCATCACGATCAACGAGCCGTCCGTGGTCGCCGTCAGCATGGATCGGCGTATCCAGGCCATTGGGCATTCCGCGCACGCCATGGTCGGCCGCACCCCTGGCAGCCTGCGAATCATCCGTCCCATGCAGGACGGCGTGATTGCGGACTACCTGGTCACCGAAGCGATGCTGCGCTACTTCATCGACCGATCGTGCGGCCGATTTCGCCTGATTCGCCCTGAAATCATGGTCGCCGTGCCGTCAGGGGTTACGACCGTCGAGCGGCGGGCGGTGCTGGACGCCGGCCTGGCGGCGGGCGCGCGTCGGGTACATCTCATCCCGGAATCGTTGGCCGCGGCCATCGGCGCGCAGGTGCCCGTCTCCGAGCCTTCGGGAAGCATGATTGTGAATGTCGGCGGCGGGACCACCGAGATCTCGATAATTTCTCTTAACGACATCGTCGCCGACTGCTCAGCTTCGTTGCGTGTGGGCGGCAATCGAATCGACGACGCGATCGCCTCGTACATCAGGCGCAAATACAACCTGATGATTGGTGACCACTCGGCCGAACAGATCAAGATCGGCATCGGGAGTGCCATCGTTCTCAATCCCGCCCACACCATGGAAGTTCGCGGACGCGACCACGTGCAGGGTTTGCCGCGCACCGTGACCGTGACGTCGGACGAGGTGACGGAGGCCATCATCGAGCCGTTGGGCCAAATTGTTCGCGGCGTGCGGACTGTGCTGGAGACTACGCCGCCTGAGCTCTCGGCGGATATCATCGACAAGGGCATCGTCATGAGCGGCGGCACCGGGTTGTTGCGTAACCTCGATCAGCTGCTGGCGCAGGAGATTGGCATCGCCGTGCATGTGGCCGATCAGCCGTTGATGTGCGTGGCGCTGGGATGCGGTATTGCCATTGAGCACACCGATGTCCTGCAGAAAGCCCTGACGTCGAGTCCGTAACCCAAGGTCGCCTGGTGGTCCCCATGGATAAAGTGCTGCAAACGTTCCCGATGCCCGAGGCCGTGGAGGCAAAGCTCCGCGCCCACTGTGAGGTCCGGCAGGCGCTGTTCGCCGAAGGCGACGAACTTGTCGAAGCTGCAAGCGGCTGTCGCGGCGTGGTGGCTGGAACGGAGCCGTGGCCCCGCGCCGCCCTCGCGGCGGTTCGCGGTGACCTGCGGGCGATTTCGCGAGTTGGCACGGGTGTGGACAGCGTGGACGTGGCGGCGGCCACCGAGTTTGGGATTGCCGTACTGAACGCGCCCGGGGAAAACGCCCAAACCATCGCCGAGTTGAGCGTGGGCCTCATGTGGTCCCTCGCCCGCCGCATGGTCCTGGCCGACCATGCGGTGCGCACGACCGGGTTCAAGATGCGTACCGAACTGGACGGGATCGAGCTGACCGGCAAGACGGTTGGGATCATCGGTTTCGGCGAGATTGGCCGTCGCGTTGCCGCGATCTGCCGGCACGGCTTTCGCATGCGCGTGCTCATCACCACCGCCCATCCCGATCCCGCGCGACTTACCGCGGCAGGTATCGAGGCACGGTTCGTCGAAGTGGATGAGTTGCTGGCCGAATCCGACTTTGTGGCGCTGCATGCGGCAGTCACGCCGCGGACCGAGCGCATGATTGGGACATCGCAACTCAAGGCCATGAAACCCGGCGCCTATCTGGTCAACACGGCACGTGGACAGCTGGTGGATGAGGACGCCCTGATCGCCGCGCTCAGATCGGGCCAGATCGCTGGCTACGGCGCCGACGTCTACGAGGTCGAACCGCCGCCGCCCGATCACCCGCTGTTCGCGTTGCCAAACACCGTGCTTGGTCCCCATTTCGGGAGCGGCACCTTCGAGTCGATGACGCGCATGGGCGGACGGGCCGTGGATAACCTGATCGAGTTTCTTGCGGGTGGTCGGCCCGCACGGACCGTCAATCCCGAGGTCTATACGAGCGACTAGAAGCGCGAGACCCGCACCAAACCTGGCGCGGGTCTCGCAGCGATTCATTCAGATATCGCCCGGCCGTCGCGGCTCGGATTCCCTGGCCCGCACCCGCGGACGCCTGGCAGTCGTCCAGCCGGCGCGTTGGGTGGCTCTGAGAGTCTCGAATCAGCGCGACCTGGTGCCCCGCCGGCTTGTTAGGCCGCGGGGCGCGACCTGTCGACTTGCCATCGCCCCATGAGCAGCCGAATGTTCAGTCGGCGGGCTCCGTCCTGCCGGCGCCGACGGTATGCGAACGCGATTTCGCGCATGGGATGACCTCCCGCCGCCGAACTTCAAGCAACGCCGCTTGAAGTTGATAGATCCTATATGATCCTGGCGGCTCGGTCAATCCCCGGCGGGCGTATCGACTTGCGACTCCAGCGCCGCACCGCGCGCCGCGCCGGCGCGGCGCAGGTGGTCACGTACCAGGGATTCAACGCCGGCGGTATCGCCCTCGGTTACCGCCGCGGTGATTGCCCGGTGTTCCTGCTGTGAGGCACGGCCTCGGGCGCGGGCCGGGTTGGCCGTGCGCACACGCTCCTTGGTGGCCCATAGCTGCTCCACCAGCAGGAGCAGATGTGCCGACGGACAGCGCTGGTACAGCGTGCGGTGCAGTTCTTGATCCAGGCGGCCGAGGGCCTCCACGTCGTCCGTCGCAATGGCCGCGTCCAACTGCTCGAGCGTGGCCTGCAAGTGCTGATGGTCGTCGTGCGTCATGTGCGGTACCGCCAGCGCGGCCGCCGCACCCTCGATGATCGCGCTCGCGACGTACACGTCTCGCACCTCCGCAGGATCCAGACCCGCCACCGTGGCGCCTACGTGCGGTTCGTTGTCAATCAGCCCTTCGGCCTCGAGTTGGAAGAGTGCTTCGCGCACCGGAACGTCGCTGACGCCAAGCTCTGAACTGATCCGGTGAATTACCAACCGGTCACCGGCCCGCAGACGGCTGGCTTGGATGGCGTCGCGCAGCGCGCCGTACACAAGCTCGCGCTTGGTTCGGTAGGCCCCCAGGGGACGCAACGTGCCTGGGGCTGGCCGTGCCCGCCGGGGGGGCGGCGCGGTGTCCGGCTCCGGCGTCATCGCGGCGGATCTACCTGCGCTGTACCGCATCGAAAAACTCGGCGCGGGTGGCGGGGTTGTTGCGGAAGGCGCCGCGCGTGACCGACGTGACCATCCGGCTGCCCGGTTTCTTGACCCCGCGCATGGTCATGCAGGTGTGTTCGGCCTGAATGGTCACTGCCACGCCCACCGGGTCCAGCACCTGCTCGATCCGGTCGGCGACCTGGCAGGTCAGACGTTCCTGCACCTGCGGTCGGCGCGCCAGGTGCTCCACCACGCGCGCCAGCTTGCTGATCCCCACGATTCGCTCGTTCGGGATGTAGCCCACGGCCGCGCTGCCGAAGAACGGCAGCAGGTGATGTTCGCAGATTGAGTAGAAAGGAATATCGCGCACCACGATCATTTCGTCGTGCGCGTGCTCGAACGTGGTTTCCAGGTACTCGTCCGGCTCGCCGGAAAGCCCGGCAAACAGCTCCTCGTACATACGCGCCACGCGTGCCGGCGTCTTCACCAGGCCGTCGCGATCGGGGTCCTCGCCGATTGCAATCAGGATCTCCCGGATAGCCGCCGCAATGCGCTCGCGGTTGGCGTGCTGCATCCCATTGGGCGAGGCTTGCAAGCCGTCGGTCGTGCGCGCGACGGCTGCCGTTAGGGATCCGTCGAGCAGGGGCGCTGAACTCATGCGTGAAGCTCGTTTCTTTGCGGAGTTGGGTCGGTCAGACCGCCGCGACCGCGGGTTCCAGCCGGTCGACGCAGGCCTTGTCGTCGGGGTCTTCGCCCAGCGCCGTGTCGAACCAGGCCGTGAGAATCTCGTCGGCAAGTGCGGGCGTCGTGAGCCGCGGGCTCAGAGCCAGCACAACACGATGCCTTCGTCGGCCGCGCCGTCCGCTACCGCGGCGCCCACGGTGCGTCCGGCTTCCGGCCACTGCTGATCCCAAGCGGCCAGCGGACCAAATGACGACAGCGCGTGCCCGCGCTGGCGCTGGCGCAGGCGCGCCTTGATGTGATCGGTCAGGTCCGTTCGTTCGCCGCTGGCGATGGCAATTCGCATGGTTGACGACGGGGCAAGCAAGCTAGCTGAGTATACGAACGGCTATCCAAGGCATCGTGAAGGCATCTACAGGAATGCGTCCCGATCATCAAAGAATCTGGTCACCAGCGCCGGCCGATCCGTCGGGTACCCTGATGAGCGTTGCCGAAAAGTTCGAGCGTCAGCTAGGCCCGGTCTACGGTCACCCGCCGCCAGTCGCCGTTGAAGCGCGGGAGTTTCGCCTGCGCTTGACCACAGCCATGGGGCGCGTGTCGGGGCCGGCTGACAAAGTGTAGCCATGAACGACGCCAACGGATCTAGCGCTCCGCAAGACTTGCCGGGCCGGCTGTTCATCGTCGAGGGCATCGACGGGTCGGGGAAGAGTACGCAACTCGACCTGCTCCACAAGTGGCTCGTCAGCCAGGGGTACCTGGTGGTGTTTACCGAGTGGAATTCGTCGCGGATCGTTCGCCGCACGACCAGCCGCGGGAAGCGCCGCCGCATCCTCACGCCGCTGACCTTCAGCCTTATCCACGCGGCAGATTTCTCCAGCCGCGTGTACGAACAGATCATTCCGGCACTGCAGGCGGGCGCGATCGTGCTTGCCGATCGCTACGTCTATACGGCCTTTGCGCGCGATGCGGCCCGCGGCGTGAGTTCGACCTGGCTGCGGCGTCTCTACTCGTTTGCGCCCCAGCCCACGCTGGCGTTCTACTTTGACGTTCCGCTGAACGAGGCAATCCGCAGGATCGAGCTCGGCCGGGAGGAGCTCAAGTACTACGAAGCCGGGCTTGACCTGGGTCTCAGCCAAAATCCAGCCACGTCGTTCCGACTCTTCCAGGGCATCATCCGCGAGGAGTATGGTCGGCTGGTCGATGAATTTGGGCTCGCGCGAATCGACGCCACCGATACCCTGGTGAATCAGCAGGAACAGATGCGGGAACTCGTGCGGCCTCATCTGGACGGCGCAATGCGCGCCGAAGTTTCCGGCCTCCAGGAGGCGTTGGCCGCTACTGGTCTCAGCGGGCGGTACCTGGCCGACATGTGGCGGGCGCTATGACTGCTTCCGTCGGACGTCACCTGCGCTTCTACGGCGAGCCGCCGCCCGGAATCGACCCCGGTCCGCTCCCCGGCCGGTTGATCGTGGTTGAAGGTCCCGATGGGTCGGGACGATCAACCCAGATCCGCCTGTTGAAAGAGTGGCTCGAAGACCACGGATTCGGCGTGGTGGACACTGGATTGACGCGCTCTGAACTGGCTGGCCCTGGCATTCGGCGCGCCAAGTCCGGCCACGACCTGGACCCCACCACCCTTAATCTCTTCTATGCCACCGACTTTTTCGACCGAGTCGAACGTCTCATCATTCCGTCGCTCCGGGCCGGCATGGTCGTGCTGGCCGACCGCTACATCTTTTCGATGATCGCGCGCGCGGCCACCCGCGGAATCGATCCCACCTGGATAGCGGACGTCTATGGCTTCGCGCCGGTTCCGGACGCCGTGGTCTATCTCGACGTTGACATCGAGCACCTGCTGCCGCGCATCCTGACGAAGGGCGGGTTCGACTTTTGGGAGTCCGGCCTCGACGTGATGCGGGGACAGGATATCTTCGACAGTTTCCTGCGCTACCAGGCACAGATCAGCGCGCACTTTCGTGAATTGTCCCAGCAGCACAACTTCACTGTCATCAACGCGCGCGGGCCAATCAAGCAGACGTTTAGCGCCATCCTCGTTGAGGCCCAGCGAGTGGTAGACGACATGCGCTCTACGTCAGCGGCATTGGACACCTAGCCGTCGTCTGAGAATCCAGCTACGGCACGACTTAGCGCGGCAGACGCCTCGCCTCGCGCGCTCCGGCGGGTTAATGTCGGATTGAAAGTTGCGCCGAATCTATCTCAGCAGCCGGTCGATGAGTTCCTCATCCAGTTCCAGGCGCTCGTCGGCAGTCTTGAACAGCTCAAATGAGTACGTCGGATAGCCGTGATTGCCTTGCGGCGGGCCGTGAACCAGCCAAACAATGATCCCCTCATTTTTCAGGACCCGAATCGCGGGAACAAAGTCCCCGTCACCGGCAACGAGCGCGATGTGCTGAACCTGGCCCTTCCCCGCCAGCAGTGCCATGTCCAAACCAAGCAAAAGGTCGACCTGCTTTTGCTCGAAGATCGGAACGCCCGACTCATCCATGCCGGACATTCGAAGGTGTCCGAGGCGCACCTCAAAACGCGGGAGGTAGCGAAGCGCATCCTCAAACCGGCGCGAGTTCGAGTACCGGTCCATTTCGTCAGGTGTTGGCGGGTCACTTCGGTACGGCCGGCAGTGGTAATAATACGCGCGCATCAGTTCAACCGGGTCCGCACTCCCGTGCTCGACGTGACGCTGGATTTCGTCAACGAGCTTCTTGACATCGAGTCGAACGTCGAACTCGTGCTTCTGCAAAGCTTCGAGATAGCCGCCGTCGATAAAAACTGCAAGGCTCCCCATATCAATACCTTTCGAGCAGAAAACAATGTTGGCGCGACCCCGCTGGTCCCTGGACAGAAACTCTGCTTGGCGCCATCGGCGCGGCCACGCTCTTTGATACGCGCTTAGCCGCCCCTTTTCAGCATATTGGAACCGAGGGAGGCATCCGTCAAGTAACGAGCCGCGCGTCGCCTGCTAGCCGGCCGTAATCGGTCCGACATTCGGCAGCCGGACCAAGTCACTCACCTGACCGCTCGTGCCATGGCCTCGGGCTTACGCCGGGTTCTGCAACTCCACGTACTGGCCCTGCACCCAGTTGCCGTCTTCCAACTCGTACCAGAGCGTGCCCTCGGCCTCGCTGGTCTGCCCGGTGAGGGTGAGCTCTTCGCCATTCAGGGCGACGTACTGAACGGCGCCGTCAGCCACGCTGGGCTTGTCGCGAACATTCAGGCCGATCTCCGGCAGGACGACCCCGATCGTTTGCGCGGGCGCCTCCGGCGTGGCTTCGGGCGTTGCCTCCGGAGTGGCCGCGAAGGCGCCGCCGCTGATCTCGAGGTATTGGCCCTGCACCCAGTTCCCGTCGGCCAACTCGTGCCAGACGGTTCCGTCAACTTCGGTGGTTTCGCCGGTCAGCTCCAATTCCTCGCCGCTGAGGGCGACGTATTGGACGGCGCCGTCGGCCACACTCGGCGCGTCGCGCACGTTCAGGCCCACTTGCGGCAGCACCACGCCCACGGCGGAGGTTGTGTCGGCTTCCTGCATGGCTCCGGCGGTTGGGTCGGGCGTTCGGTCAGGCGTCGGATCGGGCGTGGGCGTCGGGGCTGGCTGGGCCGTCGGCGTCGGCATTGGTGTGGGCGTGGGGAGTGGGGCCGGACTGGGCGACGGGACCGGTGCAGTGACCAGCGGCGGCGAGATCGTCGGCGCCGCGGTCGCTTCGGGTGTCGGCGTCGTCGCGGGCTCGGCCTCGCCGCACGCGGCAAAGCCCACGAGCGCCACGCTTCCCATCAGCACGCTGACGGCCAGCGTCCGCCGGACGCTTCGCGCCCAGGCGCCGAATCTACGGCTCACGTGTGGTTCAGTCCCAGCATACTCTCCTCGAACCGTACCCACCACGGGCCGTTGCGTCCATTGAATCTACGCCGCCGACCTGGCGAACGCGCGAGCGCGGCGTGCATCCCGGCGATAAGGCCATGACCCAGCCAGGCGTGAGCGACGCCGCCGTTCAGGCCAGGACCGGCCGTGTCTGGGCCGAGTGGTTCACGCTGCTCGACGCCGAGGGCGCGGCCAGCCTGACACACCGCGAGATATCCGTCGCCCTTCGAGAGCAGCACGGTCTCTCCGGCTGGTGGAGCCAGATGGTAACCGTGGCCTACGAACAGGCCCGCGGCCGTCGCGAACCTCACCAAACGCCCCGCGGCTACCAGGTCGGCGTCAGCAAAACCGTCCCCGTAAGCGTGGGAGCGCTGTTCACGGCCTGGGAGGACGAAGCGTCTCGGAGCCGTTGGCTGGGCGACGAAGCCATCACCATCCGTAAAGCCACCCGCGCCAAGTCCCTGCGCGTCACCTGGAGCGACGGCCGCACCAACCTGGCTGTCAGCTTCTGGGACAAGGGTCCGTCCAAAAGCTCCGTCCAGATTGAGCATTCCAAACTCGACGACCGAGACGACGTACAGGCCAAGCGCACCTTCTGGCGCGCTGCCTTAGCGCGGCTGGCACGGCAGGTCGCTGCTTAGCGCTTCGGCGCCAGACGGTCGCTCAAACACCTTAAAGAGTAGGGCCAGGTCCTTCGGCATAGCTCCCGGTTGACACGAAGGCGCGCGGCTGGCTCTACTTCGCAGAGCCCTTTCCTGGGAGCCAGCCATGTCCATCGAACTCGGCGGCCATATCTTTTCCACGCCGCACCTGAAGCTGGAAGAGTCCGTTCGTGTCTGGCGCGCGCTCGGCATATCCGTCATGGACCTGGGCAACGGCGCGGACTTGCACCCCGAGGCGGTCGCCGCGGCGCCCGAGCGCGAAGCGGAACGCGTCCGCGCCATCGGCGAGCGCCACGGCATGCGCTTCTTTGACGCGTTTCCCCAGGCCACCGACAAGCACATCAGCAACACCCCGGATGAAGAGGAGTACCGCCACCAGCGCGAGGTCTACGCCGGCTGGATCGACTTTGCCGCCGAGGTTGGGCTGGACGGCATTACGCTCAGCCCGGGTAAGTACTGGCCGGACGTTGATGTCGAGACCGCGTTCGCGCGCGGCCGGGACCAGCTCCGACCGCTGTCCGAACGGGCCGCCCAGCGCGGCGTGCGGCTGCGCATTGAGCCGCACGTTGAAAGCGTCACCTGGAGCCCCGAGCTCGCACTACGCATGCTGGACGAGGTGCCCGGGCTGTCCTTGACCGTGGACCACTCGCACTTCGTCTTTCACGGCATGACCTATGAACAGATCGCGGTCATGCACCCGCACGGCACGCACTGGCACGCGCGCCAGGCCGCTCTGGGGCAGCTGCAGGCCGGGTTCGACGACGGCGAGATTGACTTCGCCCGCATCGTTGGCGACCTCAAGACGTCGGGCTACGACGGGATCATCGCCCTGGAAGTCGTGCACATCGGCTGGATGTCGCTGGACCGTCACGATGTCCTGGGCGAGACCGTGCGCCTGCGCGACCAGTTGCGTAACCTGTTGGGACGATAGGCAAAGAGTCGGCGCCACATATCGGTGGGCAGGGAACGGCGTTTTGGTTGCCAAGCGATCGGGGTTGACGCAGCGTGCAGCTGGCGTGCGATTTGCGAATTGGCTCGGGAAGGACGCAACTGAGACATGAAGATCGAGATGGGTGAGTCTTTGGCTTATTCATTTCTGCGGCACGTTAAGCAGTGCTGGCTGGTACAGACGAACTGGAAGGCGTCCGATCGCTGGCGCAGGATCTTGCCGGACGACGAACTGGAGTCGCTGTTCGCGGGGATGCGCGAACGGTTTGACGCCGATGGCTTGGTATTCGGGAAAACGAAGAACGTCGGCCAGTTCCTCAAGCAAGCCGAGATCGACGTGCTCGGGGTGGGACAGAACGGCAGCGTGCACGCGTTGGACGTGGCCTTTCACCAAGCCGGGCTGAACTATGGCGGCGATGAGGAAACTCGCACGCGGGTGCTGAAGAAATCCCTGCGTTCGATGCTGATTCTCAAGGCATATCTCCCAGCGGATACGCCAGCGCACGTGTATTTCGTTTCGCCCAAGGTTCGGGAACCAGTAAATGTCAAACTGGACGCGTCGTTCGCCGAGCTGCGGACGGTCTATCCGGACGTCGGCTGGCATCTGCTGACCAACCCCGGGTTCAGGGATGAGATGGTGCGGCCTACGCTGGCGGCCGCGCAGGCGGTGGCGGACACGTCGGAGTTGTTCGTCCGGTCGGCCAAGCTGCTGGAGGTGAGCGGGCTGTCAATGACGATCCCCGACATGTCCTCGCCCACGAAGTCCTCGCCCACGAAGCGTGCGGCGCCGCAGACTTCGCGCAGCCCACGAGCAACGCTGCAGCCGCTCGTTCGCGGTCTTATGAAGACGCTGTTGGAGGATTATCCTGAGCTGTTAGATGAGAGTGCCGCCTTAGCCCTGACGGATTCCGAATATTGTCGGAACGAACTGGGATTGCAAATCGGCCGATTCGCCCTTCTGCGACGGAGGCAAGATGGTCGGATAATCAAGGGTTACGGCAGGTATTGGAACGAGGTTTTTGGCGATCATTATGTGGTGAGCCAGTGGGGGAAGAAGGATCACGCTCACAACGCGGAGCGCTTGCTCCAGTGGGTCGAGCAAATCATTCGCGTGACTGCGCGGCAGCCGGGTCGCGTGGCATTGCAGCGGCATCGCACGGCGTTGGCGCGATATCTCGGGTAGACCACATGCGTCGAGTCACGTCGTCCCGGAGTTGCGAGGGACGTCGGACATGCGGCCGATAACGGGACGATTGGCGTTGGCGGCTCGGCCTTAGGCCGTCAGAATTGAACGTTGCCCCTGTGACAAGGCCTGAAGCTCCATGCCCAACCGCCTCGCCGCCGAGTCCAGCCCCTACCTGCTCCAACACCAGCACAACCCGGTGGACTGGCATCCGTGGGGCGACGAGGCGTTCGCCACGGCCCGAGCGACCGGCAGACCGGTCTTTCTCAGCGTCGGCTACGCGGCCTGTCACTGGTGTCACGTGATGGAGCGCGAGTCGTTTGAGGACCAGGACACCGCCGACCTGCTCAACGAGCACTTCGTCTCCATCAAGGTCGACCGTGAAGAGCGTCCCGACGTGGACCAGATCTACATGTCCGCGGTGCAGTTGCTCACCCGGCACGGCGGCTGGCCGATGTCCGTGTTCATGACACCGGAGGGCAAGCCGTTCCACGGCGGCACCTACTTTCCGCCGGAACCCCGCCAGGGCATGCCCTCGTTCCGTCAGGTGCTTTCGGCGGTGCACGACGCCTGGACCACCCGTCGCGATGAGTTGGAGTCCGGCGCCGGCCGTCTGACCGAAGCGATGCAGGCGGCTGACAGTCTCGACCTGCCCGCCGCGCCGCTCGCCGACGATGATCTGCGCCGCGCCTCCCAGGCCCTGGCCGGTTCCGAGGACCGCACGCACGGCGGCTGGGGAGATGCGCCCAAGTTCCCCCAGTCCATGGCTATTGAGTTTCTCTTGCGCCGCCACCTGGCCACTGGCGAAGGGCTGCTGCTGGACATCGCCGATCGCGCCCTGCATCGAATGGCGCGCGGCGGCATCTACGACCATGTCGGCGGCGGATTCCACCGTTACAGCGTGGACGCGGCCTGGCACGTGCCCCACTTTGAGAAGATGCTCTACGACAACAGCCAACTGGCCCGCGTCTACCTGCACGCCTGGCAGATCGGTGGCGATCCGGCCCATCGCCGGGTCGTCGAAGAGACGCTGGACTGGGTGCGGCGCGAAATGACCCATCCGCGGGGCGGCTTCTTCAGCACGCTCGACGCCGACTCCGAAGGCGAAGAGGGCAAGTTCTACGTCTGGTCGCTGGACGAGCTTCGCGACGTGTTGGGCACAGACGCCGATCTGGTGGCCGACACCTACGACGTATCCGCCCGCGGCAACTGGGAAGGCGTGAACGTGCCGCGGCGGTTGAAGGACCTGGACGTGCTCGCCTATCAGCACGGGGCGAGCATTGATGACATTCAGGCCGCGGCGGACCGTGCCCTGCCGCGCCTGTTCAAACGCCGGGCGGGTCGGATTCGGCCAGGGCTCGACGACAAGATCATCACGGCCTGGAACGGCTTGATGATCGCGGCCTTTGCCGAAGCCGCCCGGGCGCTCGACCGCGACGACTACGCCGCCGTCGCCACGGCCGCCGCCGAGTTCTGCCGGAGCGAGCTCTGGCGCGAGGGCGACCGGCTCTGGCGCACCTGGAAGGACGGCCGCGCCCGCTTCAACGCCTACCTGGAGGACTACGCCTGCCTGGCCGAAGGGCTGCTCGAGCTGTACCAGACGACCTTTGACGAGCGCTGGTTCATTGCCGCTCGGGCGCTGTGCGATGCCATGCTGGACCACTTTCAGGACGCTGAGGGCGGGTTCTTTGACACCAGCAGCGACCACGAGGCGCTGGTCACCCGGCCGAAGAACCTGCAGGACAACGCCACGCCTTCGGGCGGCGCAATGGCGGTCACCGTGCTGGGCCGAATGCACGCGTTGACTGGCGAAGGCCGTTACCTTGCGGCTGCCGAGCAGGCGCTGGCCGAGGTTGGTCCCGGCGCCACTCGCTACCCCAGCGCCTTCGCCCAGTGGTTCAGTGCCGCCGACTTCGTGATTGGCCGGCCCGCTGGGATTGCGATTGTGGGCGACGGGCCTGGACGCGAGGAGTTGCTGCGGGTCGCTCGAGAGAACTACCGTCCGCGCAGCGTCGTGGCGGCTGCCGACGCCAACGGAACCGACGTGCCATTGCTCCAGGGCCGCCAACCGCTCGATGGTCGCGCCGCGGCCTACGTGTGCCACGGCTTTGTGTGCAAGCTGCCGACCGGCGATGCTGACGTGGCCCGCGAATTGCTTGAAGCCAGCTAACGCGCGCGGTGCTGCTGTGCCATTCTTGTATTGGCTGGCCTGCTCACCGACGGTCTGACTGCCTGATGGATGTTCTGCGTATTTCGCCCCGCGGCTTCTGTCACGGCGTTGTCGATGCCATCCGCCTCGCCAACGAGGCTGGCGCCGCCCATGAGGGGCCCGTCTACATGCTGGGTTACCTGGTGCACAACGCCCATGTCGTGGACGAACTTGCGGAGAACGGCGTGCAATTGGTCGACTTCGACGACCGAATGGCGGGTTTGGAAGAGATCGGACACGGCACCGTGATCCTGACGGCGCACGGCGTTTCGCCGGCGGTCAAGCAGCGCGCCATCGACAAGGGCCTGACCGTGATCGACGCAACCTGCTCCGACGTCTACATCACCCACGACCTGATCATTGACCTCGCGGGCCGCGGCTACGACATCATCTATGTCGGGAAGCCCGGACACCCCGAACCCGACGGCGCGATGGGTGAGGCGCCCGGCCGCGTACACCTGGTGTCGACACCCGAAGACGTCGCTGCGCTCGACCTGCAAAACGACCGGCTGGCTGTCACCACGCAGACCACGCTCAGCATCTGGGACACCCAGGACGTTATTGACGCCGTGGGTGCCAAGTACCCGCATGTCGAGGTGCACAACGACATCTGCCTGGCGACTCAGGACCGGCAGGAAGCCGCCGTGCAGGCGGCCGATGTCTGCGACCTGGTGATCGTGGTTGGCAGCGAGCGCAGTTCCAACTCGCAACGGCTCGTCGAGGTTGTGCGCAACGTCAAGCAGACCCCGGCCTACCTGGTCGACAGCGCCGACGAGATCGACGTGTCCTGGTTCAAGCGCGGGATGCGCGTGGGCGTCACCGCCGGCGCGTCCACCCCGGCGCGCGTGACGCGCAAGGTCATCGAATACATCGAGGCCTACGAGCCCGAGCCCGTCGCCGTAGCCTGAGCCGCCAGGCGGTTAGAGCCGGGTCGGCGCCCCTTTGCGCTCCGCGACCGCGTTCAGATCGGCGATGATCGGTTCCAGCAACGCCACGCCCCCGGCCTTCGCCTCGTCATAGGCGCGCCACTCCAACTCGCCCGCCACCAGCAGTTCACCCACGCCCTCGGCGCTGGACGAGGTGTGGAACTCCTCGATCTGCGCGTCCAGACGAGCCTTGAACGTCGCCACCGGCATGAAGGCCTCAATGTCGGTGGCTTGGAACATGTGCGAGATGGCCCCGTCGGTTCCGTCCACGCGGCCCACCGATCGGCCAAACCCGGACCCCGAAAGCACGCCGGTCACGGCGTCAACAACCTGGGCCAGCCCCACGCCCTTTGGGCCGCCGATCGGGGTGCCGGCGCCGCCGTCGGCAAACGCCTTGGGTTCGGTGGTCGGCAATCCACGATTGTCCAGCGCCCAGCCCTCGGGCAATTGTTGGCCCAGGCGCTCGAAGATGGAAATGCGGCTGTTGGCCGACACCGACATCGCCATGTCCAGCACCAGCGGCCGCTCGCGTCCGGCTGGCATGGCGTAGGCGATGGGGTTGTTGCCGACCACCCGCTCGCGGCCCCCGAACGCGAACATTGTCGGACCCGCGTTTGTGGTCGCGAATCCCAACATCTCGTGCGGAACCGCCATGAGGGCAAAGTGCGCCGCCGCGCCGAAATGCCGGCTGCGGCGGGTGATTCCGGTGGCGGCGCCCGCCTCGCGCGCCTTTTCGATCACGGCCCGCATGGTCAGCGCCCCGGCAATGTGACCGGGACCGAAATCCCCGTCCACCAGCACCGTGGCGGCCGTCTCACGCACCACGCGGACGTTGGGCCGCGGGTTCATGGTGCCCTCGTCCAGCCACTCCGAGTAGCGTCGCAGCAGCCAGTGACCGTGCGAGGTGACGCCTCGCATGTCCGCCTCCACCAGGTTGGCGGCCATGATCTCCGCGTGCTCCGGCGTGAGGCCGTGCCGCTCCAGCAGATCGCGCGTGAACGCGGTCAGCACCTCGGCTGGCACGCGGCGCTTATTGGCGTCGTACATGCGGTCCGTCCTTTCGAACCAATCGCTGACCACACGCGGGCGCCGCCATGCTACGCGACCGCACAACCCCGTTCGTGGTGAGCCGGCCAGGCGTAGTCGCCAGGCCGAGTCGAACCACGACCAGCTCAGGGCAGGCCCTTCGACCAGCTCACGGAAGGCCCTGTCGAACCATGAACCCCGCCTTGCTACCATCGCGCCAATCCGACGCTGGCCGAGACCCTGACTGCCCATGACCGCCGAACGCGACCTTGAGCCCATCGTCCGCGGGCTGTATGACCACCCCCAGCACCGCCACGCCGTGGAAGTGACCTCGGAGGACGACGTTGGCGCGTTACGGGTCGACCTGGAAGCCACGCTCGCCCGCCTCTACGGCGACGACGCCCTCTGGGGACGCGGGGTTCGGGTGCGCGTGGAACGCGATGACGCCGGCACCCCCTTCCGCGTCTGGCTCTGGCGCGCCCTCGTCGGCGGCCAACGCACAGAGCGCGACGGCTTCAGCGGCCGCCAACGCACCTTGCGCGCCTGACGAATCGCGCTGCTGCGCGCGATCTGTAACGGCTCTTTGTCCGTTTATGCCCAGCAAGGGCGTGGACCTCAGTTCCCGCTGGGCGAGTTAGAGTTAGACAGGATTGTTCAGGAACAAGCATGGACCGTATCTTCATGTACTGGGACAACTCCAACATCTTCCACGAGGCGCAGCGCCTGGCGGAGGATCGGGAGGGTCCTGATGCGCGATATCGTGTGTGCATCAATTTCGACAATCTCCTGCGCCTGGCTCAGGGCGACCGTCCGCTGGAACGGGCCGTTGCGGCTGGGTCCGTGCCACCCGAAATGCGCCAACTGTGGAACCGCATGGAGAGCCGTGGCGTAGAAGTCACGCTGTTCGATCGTGGGAACCCTGGGAGCGGTGAACAGGACATGCCGGACCGGCTGTTGCAGCTGCGGATGCTGGAGGACGCGCTGGACTACAACGGCGATCCTGGTGTCGTGGCGCTGTTGACCGGGGATGGGGCGGGCTATCAGGAAGGCGCGGGCTTTCACAGCACGCTGGAGCGAATGCATGTCCGCGGCTGGCGTATCGAGATCCTTTCGTGGGCGCATTCCTGCAACCAGCGGATGCGCGGGTGGGCGGAACAGAACGGAGTCTTCATCCCGCTGGACGACTTCTACGAGGCCATCACGTTCCTTGAGCCATCAAAGCCCGGCTACGAGTTGGCGCCCGCGCGATACTCGACCGTATTGGATCTGTCACTGCGGCCGCTAGGCGAATCTCGGCGCGAATTGTGACCCGGAGACAACCGCAGAGCGCATAGCCTGCCGCGCGGCATGGCCGCGGCTCGGGCGCCTTGCGCCGCCAAGTCAGCTTGACACTTGGATTCTGGCGACGCCCTGACCAGCGTCGTTCTCCTCGGTACCCGCGCTCAATGCGACACACCCGCGCTGCTGGCTTCGATCGTGACTCGTCGCTTTCGGCTGCGGAACGGCCACTCGGCTGCGCTGGCTCGCCGGGCCCACCGTTGCACTAGCGGGCGACAACAGCACGTACTGCGCAGAAGGCGCGCACGGCCTTCACCTCACCATCCGCTTCGGCCCGTCGACGCACCTGCCGGCATCGGAAGTCTTCTTTTGTCAGACCGCGGTGTGAATTGCACTGTTCGCGGCAATGCTCTTTAGCTAGCTGGTCAAGCTTGTCTCGGTTGGCTTGGTGTGTCGTCATGCCAGATGCAGAGCCAACGTGCCGATGGGAATTTCGCCCCATGCCAGGCACAGCAGGGCGGCCGCACACAACATCGCGACCAGCGCCGGTGCGGTCAACTGCGTAGCTCGCCAATTGCATGCTCGGATGAGCACGTGAGTGCCAGCGGCGAAAGCGCCGAGAGCCGCCGTGAGCGCCAGCGCACTGGCCAGCGTCACAACCCATGTTGGCGTCAGGGCGGCTCGTTCCGCTGGCAGACCGGCCCGGGCGACAAAGGCTTCCGCCCAGGCCAAAGGCTTCGGCATCCGTGACGCGCGAAACACCGTCATCAGCAGATCCTGGCCAGTGTTGCGCGGGTCATCCAGGTCGATAAGAGCCCCTTGCGGGTCAATGTCTTGGCGGCTGTAGTGGTAGAACACGGCGGCTTTCGGAGAACTCAGAATCGACTCCAGACGCAAATACAGGCGATCGCCCGCTGTGGCGAGCGTGGGGTCGAATGTCAGTCGCACCGGCCAGCCCTGGCGCGAGCGGTCGAATACGGCGATCGCGGAAGCCAACGTTGTCCGTGGTTGGACTTCGCGGGCAAGCTCAAACTTGACCCGGACCCACTCGCCGGGCGGGATGTCGGTGTCGATTTTGAGGTCGATTCGGCTAAGGCCGTCTGTCGGAGCTGCAAAGGTCTGCCCCCGTACGCCAGTGAGCGACTTAGCGAGAAAAGGATCAACTTCCTGCGATGGGGTGAGCACGGGGATGTAGACGGTCTGAAGCAGCAGGAAACCGATCCAGGCAAGCGCGAGCAGGATGGCCAGAGCTTCGCCGGCAAGCCTCACGTGTCGAGCGTGCCTAGTGCGGCCAGGCACGCAGTGCAACCACGTTGGGTACCACGACAAAGACGGAATACGCCAGGTTGCCCACCACCATCAGCGGAATCACTGAAGCCATGAGCAATGGGGAACGTCTCGTAGTGCTGAGGGCGTGACCAAGCCCGACGGCCAGCAGCGCCACGAACGGAACAATGACGGGGTACGTATAGCGCCCATGCATCGCGGCGCCGTCCAGCGTCCAGCTTGTCCAGAGATTGAGGCCCCACAGTCCCGCAATGGCCAGTCCAAAGGCTATCCACACGGCTCCAGCACCCGAAATGCGCCCCCGCGCACGCCAGCAGGCGGCAATCAGTCCGGTCATGCCGAGGACCAGCATCAGCAGAAAGGCGAAATAGGCCGCGTCTGGAACGGTCATCCGGCGGACGCCGTAGCCAGCCACGAACGATCGGAACGTGCCCTCAACCCACCCTGAGGTCCATGCATATTCCCACGGGCTCAGGCCCTGTTCACGCGGCGTCGGGACGGCTGTGCCTACAGCATCAATGGCGGCGCGAGTGGTTTCCGTACCAAGCAGGTCGCCATAGATAACCAGCATACGTACGTACCACCATCCCGCGATCGCCAGCGAGGCCACGGCAACCGTGCCCAGGGTTTGAAGCAGGTGTGCCGGCTCGTATCGCAGCTTCCAGGCAATGAGGCCGGCGGCCAGGGGCGCAACAATCAGTCCATTGGCTTTGTGCAAGCCGACCAGACCCAACGCGACGCCCAGCAGAACCGCATCCAATCGCCCAAACCCTCGAGCCCAGCCTCGCACCGTCAGGTAGATCGCCAGTGAAGCAAACGCAATGGTCGGAGTGTCATTGGTCACGTAGCTGTGAATGAGCATCAACTGCGGCAGCGTCGCCAGAGCCGCAAGGCCCCAGAGGCGTTCGATCGGCTTGTCGGGAAGCAGTACGCGAAAGGTCAGGTACCCGAGCAGCAGCGTGATCGGAAAAAGACTGACCGCATATAACCGGCCCAGGAGCAGGGTTGCGACCGGATCACTGAAACGGGCCGCGCTGGCAAGGCCGGCCAGGGCCAGGGCCGAGAGGTTTGGCGTTAGCTCAAAAGCGTTAATGACACGTCCCGGCGTCCAGGTGAACTGACTGCGATCAAAGCCATGAAAAATCGGGATTCCGCCGGCCTCGCGTATGCGTTCGATCAGATCCAGGTGGGCGCTTTCGTCAGCCCCCCCCAGGGGTCCCTATGAGCGCCCACAGCAGGGCGCTAAGCGTCGCGAACGCAATGATTGCGAGAACGGCCCCGCGTTCACTGGATCCAAAGCCTGCGAGTGCTGACAGCATCCGACGCTGTCGAGTCCGGCTCGTCAATAGGGCGAATCCGGCAATTCCCCGTCTGGTTCGGAGAACACCGTTCGAACAAGCACGAGTTGCCAGTGAACTCCGCGACATTTCAGACTGGTTTGGTGACAAGACGGGGCTTCGTAGGCGGCCAATGTACCGACCTTGAAGGCTTCAGCGGCCGCCAACGCCCCTTCCGCGCCTAGCTGTACTGACTACACACCTAGCGCATTTGCATCGGAAGTCTGCCCGGTCCGGAGGACTCCGCGGCGCGGCGTTCAGCCGCCTGTGCGAACGCAATTTGGACAGCGGCGTCAAACTGGTCGCGGGGCCCTTCCGGGGTCGCGTGGCCGCCGGGTCCATACACGATCGCATGCGAGCTACCGGCCGCCCGGATCGCCGCGTCGAACCGCTCGAGCTCGCGGGGCGGCGTCACCTGGTCGTCACGCCCCTGCCAGGTACGCAGGGGCAGCCAGGTGAGATCAGGCGCGAGGTCCACCGGATTCACTCGCGGGCACACGTCCCGAATGAGTTCGGCCTTGTGCTGGATCCCATAGGCCTCGTTGAGCGACCGGGCACGGCCCGCCAGGTCGTAGAACGGATCCAGGTTCATCACCGGATTCATCCCGAACCAGGCCACCGGCACACCGGGATTGCGGTGCGCCCACACCAGGGCGGTCAGGCCGCCCCGCGAGGAGCCGCAGACCACGGGTCGCCGGACTGACCAGCGCCTGCGCGCCTCTGCCAATAACCTGGTGAAGGTCGCCACTCCCCCGTCCGCGCCCCAGGTGTAGCGATCATCCTTGAAGTCATACGAGGCGATCGCATAACCGGCCGTCTGCCACGCCTCGGTCCAGTCGCTGAATCTGTGAAGAAGAGTGGACGACCGCAAGCCGGCGAGCAGCAGGCCGACCGACTGGTTGGTCCTGGCCCCATGCGCCGGAAAGAATAGCGCCTCGCACTCGTTGACGACCGCTCGCTCAACGTCCATCGGTGTTCAAATCGCGAATCGAGCGACCACGCTGGTCCATTCGCAGGTTGGTGCCGTTTCCGCACGTGCCGCGTCTGACCAGCAGATAGAGCCGACGCCTGGAGTCCTGTATCCGATCCGACCGCCGAATCTGATAGCAGCGGCCGAACGCTGCTTCGAACTCCTGCTCCGTGTACCACGGAAACCTGTGATTCCGCATCGCCAGCAGCCGCACCACCATTGGGTCGTCCGGCGGAACGAACTCAATCAGCAGCCTGGGCCCCAGGGATGCGAAGAACCGGGCCAGCCGCTCAAACCGGGTGTTGTTGCCAATGGCCAGGTGGTGAACCAGCGCCAGCGCCATCACCAGGCCGGCCGGTCCCCGCGCGGTCAGCGACCTGATCTCGCGGTTGTCCCAACCCAGCGCGGGGCTGGGGCTGGTGAGGTCGGCCACGATGGGGTACAGGTTCCGCTCGCCGCGGTCGACCATCCGGCGGTAGTTGAGGTCAACGGCGCCCGGGTCGCTATCGATCGACACCACCGGG
>JAKZUJ010000038.1:0-28432 GCA_047516685.1 Chloroflexota bacterium | reverse complement strand
GTGGGAACACTTTCCCGAGAGCGGGTAGCATGGCCGCCGGACCTCGCACCGGGCGGACGGGCGACCTATGACCTCGCAGGCTCCCTACTGGCGCTTTGCGCGTATGTCGCCGTCGCAGGTCAACCAGGACCCAACGCAGGGCGAGTTCTTCACGGCGGCCGCCGATCTACCGGACCGGCTGGTGCGGGAAACGATTCAGAACTCGCTGGACGCGCGCCGGTCGGGCCTGACCGTACGAGTCCGCTTTGCCTTCAGCGGCCATGAGCACGCACTGCCAGTTGAATCTGCGCGGCGCTACGTTGACGGTCTGGCGCGGCACATCCAAGCGGCCGCCAGCGCCGACGCCTCTGCTGGCGGGACCGCCGAGGCGGCCGCCATGCGCGTGGCACTGGACCGGCTCAACCAGCCCATGACCTGGCTGACCATCGAAGACTTCGGCACGACCGGGCTGCAGGGCGACATTCGCGGCAATCGCGAGCGGGAAGCCGGCAACGACTTCTGGGGGTTCTTCCGCAGCGTGGGCATCTCGCCCAAAGGCGAGGACTCCGGCGGTTCCTGGGGCCTGGGGAAGTGGGTTTTTCCCGACGCCTCCAGCATCAACGCCTACCTGGGCGTTACCCGTCGAGTCGGCGAGCGCCGCGACTTGCTGATGGGCATGGCCATGCTCAAGACCCATCATCTGGGCGGCGGGGTCAAATACCCGCCCTACGGCTACTTCGCCGCGGCCTCGGACTTGGATGACGACGAGTGGCTGCCGTTGCCCGCTGAATCCGACGGGAGTCCCGACGGGCTGGTTGCGCAGGCGATTCAGGACTTTGGCCTTGATCGTCGCCTGAAGGGCCCCGGGCTATCAGTCGTGGCGCCATACCCGAGAGAAACGGCCGAAGGCGACGACGAGGCGGCGCTGACGCCGGCCACCATCGCTCGCGCCGTGGTCATCCAGTACTTCCTGCCCATCGTCCGCGGGCACCTCGAAGTCGAGATCGTCAAGCCCGGCGAACGTCGGCGAGAGATCAATGCCGCGACGATCGAGGGTGAACTTGAGCACATCGCTCCACCGCGGCGCGACGACAACTCACTCCCGGCGTTGCGCGGCGTCATTCGGCTGGCTCGCTGGGCGGACGAGCTGGAGGCTGACGCGTACATTGAGCTTCCAGCACCTGGAAGCGGTGACGCCCTTGATGCGCTTGATCTTTCGACCCTGCGTGAGCGCTATGACCAAGGAGAACGTCTGGCGTTCCGGCTGACGATGGACGCGCGGCGTCGTGATCCCGACACGACAACCAAGGGGGATTTCCGCCTCTATCTGGAACGTGACGACGATTTGCCGAAAGGCCACGACTACTTCGTCCGCGGCCACCTGCGCATCCCCGAAATGGACTTCATCAGAAATCACAAGGCGCGAGCCCTGGTGCTGGTGGACGGGGAGTCGGAGCTCGGTCACCTGCTGCGCGACGCCGAAGGGCCAGCGCACGCCAAGTGGGATCCGCAGGCGCAGCGGCTCAAAGACCGTTGGATCGGCGGCTACGGACGTGTCCAGCGCGTGCGCCGCGCCGCGCTGCTGATTCTTCAGCGCCTGGTCGAGCGGCCCGAGGAACGGCAGTTCGATGCGCTGGCCGACTTGTTCCCGTCGGATCTGGCCGCGGACCACGGTGGATCCAGACGCCAAGGCGTGGGGACGCATGCGGCGGATCCGTCCACGCCGACCCCGTCGCCCACGCCGCGGCCATCACGCGCCGTGCTCTCGGTTATCGACGGCGGCTTCAGCTTCCGCGCGGCGCCGGGCGCAACCGGCGCCGCCGGCTCGAGCTGGGACCTGCGCTTTGCGTACGACGTGGTGCGCGGCGGCAAGGGTCGGGCCTTCCGGCAGTTCGAGCAGGGCGCCAAACAGGGTGCCCCGGACTTCTCGGTGCGCCACGGGCTCGCGGTCGAACACGACGGTTGCGAGTACGAATCTGTCAGCGACAACGCGCTGCGTGTCGGGGCGTTCCGCGACGACTTCCGCCTCACCGTCACCGGCTTTGATGAGCGCGACGTGCTGGTCGAGGCCGTCGCACTGGTCGAGGCCGTCGCAGCGCGGCCCGATGACAACCCGGACGCGGCCAACGGGGACGCGGACGGGTGATCCGCCGCCTCAACAGCACCGGGCGCAAGCAAATCGCGCGCGTTGACGCGGCCGTGCGGCTGCGGCCGACAGAGAACGACGAACCGCCAATTTTCGACCTGACTCTTCACCTGACCGACTACAACTTCCCGCCGGACGCGCGCGTGCGCGTGGAGGCCTGGCGTAGCAACGCGGTGCAGCGCTGGGTCTACGGCATAATCGGAGCGCTCACGCCGCCGCCTGACGAAGAGCGGCGGATGCGCGATGTGCCGCAGTCGTCGCAATTCCGCGTGCTGGTGGTGGCCGGCGACGGGTCCGGCCGGCTGCTGGGGCATCTGCCTAGCATTCGGCCCGTGCTGCCGCGGACGTCGCTGCTGCCGGTACGCGAAGTCGCTGAAGACGAAGTGGGAGAAGAGGTCTGGCGGGTAAACGTCGGCGACGACGACTTGCCCGAACTGCTGCTCAATTCCAGCGTCACCGGTATCAGCGAGATCGTGCGCACCGACAAGACGTTCCGTTCACTGGTTATGCCCGCCGTGCTACGCAGTGTCCTCACGCATGCGCTAATCGACCAACGCGCCAACCCTGAAGACGATGAAGTCTCTTCGTGGAACGGCTGGTTCCGGCTGGCGGAAAGCCTGCATCCGGGCGCCGAGATTCCGAGCCTGGGATTCGAGGCGGAAGAGTCGACCATCAACGCGGCTCGGGAATGGATCGAGGCTGTCGTACGCACGTTCGCGAAAGAGCGGGTGTTTGCCGCTGGCGCGTACGACGCGGCGTGGCGGCTGGGAGCCTAGAGCACGGTGGGCTGGCGGCCGCCCGACCCCACACCGCTCAGTGAGCTTCGCGAAGCGCGCGCGGCACTGGACATGGGGCGAAATCATATCGACGCCGCGGACGGCCCCCTCGGTCTCGTTCGCCTCAGTGACGTGTCTTGCGGCAACTCCCTGGCTCTGCGGCTGCTGCACGACGCGCTGGGATATGCGCCAGACCGCGTCCATAAGCGCGCGGCAAGTAGTGCTGTCACAGCCGCTATCCGTGTGCTTGATGGGTCGTTGCCAGCCCGAGATGTGACGATTCGTGCAGCGGCTGATGTACGGCCACCAGAGCTTGCGGCGCAACCCGTCAGCCTGGACACGAGCGTTCCGGCAACGGCCAGCGGGACACCAGTACCTCGGGTGTGCCCTGCGCGTGAACATACTGGAGATGTCTCACAAGAGACGCCGAGCATCCACGCTACGGCGGCGCGTCCAGGCGCGGTTGCCAAAGGTCTGCCCGATAGTTCGACCGAAACGGAGGTTCGGCGGCTGACGGATGAGGGGCTGCGGCGGGCGCGTGAATTCCTGGCCTACATGCGTGAGCATCCCGGCGCGAATCGCGAGCCGCCGCGCGAGCTTCTGTTTGGCGAGCGTTACAGCCGTCCGTTTCGGGAATCCGTGCGCGTGGAACGCCGTCCGTTCCGAACTCGCCGCGAGGCCGCTGAATACTTCGCGCCCAAGCTCGCGCCGATTCGACATTTGGTTACTGATGACGCTCGTCTCTGGTCGTGGCTGGGAATGTTCTACTTTGCTGATACGGTGCAGGTTAAGGATGGCGAAATCCGGCTTTCACCGCTGGATGAAAGATTCGTTGTTGACGGTGGAAATAGTAATTCCTATCGGCAGAGGTATCGCCACTATCTATGGAGCGCCTGGCGTCTGTCAGCAACCCACGGCGAGAGCGTGGCATTCCTACTTGATCAAGAGCTGACATCATTTCCAGCCATCATGCAGCGAGCCCTTGGATCTGTTTTCGTCTTCAACTCAGTTGGAGTTATCCAGACGATGCTTCGCCTTTACACGTCGAACGGTAAGATGAAGAGAGGCTTTCGTGAAGGGTACGGAGGGTTGGCAAAGTTTGTCCTGGTCCTCAACCAACTCGAACGCACCTACGACGTCTACGGCATGTCCCCTGGCGCGCTGATCAACGTGTTGCCGGCGGAGTTCCAGCGCTGGGACAGCCAAACGGCGCCGCGCGCGCTTGAGGCCGCCGCGCCGCCCGAGCCCGCCGCCAGCGCCGCCGAACCATCCGCTGCCTACGCCGACCGCCCCGAGCCCGTTGGCGCTGAACCTGCCGTCCCTTTTCGCGGCAAGCCCCCGCCGGTTCGCAGCGAGCCGCCGCCCGTTCGTGGTGAGCCTGTCGAACCACAGGCAGGAGGGCGCCCCTTCGGCGGGCTCAGGGCAGGCTCTTCGACAAGCTCAGGGCGAACGGGGGTGGCGCCGCCCGTCCGCCAGACGCTCCTTGATGTCCGGGCGCAAATCGAACAGCGGGGGCAAGTCACCTGGGCCGACCCGCGCGATCACATCGAGGAGGGTTCGGAGGCTTGGAAGGCTTATGTCGCGGTCTGCGGTGTGCCGGAGCGTCGGCTGTTTAGGACCGCGTTTCTGTACCGATTGGACGAAGTGCTGGCGTCGTTGGACTAGCACGTGCCGGCGGCGTTGCCCGACGGCGACTAGCATCGCTCACGGTGTCGACCAGTTGGAAGGGACCGCGCACCGGGAGCGCCGGGAGGTTACGCGGCGAAGATGTCACGAACCTTGCAGGTGAAGCCGGGCAGCGCGTCAAAGCCGTGGAGCGCGTCGTTCTGGGTGAGCGTCAGCGCGCCGGCGCCCACCCGATGCGCGTCGACCGTGCGCGTGTCGGGATGCACGACCCATACCAGCCGCGTCCTGTAGCTGAGCCACATCAGCGCCTTGTCGTTGATCTCCCGCCGGCTGTCGCCGGGTGACACGACCTCCACCACCAGGTCGGGGACGACCTGCGAAAAGCCCGTGACCCGCTGATCCAGCGGAATCTTCTGGGCCGAGAAGTAGGCGATAACCGGCGCCCGCACCGTGTCAGGATCGCGCTCCAGCCAGACCCCCGAGTCCGAGGCCGTCAGGCTGCCCAGCTTCCGGGGCTTGATGAAGCTCCCCAGAAAAATCACCAGATTGGTGACAATCGTGCCGTGTTGATGTCCCGTTGGCATGGTTTCGCACAGCGTTCCCCGGATCAGTTCGCCGCGGACGCCCTCGCTACAGAGCCGGAGCAGGTCGTCGGCGGTCAGCAGGCGTGTAACTTCGTCTGTGACAGCCATCGCAAACCTTCCTGCTCAATGCGACACGGGTACAAATGCTCGTGCATCCAGAACGGGGCCACATTCTCCGTGTCGGAGGATTCCTTGACGCCTTTCTCACAACGTGCGGCCCAGCGGTGGCTGCGTTTGGCCCGAGCGCGTCGCGGGTCGTTCATGGTTCGACGGGGACGCCACGAACGGGGAGGCCGCACTATGAACGGGTGTTGCTCAGGAACGGGCGTCGGGATGGGGTCGGCGGGTGCGATTCATCAATCCGCTCGGAATGACATGGAGCGGATTGACTGAGGGTATGACGCGGCGGTCAGTCGGCGCGGCGGAGGCGATGGGCAATGGTGCGGAGAGCGCGGCGCGTGAGGTCGCGGACGAGTTCGAAGCGGCGGTAGAGGCCGATGTACGTGAACAGCAGCATGATGCAGATGCCGGGCCAGTTGATGACGAAGCCAATGAGGGCGTTCATCAACTCGACGGGTCCATCGCCGGTGGCGCCGCTGGACAGGGCGGCCAGGAAGAAGAAGGGCAGCAGCACGAAGGCGCCGATGATTATCTGGCCCAAAAGGCCGACGACGGGAAGAAAGATGATGTACAGCACGGCTTTGATGCGGCGCATGACGCGGTCGACGCCGTAGTCCTCCACACGACCTTCGCGTCGGTCGGCGTAGGAGTCGAAGCCGCAATGACGGCAAGTGGGCGCCCGGGCGGCGGTGTGCCGGCCGCAGTTGGTGCAGGTGATGGTGGCCACGATCTGGCGCCTCTTGCCTTCAGGCCGCCCGATTGTTGCGCGTGCGGGTGGGTTGGGACAAGTGGGTGGGGAAGGAAGTGAGGCGCAGGAGCGGGGAGTAGGGGTGGTTAGTTGTCTTGGCGGAGGCCGCGGAGTTCGTGGCTGAGTTCGCGGGCCATGAGGACCTGGCCGGCTTCGGCGACGGGGAGGCCGTTGAACAGGGCCTGGTTGATGAGTTCGACAATAGGCATTTCCACGCCAAGACGGCGGGCGAGGGCGAGGGCGCCGCGGGATGTGTCCACGCCTTCGGCGACCATCACCATGCGGGCCTGGATGTCGTCCAACGTGCGTCCGGCGGCAAGCTGCTGGCCAACGTAGTGGTTACGGGAATGGGCGCTGGCGCAGGTGGCGATCAGGTCGCCCATGCCGGCCAGGCCCGCGAATGTCAGCGCATCGGCGCCGGCGGTGAGGCCCAGACGGGTCATTTCGGCCAGGCCACGGGTCATCAGGGCGGCCTTGGCGTTGTCGCCGTAGCGCAAGCCGTCGGCCATGCCGGCGCCGATGGCAATGACGTTCTTGATGGCGCCGGCGAGTTCGATGCCGACGACGTCGTCGCTGACGTAGGTGCGAAAGGTGGGGGCGCTGAGCCGCCGCTGGACGCTGCGGGCAACCTGCGACGCGCGGGCGGCGATAACGGCGGTGGCGGGTTCGCCGGCGGCGATTTCGCGGGCCAGGTTGGGTCCGGAAAGTACGGCGAGGCGGTCGAGGATGTCCTCACCGGCCAGGCCGGCGACGAGTTCGCTGACGCGGTGGCCGGTGCTGGGGTCGAGTCCCTTGATGCCGCTGACAATGGCGGCGTGAGGTTCGATGAGGTGGCCGATGACTTCCCAGTTTTCACGCAGCCGCCGCATGGGGACGGTGATGAGCACGAGGTCGGCGCCGCGCAGGACAGTTGCGGGATCGTGGTCGATCTGGACCGTGTCAGGCAGGGTGACGCCGGGCAGGAAGCGCACGTTTTCACGGCGGGCGGCCATGTCGTGGGCTTCATTCCGGCTGTGGACCCAAAGGGCACAGCCGCCGTGGGCTTCGGCGACGAGGACAGCCAGAGTGGTACCCCAACTGCCGGAGCCGACGACGGCGACTTTGTTCACGCGGGGAGTCCTTGGAAGCGCCGGGGCTTAGTTTAGTGGGGTGGGGAAGCGCTGGGCGGAGAGGGTGGGTTGCCGCGTTAAATGAGACGAGCTTCGGGGTGTTGGGAGCGGAGGGTGGGTTCCAGCTTTCGCGGGAATGACGGATTGAACGGTGCTAGCCTTGGGGGCGGTGCGTGCGCCGAGGGCGTGCGCCGCCGCCCCTCTTCTTGCCATGATTCCCCATTCCCAACCGCCCGCGGATCGGGCCGCCGAGGTCACTCAGGCGCTGGCGCGCGTGATGGAACCCGACCTGCGGCGCGGCCTGGTGGCGGCGCGTCTGGTTCGCGACGTGCGGGTGGATGGGGACGCAGTGTCGTTGACCGTGGTGCTGACCTCGCCGGCCTCGCCGCATCGAGAAGCGATTGAGCGCGAAGTGCGGGAAGCCATTGCCGGGCTGGGCTGGCCAAGCACCGTGGAGATCACCTGGACGGCTGAAGTCTCATCCAACACGGGCTTCGGTCATGAAGGCGAGGTGCTGGCCGGCGTGAAGAACACGCTTGCGGTGGCGAGCGGCAAGGGCGGGGTCGGCAAGTCCACGGTGGCGGTGAACCTGACGGTGGCGCTGCGTGAGCTTGGGGCCAAGGTGGGGCTGCTGGACGCCGACATCTACGGCCCGAACGTCCCCGGGATGCTGGGGATCGACGGGCGGCCGATTCTGGAGAACGACAAGATCAAGCCGCTGTCGGCGTTTGGCGTGCCGGTGATGTCGATGGGCTTTCTGACCGATCCGGGCCAAGCGGTGATCTGGCGAGGTCCGATGGTGGCGCAGGCGCTGCGACAACTGCTGCACGACGTGGCCTGGGGCGAACTGGATTACCTGGTCGTGGACATGCCGCCGGGAACGGGCGACGCGCCACTGTCGCTATCGCAACTTCTGCCGCTCTCCGGAGCGGTGATCGTGAGTACGCCGCAGGAAGTTGCGCTGCAGGACGTGCGGCGGGGAATCGCGATGTTCGAGAAGCTGCGGGTGCCGGTGCTGGGCGTGGTGGAGAACATGTCGTACTTCATCAGCCCGGATACGGGGGCGCGGTTCGAGATATTCGACCACGGCGGCGCCCGGCGCGCGGCGGAGGAGCTGGGCGTGCCGTTCCTGGGCGAGATTCCGCTGGACGCCGAAGTGCGAATCGCCTCGGACAACGGCCGGCCGGTGGCGTCGCGCGGGATGGACGACCCGGTGGGCCGGCCTTACTTCGAGGCGGCGCGGCGAATCACGTCCGAGATCACCAAGCTGAACGCGGCCAGGCCCGACCCGCTGCCGGTGCTTTAGCCCGCCAGTCTCTGTAGGGGCGTCCCTCGTGGGCGCCCGGCGCCGGCGTTAGTCCACGTAAGTGAGCACGCTGTGCACGGGGTAGTCGCCCAGCTTGGCGCGGCCGCTCAGAAACGCCAGTTCGACCAGAAACGCCAGGCCCACCAACTCGCCGCCGAGGCTCTTCACCAGTTCCACCGCCGCCGCGGCCGTTCCCCCTGTTGCGATCACGTCGTCAATGATGACCACGCGATCCCCAGGGCTGATGGCGTCGGTGTGCACCTCGATGGCGTCAACGCCGTACTCCAGCTCGTACGTCGCCGACGTAGTTTCCGCGGGCAGCTTGTTGGGTTTGCGAAGTGGGACAAAGCCGCAGCCGAGTTCAAGGGCAACGGCGGCGGCGAAGATGAAGCCGCGGGATTCGACAGCGGCGACGGCCATGAGGTTGGCGTCGCGATAGGGGGCGGCGAGGGCTCGGACGGCAGCCTTGAGGGCGTCGGGATCCCCAAGCAGCGGGGTGATGTCCTTGAAGAGGATTCCCGGCTTGGGGAAGTCCGGTACGTCGCGGATGTAGGCGGCGAGGTCGCGGTCCATACAGGGCCTCGGCGGGGGTGGGCGGCGTCATGGTAAGACGCGGGCAGTGACGGGCGGCGGCTAGAATCTCGGCGAGACAGGTTGAGTCCCGAAGGGTTTCCCATGCCGGCGTATACGTATCAATGCGAGACGTGCGAGGACGTGTTTGACGTTCGGCGCTCAATGACCGACGAGAGCCCGGTGGTTTGCACCGCCTGCGCCAGCAGCCGGGTACGGCAGGTGTATTACGCGCCGGCGATGGTGGGCCGGTCGTCGTCAGGTTCGGCGAGCCAGGCCAGCGCCGCGAACGATGCCTACATGGGCGGCGGGGGGTGCGGCAGCTCCTGCGGGTGTCACTAGGGCCGTGTGGCCGGCACGCGCCTAGCAGCCTGAGGGTTAAGCGGCGGGTTCGCGCTCGCGGACGGCTCGCGCGTTGCCCAAGCCGACGAACAGCCCCTGAATTTCACCCGTGAGGCGCGCCTGACCCTGTTCGACGGCCGCTACGCGAACTTCCAGGGCCACAACGCGGGTCTCGACGGACTTCACATCCTGTCGAACGGCGGCGATATCGGCCTTCACATCCTCTCGAAGCGCGGCGCTATCGGCCATCACATCCTCTCGAAGCGCGGCGATATCGGCCTTCACATCCTGTCGGAGCGCGGCGCTATCGGCCTTCACATCCTGTCGAACGGCGGCGATTTCGGTCTTCACATCCTCTCGAAGCACGGCGCTTTCGGCCTTGAATTCACTCCGTAGGGAGCCCATGTCCGACCGCATGTCCGCCCGAAGACCGCGGTAGAGGGCGACGTTCAGGCTGGCCATGCCGCCCATGCCAACGAGCAACGCCGCGCCTACGCTCAGGATTCCGATCAGTTCCGGGCTCATACGGGTAGCTTGCCACGTTTGAGGTGCCTGACAGCAATCTACTCACCGGGATGCCAAGCACCATCCGTGTCTCGCGCCTCAAAGAATCGCTGGACGTGATCGAGGCGGTGGGTGATGGGGGCGGGGGGTAGAGAGCGGAGGATGGTTTGGCCGTAACGGCGGCGGCGGAGGCGGCTGTCGAGCACGGCGACGACGCCGCGATCGCTGGTGGAGCGGATGAGGCGGCCGAAGCCTTGCTTGAGCAGGAGGGCCGCGCGGGGTAAGGCGAGCTCGGCGAACCAGTTGGCGCCTTCCTGGCGCAGGTGCTCGGTTCGGGCTGCCACGACCGGGTCATCGGGAACGGCGAATGGCAGGCGGGCGATGACGACGAGCCGCAAGGCGTCCCCGCGGACATCCACGCCTTCCCAGAATGAGCGGACGCCGAAGAGGACCCCGTTGTTGGCTGCGCGGAAGCGCTGCAGGAGGTCGGCGGGAGCGGCGTCGCCCTGGCGGAAGCGCGGGTAGGGGAAGGCGCCTCGAGTGCGGCGCCAGGCGTCGTTCAGCGCGCGGCGGCTGGTGAAGAGCAAGAACGCGCCGCCGCCGGAGGATTCGACCAGCTCCGTCATGCGGTGGGCAAGGCCGGCGGCGTAGGTCTCGTCGTCGGCGCCGGCGGTTGGGGGCGGTTCGAGGTCGGCCGGGGCGTAGACGAGGGCCTGACGGGCGTAGTCGAAGGCCGGCCGGGTTGACAGCTCGGCGGCCCCGCCCATGCCAAGGCGCGAGAGCACGTAGGCGAAGGAGCGGTCGACGGTGAGGGTGGCAGAGGAGGCAATGACGGCGGGGCGGTCGCGGGTGGCGCCGTCGATCAGGCGGTCGACCTCCAGCGGGGCGGCGTGAGCGGTAATGGAACCGTCGCGGCCGCGTTCCGCGAAGTGGACCCAGGCGGGGTCGTCCAGGCGGAAGACGCGTTCGGCGTCGGCGGCCAGTTCGTGGATGCGGCGGGAGACCCAGGCGCGGGTGTCGGAGTCGGAGATTGCCTCGCAGGCTTCGAGGAGCGACTGGGCGGTTTCCGCCAGACTGAGGCCCGCGCCGATTTCGTCGGAGATGGTGGTGCGATTGATTCCGACCATGCGGTTGAGGCTGGCGAAGGCGCGGGCGCTGGCGCTGACGACGGCGGCCATGCTGCGGCTGTGGTCGCCTTCGAGAGCGGCGCGCACGCGCGGCGCGTTCATGATGCGTGCGGCGCGGCCGTCGTCCAGGTGGGCGGAGAAAGCGGAGGTGGCGGCGTCGTCCAGGGTGTGGGCTTCGTCCAGGACCAGGACGCCGTCGGGCGGGAGCGGCATGCCGCCGGCTTCGGCGCTCGCGCCGCGGAGCTTGGCGTCGGCGAAGACGAGGTGGTGGTTGGTGACCACGACATCGGCCGCGCCGGCACGGGCGCGAGCCTTTTCGGCCCAGCAGTCGCCGGCGAAGGGGCAGAGCGAGCCTTCGCAGGTGTCGACCCCGCGGGTGAGGTTGGTCAATACATCGGGGGTTGCGTGGGCGCCGAGTTCAGCCATGTCGCCGGTGGCGGTTGTGGCGGCCCAGGTGTGCACGCTGGATAGCTGTTCGCCAAGTAGGAGATCGGGGGCGCTGGTCTCTTCGTCGAGGGAGAGCAGGCAGAGGTAGTTGGCGCGGCCTTTCAGCAGCGCGGTGGAAGGGGCAACGCCGGCGACGCGGGCGGCGAGGGGTAGGTCGTGGCTCCAGAGCTGATCCTGCAGGGTCTTGGTGGAGGTGCTGACGATCGCGCGACGCCCGGACCGCAGTACCGGCACGAGATAGGCCAGCGACTTGCCGGTGCCGGTGTCGGCTTCAACGACGCCGCGTCCGCCCTCGGCCACGATGTCGTCCACGAACTCGGCCATCTGAACCTGGCAGTCGCGCGGCTCGTAGCCGGCCAGGTGTTCGGCCAGCGGGCCGCGTGGGCCAAAGAGCGCTCGCAGGTCGGCCGGCGCGTCGGGCGCGGGTTTGGTATCGGCGGCTATGGCAGCAGCCGGCGCGCCGGCAGGGGACCCAGTCGCGCGTCGCATCGGAACGCTTCGGCAAAGGCCACGCCGGCCTGAAGGCCGCGGTAGGCCGCAACCGTTTCAGCAGCTTCGCCGAGCTCGACACCGTGGCTCTCGCGCAGGGCGGCCGCCAGGGAGACGTGGGCGTCGAGGGCGTGATGCTTGGCTTCGAGGGTGTCGGTGACGTCGACAAACTCGGTGGGGGTGAACCCGGCGGTCCAGGTGCGTTCATAGGCCAGCAGGGCGGGCGGCTGGAGCAGCGGCTCGCCCTCGCTGAGCACGTTGGGCGCGGCGGCCATTTCGGCGGCGTCGCGGGCGAGGTCCCAAGCGCCTGTGGCGTCCGCCACGTTGCCAAGCGGGGCGGGGGCGAGCAGGAGATCGGGCTTGTGGTCGCGCAGCAGCTCGACAACTATCATGCGGGTGACGGCGTCGCTCTGGACCGCGAAGTCGGAGTGGTCCATCCAGATAAGCTCCACGCCCAGGCGCTCGGCGGCGGTTTCCGACTCGGTGCGGCGGCGAGCCGCCAGTTCGATTGGCGGGAGGTCGTCCAGGGCGGAATTGCCGTTAGCGACGGTGACAATGGTCACGTCGTCACCACGCTTGCGATGGCGCGCCAAGGCGCCGCCGACGGCGAATTCAGCGTCGCCGGGCCGCGCGGCGATGGCGATCACACGCATTTGGGCGCCTCCGCAGGCTGTGGCGAGGTTCGCATGAGCACCGAGTGTAACGAGGGGCGCGCGCGCCTCGGCGCTGCGCCAGAATGCAGGAGAGAACTAAAGGGATTTTGGGATGTCGTCAGAACGATCGGCCAACCGCGGCTTCTTTGATGAGGCAGGCATTTACGTCCGGGCTGGTTCGGGCGGGAATGGGGTCGCGCATTTTCGGCGGGAGAAGTACGTGCCGCGCGGCGGTCCCGACGGCGGGGACGGCGGACGCGGCGGCGACGTGCTGCTGCGGGCGCGGGCCAACCTGCACGCACTGACGGCGTTCCGGTACAGGCGGCGTTTCATTGCGGCCAACGGCGGGCCGGGTGAGGGCAAGAAGCGGCACGGGGCCAATGGCGATAGCGTGATCGTGGACGTGCCCTGCGGCGCCGTGGCGTACGACGCCCAGACGGGAGCGGTGCTGGCGGACCTGGTGGATGAAGGCCAGTCCGTGGTCGTCGCCAGCGGCGGACGGGGCGGGGTGGGCAACGTGCATTTCAAGTCCGCGCGCTTTCAGGCGCCGGCGCTGGCGACGCGCGGGGCGAGCGGCGAGGAACGCCATATCCGGTTGGAACTGGAGTTGCTGGCGGACATTGGGCTGGTGGGCGCGCCCAATGCGGGCAAATCGTCGCTGCTGGCGCGGCTGAGCGCGGCCCGGCCGAAGGTTGCGCCCTATCCCTTCACGACGCTCGAACCGGTGTTGGGCGTGGTGCCGGCGGGCGATTCCGGGGTTGTCTTTGCCGATCTGCCGGGGTTGATCGAGGGGGCCAGCACGGGGGCCGGGTTGGGCATCGCCTTCCTGCGCCACGTGCGGCGGGCTCGGGTGCTGGTGCACGTGGTGGACGGGTCGGGGCTGGAAGGCGACCCGTTCGAAGCCTTCCAGGCGATCGACGCCGAGCTCGGGGCGTTTAGCGCCGATCTCCTGGAGCGCCCGCGGCTCGTCGCGTTCAACAAGATGGACCTGCGGGAGGCCCGCGAGCAGTGGCCGGACTTCCAGGCTCTGGTGCTCGCCGAGGGTTACGAAGCCGTGGCCGTCTCGGCCGGCAGCGGCCTGGGCTTGCCGGAACTGGTGGGGCGGACCGTCGGGCTGCTGGCGGAGGCGCCGCCCGCGCCACGACCGGAGCCGGAGGAAACGCCGGTGCTGCGTCCCACGCCAGTGGACGAGGCGGCCCAGCTGTTCCGGCGGTCCGACGGCGCGTTTGTGGTTCGCGACCAGCGGCTGGAAGGCCTGGCGCGCAAGCTCAACTTCGATACACCGGATGCGGCGGACTATTTCCAGCGGCAACTCGACCGGCGAGGTGTGACGGAACGGCTGGAGCGGGCCGGCACGCTGGCCGGCGACACGGTGGTGGTGGGCGAACTGGAGTTTGAGTGGATGGGGTTGGGGCTGTGATAGGTTGCGCCGAGCGACCATGCAGTACCCACGCCGCGCGACGCCGCGCGACGAACGCACCGCTACTATCTAGCCCCTGCCGCGCGCCGGCGGGGGCCGAGCCCGCGCACATTGCGCGGGTTCCCCGAGACGACTATTTCCCCCTCCCTTCTTGCGTGGAGCGTTTTCGATGAATGTTGACCAAACGTATGACCGCCTCTATCGCGTGCGGCATTCGGCCGCGCACGTGCTGGCCACGGCCATGCTGGACCTGTTTCCCGACGCCCAGTTTGGGATCGGTCCGCCGACCGACGACGGGTTTTATTACGACTTCGAGTTGCCGCGTGCACTGACGCCGGATGATCTGAAGACGCTGCAGCAGCTGATGCGGAAGCACAAGGCGGCGAACTACCCCTTCGAGTACTCCGAGCACGATCGCGCCACGGCCCTGGCGCACTTCGAGGAATCCGACCAGCCGTTCAAGGTCGAGCTGATCAACGACCTGCCCGACGACGAGACGATCAGCTACTACACGTCCGGTCCCTTCGTGGACCTGTGCCGGGGTCCGCACGTGGACAGCACGGGCGAGATCGGGGCGTTCAAGCTGCTGTCCATCGCGGGCGCGTACTGGCGCGGCGACGAGAAGCGGGCGCAGCTACAGCGCGTCTATGGCACGGCGTTCGAGACGCAGGCCGAGCTCAAAGCTCACTTGCAGCGGCTGGAGGAAGCGCGTCGCCGCGACCACCGCACGCTGGCTCGCGAGCTGGACCTGTTTTCCATCAACCCCGCGATCGGCGCTGGGCTGGTGTTGTGGCACCCCAAGGGCGCGCTGATTCGCGAACTGCTGGAGACGTTCTGGCGCGAAGAGCACCGGCGCCGCGGGTACGACATGGTCTACTCGCCGCACATCGGGCGGCGCGAACTCTGGGAAACCAGCGGTCACACGCAGTGGTTCGCCGACGGGCTGTTCCCCGAGATGCAATTGGAACATCAGACGTACATCAACAAGCCGATGAACTGTCCGTTCCACGTGCAGATATTTGCCTCCCAAACGCGCAGCTACCGCGACCTGCCGCTGCGCTACGGCGAGTTGGGCACGGTCTACCGGTACGAGCGGTCGGGCACGCTGCACGGCGCGCTGCGCGTGCGCGGGTTGACGCAGGACGACGCCCACATCTTCTGCCGTCGAGACCAGTTCACCGATGAGGTCGCGGGCGCGCTGGACCTGGCCAAGTTCATCTACCAGACCTTCGGCTTCAGCGAATACACGGTGGATCTGAGCGTGCGCGACGCCTCGGGGTCGGCCAAGTACGCCGGCGGCGACGACCTGTGGGAACTGGCGGAACACGGTTTGGTGGAGGCGCTGGAACGGCACGACATGGCCTACACGCGGGTGGAGGGCGAAGCGGCCTTCTACGGCCCCAAGATCGACATCCAGGTGGCCGACGCCATCGGCCGCCGCTGGCAGCTCACGACCATTCAGGTCGACTTCAACCTGCCGGAGCGCTTCGACATCACGTACGAAGCCGCTGACGGCACGCGGCAGCGACCGGTGATGGTGCACCGCGCCATATTCGGCGCCATGGAACGCTTCGTGGCCGTGCTGATCGAGCACTTCGCGGGCGCGTTCCCGGTCTGGCTGGCGCCAATGCAGGTGGCGGTGATCCCGATTGCGGACCGCCACGCCGCCTATTGCGAGACGGTGGCCGAGCGTCTGCGCGCGGCGGGGCTGAGGGTACGCGTGGACGCGCGAAGCGAGCGCATGAACCGAAAGATTCGTGACGCCCAACTGCAGAAGACCCCCTACATGCTCGTTGCCGGGGACCGTGACATCAAGGCGGGCATGGTGTCGGTGCGGCTGCGAACCGGGGAGAACCTGGGAGCGCTGGACGTGGAGGACTTCCTGGCGGGCGTGCTGCCGGTCCTGGAGTCGCGCGCGCCCTCGGACCTGGGTCTGGGAAGCGCGAGCGCCGAGAGAAGCTGAGCCGCCTCCCGAACATTGGCCGTGGGCCTTCGTCCACCGGGAAGCATCCCCACGGCCAGGCGACCCGAAGCGGAGCGCCGCTAGGATTACGCAGTACCCGACGCGATCCAGAGGACGCCGCCGATGCCGCTAATCAGCTACGACTTTCACGACACTTCGGTGCTAGTGACCGGCGGCACGCAGGGCATCGGGCTGGCGGTGGCGCAGGCCTATGCGCGGGCCGGGGCGAACGTGGCCATCTGCGCGCGGACCGAGCGGGACGTGCTGGCGGCGGTGGCGGCGCTGGACGATCTGGGCCCGGGCGCGGTCCATGGCGCCACCGCGGACCTGGGCGAACCGGAGGCCGCGGGCCAACTGTTCGACGATGTGGCCGCGAACCTGGGCGGTGTGGACATTCTGGTCAACAACGCGGCGGCCCAAGGGAACTTCCCGTTTCCCGAGATGGACAGCGCGCGCTGGCGTTGGATGGCGCAGGTCAACCTGGAGGCGCCCTTCGAGCTGTCGCGGCGCTTCGTGCTGGCGCGCCAGGACCCCGGCGGCGTGATCATCAACGTGGTGACGACCCAGGTGATGCGGCACGCCAGGGGGCGTGTGGGCTACGGGGCCACGAAGGTCGGCCTGGTTGGGCTTACCCGCACGATGGCCCTGGAACTGGCACACCGCGGCATTCGAGTGAACGCCGTGGCGCCGGCGTTCGTGGACGTACCGCGCATTTATCGCGAGTTCGACGACGTGCAGGACCGGCTGGCGGCCATGCCGTCCGGTCGGTTCATCCTGCCGGACGAAGTGGCGCAGGCGATTCTGTTTCTGTCATCGGACGCGGCGGCCGCGATCAGCGGGGTGGTGCTGCCGGTCGATGGCGGGCACGCACTGGACGGGACCTGGGTGCGCGACTGACACCGCCCGCCGCGTCCGTCCGAGCGGGCTGGGCGGCCGCCGACACGGCCGCCCAGGTTGTCAATCGCCGCTCAACTCGCCTCGTCGGGTTCTGGGCACAACTCCGCAATTTCGGTTGTGCCCCAGGCGCCCGAATCGTAGACGTAGACCTCGCAGGGGGCGGTGGTTTTCAGGTACAGGTCGCCGGTATTGAATCCGCCAACGCCCGCGGTCGGCGACCTGGTGCTGTAGACGATAAGAGTTGGGTTAGAAAAGCCACGAATCCGCCCCATTCGCTGAAGAACCACGTTCCCAAGCCGCAGCTATACATAATCCCAGCGTTAGAGACATAAAACCAGCACTGTGGTCACGCTGTGTTTACAAAACGCATGAGTAAAATGTTGAGTTATCACTTTGAAGGTGCGGCTTGGTGGGCGGGGCGACGGAAGCGTGCTGCCTGACGCTCATACCCGAATGGACCGCGCATGAACCTGCTGGTGGCGAACGATGATGGCGTCGGCGAACGCGGCGTGTGGGTGCTGGCCCGCGAGCTCAGGCGCCTGGGGCGCGTGGCGCTGTACGCGCCCACGCGGAACTACAGCGGCGCGGGTATGTCCATCACGCTGCGCCGTGAGGTCCAGCTTTTCCCCGCCCCGCCACCGCCGGGTGTCGACGTGGGCATTCCTGCGTTCGCGCTGGACGCGCCGCCGGCCTCGCTGGCGGTCATCGGCCTGGCTCACGCCTTTGGCGGACGTGCCGACGCCCTGGTCGCCGGAATCAATCCCGGCTGGAATCCGGGCGAGGAGCCTTACAAGGTTTCGGGCACTGTCGGCGCGGCCCGCGTGGCGGTGGAACGCGGACTGCTGGGTCTGGCGGTCTCGACCGACTATTGCAGCGCGGAGAACCAGTACCAGGCCATAGCCGCCGCGACCCGTCGGCTGCTGCAGGCCATCCGGACACGGTTCGATCCGCTGCCGAACGTGCTGGTCAACATCAACGTGCCCGATGGCTTCGGCGAAGACTCGCCGGTGCGGCTGACGCAACCCAGCCTCTTCACGCTCTTTCGCGACTTTACCCTCGGCGACTGCGAGGTCGACGAGCACGGGGTCAGCCTGCGCGTGAATTTTGGGGAGTACTTCGACGAAGAGCCGACGCCCGGCGACGAGATGCACGCGCTGGCCGAGGGCGCGGTGGCGATCACCGTTACGGGACTGAAGCCCGGGCACGTCGTGCTCGATGATCCGTGGCCGAGCATTGTGCAGGCGTTTCGACCCTGACCGGCCGCCGAGAGGAATCTCCAAGCCATGAGCGTTGAATCCAATCTGCGTGACTTGCGGAACCGGTTGCGCGAGGCGCGCGATCTTGGAGCTGCGTCGGCGATTTTGCACTGGGACCAATCCACCTTCATGCCGTCCGGCGGCGCGGCGGGTCGCGCACGGCAACTGGCGGTGTTGGGCCGCCTGGCTCACGAGAGCGCCACCGACCCGGAAATCGGCCGCTTGCTGGACTGCCTGGCGTCGTACGCCGAATCCCTGCCGCCGGGGCATGACGACGCGGCGCTGATCCGCGTGGCCCGCTACGACTACGGGCGCCAGACGCTCGTGCCGGCCGAGTACAGCGAACGCGCGGCCAGGCACGCGTCCGCCTCGTATGCGGCCTGGGTGGAGGCGCGGCCCAGGAACGACTTCGCCACGCTGCGTCCGATGTTGGAAACCACCCTGGACCTCAGCCGCGAATACGCCGAATTCTTCCCCGGCTACGAGCACATCGCCGATCCGCTGATCGACGATGCCGATCAGGGTATGACGGTGGCTCGTATCCGGCCCGTGTTCGACGAACTGCGCGCGGGGCTGACGCCGCTGGTGGCGCGCATCGCCGCCGCGCCGCAGGTGGACGACGCGCCGGCGCGCCAGCACTTTCCGCGGCGCCAGCAGTCACGGTTCGCCGAGCGCGTGATTACATCTATCGGCTACGACTTTGGCCGCGGGCGGCTGGACCCCACGGCTCACCCCTTCATGACGCGCTTTTCCCACGGTGACGTGCGAATTACCACACGCACGAACGAGAACTTCCTGGGCGAACAGCTCTTCAGCACCATCCACGAGGCTGGCCACGCCCTCTACGAGCAGGGCACGCAGGCCGACGACGACGGGTCGCCGCTGGGCGGCGGCACGTCGGCCGGCGTCCATGAGAGCCAGTCGCGCCTCTGGGAGAACATCGTGGGCCGCGGCCTGGGCTTCTGGACGCACTGGTATCCGGCGCTGCAAGCGGAGTTTCCAGAGCAGCTGGGGAACGTGGACCTGCGCGACTTCCACGCGGCGGTCAACCGGGTGGAGCCGTCCCTGATCCGAACCGATGCCGACGAAGTGACCTACAACCTGCACGTGATGATCCGGTTTGACCTGGAGCTGCAACTGCTGGAGGGCGAAGTGGCCGTGGCCGACCTGCCAGACGCCTGGCACGCGCGCTACCAGGCGGACCTGGGCGTACGCGCACCCGACGACCGCGACGGCGTGCTGCAGGACGTGCACTGGTACGCCGGGAGCATCGGCGGCGCCTTCCAGTGCTACACGCTGGGCAACATCATCGGCGCGCAGTTGTATGAGGCCGCGCTGCGGGCCCAGCCGGGCATTCCGGAACAGATCTCGCAGGGCGATACGGCGCCGCTGCTGGAGTGGATGACGACCAACGTGTACACGGTCGGACGGCGACTCACCCCGGACCAGTTGATCAAGCGCGTCACCGGCGGCCCGCTGGATGCGCAGCCGTTGCTCCGGCGTCTGACAGCGAAGTATGAGGACCTGTACGCGCTCTGAGGCCTGCGCTGCGTGATCTACCTGGATCGGCGGAGGTGAGGCCAACGTGGCTCCAGGGTCTGACCTGAGCGAGGACTGTCCGCGCGCGCCGCGGCCGGACGAACTTGACGAGCTGCTGGCGCAGGTGGGTCACGTGATGCGCGGCGAGGTGGGCGCCGCGCCTACCTATGCCCAGGACTTGCCGCGTATCTATTGCCTGGACAACCTGCAAAACATCCGGGTGATTGGCGTGGACGGGCGGATCGTGTCGTCGGCCGCCATCTATCCGCAGGAAACGCGCATCGGCGAGGCGCGTCTGCGGATTGGCGGGATCACCGGGGTCACCACCGACTCTGCCTACCGGCGGCGCGGCTACGCGACGCGGGTCATGCACGCCTGCGTTGCGCGGATGGCCGAATTGGGGTGTCACCTGAGCTTGCTCGGCTCGGGCGTTCCCAGCTCGTACCGCAAGCTGGGCTGGGAATACGCCGGCGTGGAGCGCGGCTACCAGTTCAGCCGGGGCAACCGGCGCCTGCTGCCGACGGATTCCGGCCTGAAAATACGACCGGCCGAGGACGCCGACTTCGACGCGCTGGCGGCCATTCATGCGGCGCGGGCGCTGGGCGGCGTGCGGTCGCCCGAGCTGCTGCGGTCAATGTGGTCGCCGCGTCCGGGCGCCGCGGTCTGGGTGGCGCTGCGTGACGGGCGGGTGGGCGCCTACCTGCGCGTGCGTGGGACGTCGGTGACCGAATACGCCGGGCCGGCGGACCTGGTGCTGCCCATGCTGGCTCGCCTGCTGGAAAGCTGGGACGACCCGGCGGTGTGGACCTCCACGCGCTCGATCGAGGAACGGCAGGTCAATGTCAAACCGACGGTGCACGCGACCCTGGATGCGCCGTGGCGGCCGGACGACGTGACCGAGGCGCTGGACTCGCTGGGCATTCTGCGATCAGGCGACTACGTGCGCATGATTCGCATCGAAGACCCGCAGGGGCTGGTGCGGGCTTACGGGCGCACGGACCTAACGGCTCATGCGGACGGCGATTCGATCGTGGTGGAGACCTCCGACCGCACATTGCACCTGAGCCGGACGGATGCCGTGAAACTGTTTTTTGGGCCCGAACGGCCGGTCAGGCCCGACGTCGCCGGGCTGCCGCTCGTCTTTCACGCATGGCTGGCGGACCGGGTGTGAGCAGGTAGACGGTGCCGCCGTTGTTCCGTGGCCGGTGGGCTGCGATGATGGGTAGTCGCTCAGGAGCACAGTCGCATGTCAACGATGGCCCCGATCTATCCCGGAACGCATCTGGCGGAGATGCTGGAGGAACTTGCGATCACGCAGTACCGCCTGGCGCGGACGGTGGGCGTACCGTCGCGGCGGATCAACGAAATCGTGCATGGACGACGGACGATCACGGCGGACACGGCGCTGCGGCTGGGCAAGGCGCTGGGGATGACGTCGGAGTATTGGCTGAATCTGCAGCGGATGTACGACCTGGAGGTCGCGTGCGCTGGACGGGTTGACGCCGGGCATTCAGGCTAGGGCGAGCCGCCGCGCGGGGAATCCACGATGAGACAAGGATGGTCTGCGGTGAGCGTGGATGGGCCGCGCGTCATGCGGCTGGATGAGCGTCAGGACCTGATCGATCACGTCAATCGGGTGATGCGCCAGGAGGTGGGCAGCGATCCCACCTACGGCGAGGACTGGCCGCACGTGCACCAGCCGGAGAACGTGGAGAACATCCAGGTGATCCGCGAGGACGACCAGATCGTGGCATCCACGGCGATCTTTCCGCACGACACCAGGATCGGCGACGTGCGCCTGCGCATTGGCGGCATCAACGGGGTCTCGACCGACGTGGCCTACCGGCGCCGCGGCTACGCCACGCGGGTGCTGGACGCCTGCATTGAGCGCATGGCGGAGCTGGGCTCCCACATCAGCCTGCTGTCGACGGGCGTGCCGAGTTGGTATCGCAAGCAGGGGTGGGAGTATGGCGGGACGGTTCGGGTGTACAGATTCGACCGGGGGAACCGGACGTTTCTGCCGTCGGAACCCGTGCCCGACATGCGGCCGGCGACGGACGCGGACTTCGAGGCTCTGTCGGAGATTAACGAGCAACAGGCCTGGGGCGCGGTGCGTTCACCCGACCACATGCGGGCGATGCTGCAACGCCGTAATTCGACGGTGTGGGTGGCCGAGCGCGATGGCCGGGCGGGGGCCTACGTGTTCGTGCGCGGCACGGCGATGGCGGAGTACGGCGGGCCGGCCGACCTGGTGGTGCCGATGATCGCCCGCCTGCTGGCGGAGTGGGACGACCCGGCGGTGAAGACGTCGACCCAGACGCCCGACGAGCGCCGAGGCGGGCAAAGCCCGACGGTGCACGCCAGCCTGACGGCGCCAGCCCGGCCGGACGACGTGACGGACATGCTGGATTCGGTTGGAATCATGAAATCGGCGGACTACATAGGGATGATCCGTATCGAAGACCCGGTGGGGCTAGTGCGGGCCTATGGGCACGCGAACCTGGATCCTGTGGACGAGGGCGACTCGATCGTGATGACGCTGGGCGGCCAGCGGAGGCGGCTGAGCCGAAATGACGCGGTGAAGCTGCTGTTCGGACCCGAGCGTCCGCCGGGCGTGAACGATCCGGGGCTGCCGCTGCCGTTTCACGAGTGGTCGGCCGACCGGGTGTAGATCGGGTGGCGCCCGGCTTGGGTTTTTTCATAGAATTGGTGCGATTGCCTGGGGCGACAATCCAGGTACGCTCAATACCCGGCCGCGACGGGCGGCTCGTGGAGGCCAGGCATGGCGATTACTGAACGCAAAGACACCGCCGGGCGTGTGATCGAGATCCTCGACGAGGAGTTCGCGGACTTCACCACCGAGGCTCAGGCCTATCTGGCCGGGCGGCGCGTCGAAGAGAAGTTCGTCGGATTCCGGCTCAAGCAGGGCGTCTACGGGCAGCGGCAGGCCAACGTGCAGATGATCCGCGTGAAGCTGCCCTTCGGCGGCGTCACGGCCGATCAGCTGGATGCCTTCGCCGAGGTGGCTGAGCGTTTTGCCCCGCTGCAGAAGGGCCACATCACCACGCGCGAGAACATCCAGCTGCATCACATCCCGCTGCCGCTGGCCTGGGAGTCGCTGCGGGTGTTGGGTCGCGTGGGACTTTCGAGTCGCGAAGCCTGCGGCAACACCGTCCGCAACGTGACCGGCGACCCCTGGGGAGGCGTGGCGGACGACGAAGTATTCGACGCCACGCCCTACGCCGGGGCTTTCGTGCGCTATTTCGTGCGCAACCCGCTGACCCAGCTGCTGCCGCGCAAGTTCAAGGTCTCGTTCAGCGGGTCGGACACGGACCGAGTGATCGGCGAGATTCACGATCTGGCCTTCTACTCGGCCACGCGAATGGTGGACGGCAAGGAAGAGCGCGGGTTCCGCATGCTGACCGGCGGCGGGCTGTCGATCATGCCGAAGCACGCATTCGAGCTGTACGACTTCGTGCCGCTGAGCGACTACCTGCGGGTCTCCGAGGCCGTGCTGCGCATCTTCAACCGGTCCGATGAGTTGCGCCGCAACCGGGCCAAGGCGCGCATCAAGTTCCTGGTGCACCGCGTCGGCATCGAGACCTTCCGCGAGATGGTGGAAGCCGAGCTGACGGGCGCCTGGGCGGAGCGCGACTATCCGCTGGACGACCTGGTATTTATCGACCGCGAGGAGATCGACGCGCCGGACCTGCCCGCCGAGGCGCCCGCAATCGCCGAGGAATACGCCGATCTGTTCCAGCGCTTCTGCGCCACAAACGTGAAGCCGCAGGTGCAGGCGGGTTACTCGACGATCGAGGTCAAGGTCAACCAGGGCGACCTGAGCCCGGAGCAGTTCCGGGGCCTGGCGGAGATCCTGCGAACGTACGGCGCCAGCCGCGCGCGTACCACGCACTGGCAGAACATCGTGCTGCGCTGGATTCCGGACAACAGCGTCTACCCGGTCTGGCGCGAATTGCGCGCGCTGGGGTTGGGCAATCCGGGCGCGTACGAGATCAACGACGTGGTGTCCTGCCCGGGCACGGATAGCTGCAAGCTGGGGATCACGTCGTCGATGGGCCTCAGCAAGGCTATTCAGGCTCAGGTTGAGGAAATGCACATCAGGGACCCGCTGACGCGGCAGATCCTGATCAACATGAGCGGCTGCCCGAACTCCTGCGGCATGCACCACGTGGGCAACATTGGGTTCCACGGCGCGGCCATCAGGACGGGTGGGCGGCAGGTTCCGGCCTACCACACGTTCATTGGCGGCAACCGCCGCTACGGTTCGCCGATGCGGCTGGGCATGCTGCTGCGAACGCGGGTGCCGGCCAAGCGTGCGCCGATGGTGGTGGAACGGCTGATCCTGGACTACGAAGAGAAGCGCGAGGCCGACGACGAGTCCTTCAACGAGTACGTGGACCGTTACGACCGGATGTACTTCGACACTCTTCTGAAGGACCTGGCGCTGCCGCCTGCGTATGACGAGGAACCCGAGCACTTCGTGGACTGGGATCGCGACCGGTTGTACGTGCTGGAGCGCGGCGAGGGCGAATGCGCCGTCTGACGCCGACTGACTTGGCGTCGTCGGACCTCGGCCAGCGGCTGCCGGCCGCGGCTGTCATTGTTTCCCGTAGACACACCCTCGGCTGCACGTCCTACTGCTGCAACCGAACGTGCGCCTGTATACGGGGCGTGGTGGTCTAGGCCTCCCACGCCCGCAAAGTCCTGGTCACGCCAGGCATTTCTCGACGCCGGCCGGGCGTCCGCGCCTTGGCCGCATGGTTGTCCCGACCTGATTGACACCGGGTCAAGCGTCGAGTACCTGAATCAACGCCAGGGGCGCTCCATGCCCCATGCCATTGGAGGTTCTTTCTCAATCGTGAATGTGCAACTTGCTGAAATCGACCTGAGGCGCGCCGGTCCGCGACTTCAGCGCCTGCCGGCCGCGGAGGTGCTGTGCGAAGTCGTGCGCGCCTACGCGCCTGACGTGGCGCTGTCGTGCTCGTTTGGCGGCCCCAGTGGGATGGTCCTGGTGGACATGCTGGCGCGACAGGATCTGCTGGACGACGTGGAGATTTACTACCTGGACACCGGCCTGCTCTTTCGGGCCGCGCATGACGTCCGCGAGCGGATTGAGCAGCGCTATGGGTTCGAGGCCACGGCGTATCGACCCGAGTTGTCGCTGGCCGCACAGGCGGCGCGGTTCGGCGAGTCGCTCTGGGACCGCGATCCGAACGCCTGCTGCGGGATTCGCAAAGTCGGCCCGAACGCGCGGGCGCTGGCGGACAAGCAGGCCTGGATTACGGGCGTGCGACGCGACCAGTCGGCGCGGCGGGCGGCGACGCCGGTGATTGAGTGGGATGCGAAGTTCGGGCTGGTGAAGGTCGCACCCCTGAGCGGCTGGACCGAAGCGGAGGTCTGGGAATACATCAGCCGCCACGACGTGCCCTACAACCGGCTGCACGACGAGGGCTACCCGAGCCTGGGCTGCGACACGCGCTGTACGGCGCGCCCGCTGCCCGGGGAGTCGATGCGCAGCGGTCGTTGGCAGGGGTTGTCCAAGACCGAGTGCGGTCTGCACGGGAACTCGTAGGGATGGTCAATTCAATGGATTGCAACGGGCTTGCGGCGTATCGGCAGGAAACGTTCGACGGAGTCACGATCTGGCTGACCGGCCTTTCCGGGGCCGGAAAAACGACGCTGGCGGAGCGGCTGGCGCCGGAGCTGGAGCGTCGCGGCCACCGCGTGGAGTCGTTGGACGGCGACGTGGTGCGCACGCACCTGAGCAGGGGACTGGGGTTCACTCGCGAGGACCGTGACGAGAACATCCGGCGAATCGCCTGGGTGGCCGGGTTGGGAACGCGGCACGGCGCCACGATGCTGGTGTCGGCGATCTCGCCCTATCGAGACGGGCGGCGCGAGGCTCGGGAGAAGATCGGGCACTTCGTGGAGGTGTACGTGAAGTGCTCGCTCGATCGGTTGATCGAGCGTGACACCAAGGGACTCTACGCGCGGGCGCTGGCCGGCGAGATCGAGAACTTTACCGGGGTCAACGATCCGTACGAAGAGCCGGTCGATCCGGAGATCGTGGTGGAGACGGACCTGGAATCGGTCGAGGAAAGCGCGGGCAAGATCATTGAGAGTCTGGAATGCCTTGGCTATCTGATCCCGGTGTCCGACTGCGCGGCGGCGGCCTGATGGCTGCCGTGGCAGCGTCCGTGGCGATTGAGCTATCACCCCGGCAACTGGCGGACCTGGAGCTGTTTCGGGTCGGCGGCTACCGCCCGCTGACCGGCTTCATGACCGAGCCGGAATACGCGGCGGTGCTGAATGACATGCACCTGCCGAACGGGCAGCCCTGGCCGCTGCCGATCACGCTGGCGGTGGACGCCGAGACGGCGGCGCTGGTGCGCGAGGGCGACCGGGTGGACTTGCTGGATGCCGCCGGCGCACGGCGCGCTGAGCTGGAGGTTCGGCAGCGATTCCACTACGACAAGACAGCCGAGGCGCAGGCCGTGTACCGCACGACCGACGCCAAGCATCCCGGCGTGGCTGCCCTGTACGCGCAGGGGGACGTGCTGCTGGGTGGTTCGATTACATCTGTTGGTCTGGCGCCCGACCGCGCGGACGATCCCCGGCATCTCACGCCGGCGCAGTTGCGCGAGCGGTTCGAGGCGCTGGGCTGGCGCACGGTTGTGGGCTTCCAGACGCGCAATCCGATTCACCGCGCGCACGAGTACATCCAGAAGGCCGCGCTGGAGATGGTGGACGGGCTGCTGGTGCATCCGTTGGTGGGCGTCACCAAGGAAGACGACGTACCCGCCGACGTGCGCTGGCGCTGCTACGAGGTGCTGTTGGACGGGTACTTCCCGCGTGACCGAGTAGTGCTGGCGGCCCTGCCGGCGGCGATGCGCTATGCGGGGCCGCGCGAGGCGGTATTTCACGCGCTCGTCCGGCGCAACTACGGCTGCACGCATTTCATCGTGGGTCGGGACCATGCGGGGGTGGGCGATTACTACGGCCCGCATGACGCGCAGCACATTTTTCGCGAGTTCGATGCCGGCGATCTGGGCATCACGCCGTTGTTCTTCGAGCACGCCTTCTGGTGTACGGCTTGCGCCGCGATGGGCTCGGCCAAGACCTGCCCGCACGACATGGCGAGCCACGTATTCCTGAGCGGCACCCGGCTGCGTGCTCTGTTGAGCGAGGGTCAGCGGCCGCCAGCCGAGTTCACACGACCGGAGGTAGCCGCCGTGCTGGCGGATGCCTATGCCCAGCGCTGAGCGCAGACAACGTACGATCAGGGGCTGACGCAGGCGGCGCAATCCGAGGTGCGGCGGTGATGGTTCGCATGGCGACACGCCGCTCGCCGCTGGCGCGCGCGCAGGCGGCGCTGGTTGCCGATCTTCTGACGAGCGCGAATCCCGGATTGCGCGTCGAGTTCGTGCTGGTGGACACGACGGGCGACCGGGACCGGTCCAGGGCGATCGAGACGCTGGGCGAGCGGGGCGTGTTCACGCGCGGCGTGCAGGCGGCCCTCGTGGATGGGCGGGCCGACATTGCCGTGCACAGCTACAAGGACCTGCCCACCGCGCCGCTGGCCGGTCTGCGGATCGCCGCCGTGCCGCCTCGGGCGGACCCGCGCGACGCGCTGGTGAGTCGAGACGGCGTGGGACTTGCCAGCCTGCCCGAGGGCGCCTCGGTAGGCACCGGCAGCGCGCGGAGGTCCGCCCAGGTGCTGGCGGTCCGCCCCGACCTGACCGTGCAACCTTTGCGCGGCAACGTGGGCACGCGGGTGGCGCGAGTGCGGGGCGGCGAGCTCGACGCGGCGGTGCTGGCGGCGGCGGGTTTGGATCGGGCGGGCCTGGCCGCGGCCATGACCGAGATACTGGCGCCTCCGGCGTTTCTGCCGGCGCCGGCCCAGGGCTCCTTGGCGGTGGAGGTGCGAGCCGACCGGCCCGATGTAGAGCGCCTGGTGGAGAGAATTGATGACGCGGAATCGCGGGCGGCCGTGACGGCCGAGCGGGCCTTTCTGCGCGACTTGCGCGGCGGTTGCAGCGCGCCGGTCGGGGCGCTGGCCTCGGTGAATGGCCCTTACCTCACACTGACGGCGGGGTTGTTCGGCGACGGGGAAGAGCCGCCGCTGACGCTTCGCGGGAGAGTGACGGACGCCGACGCGTTGGGGCGGCGGGCCGCGGCCAGGGTGCTGGCGACCAGGGGTTCCGAGAGCCAATGAAGGCGCGGGCAGGAACGATATATCTGGTCGGCGCCGGCCCGGGCGATCCGAAGCTGATCACGGTGCACGGACGCGAAGTCCTGGAGTCGGCGGACGCAGTGGTTCACGACCGGTTGGTGTCGCCCGATCTGTTGACGCTGGCCCGAGACGGCGCGCGGATGGAGGACGTTGGCAAGGCGCCGGGCCGGGCTTCGCGGAGCCAGGCCGAGATTAACGACCTGCTGGTTCAGCTGGCTGGTGAGGGACTCTCGGTGTGCCGGCTGAAGGGTGGGGACCCGTTCGTGTTTGGTCGCGGCGGCGAGGAAGTGCTGGCGGCACGGGCGGCCGGGATACCGGTAGTGGTGCTGCCGGGCGTTTCCTCGGCGCTGGCCGGACCCGCGGCCGCGGATGTACCAGTGACGCATCGGGGCGTGGCCTCGAGCGTGACCGTGGTGACAGGTCACGACGCGCAGTTGGCTACCGACGGCGGGGTGGACTGGCAACGGATTGCCGGCTCGCCGGGCACGATCGTGGTGCTGATGGGCGTGGGGAACCTGAGCTCGATTGCGCGAAAGTTGATTGAGGGCGGACGCTCTCCCGCTGAGCCGGTGCGGGT
>JAKZUJ010000037.1:0-3482 GCA_047516685.1 Chloroflexota bacterium | reverse complement strand
GCTCGCCGATCTCTCCACAGAGATGGTCACACTGGCCGGTGAGGCCAGGAAGGTCTTACGGCAGGCGATACTGGTCTATCTGCAAGGCCCCGAGCATCCCAATTTCACAAAGTCGGACGCCACCCCGGTTGTCTCCAGATTAGACCGGGCGATCGACGAACAGTTCTTCGCCCGCTTGTTCGCCGCGCCGGAGGTGGGCTCGAACGAGGCGAGCCACCGCTGGCAGCGATTCCTCCGGGACGAAGCCGAGAAATTGGCGCGATCTGTCTGGGACAGGACCACTGCGCCCAGTGCCCGCCGCGAGAAGGCCCGCGCGGCGTCTGAGGCCGTACTGTTCGGCGGGCTACGCAAACGTTTACCAGGCGCTTTTCCCGAACACGATTCCAGGGAGACTGCCGCATGAACACACAAGTCACCGGTGACCATCCGTCGCCAGACGGACCCGCCGCCCCTCGCAGCCTGGGTCAGCTGGTTGCGGCGCTCTCCCGCCATCTGGACGCCGAGATGATCGGGTCAGGAGCGCTGGCCGAGCTTCGCCGGATCACGGGTCACGTGCTGCCGCCGGCGTTCTGGAAACGGTATCTGACGGACGTGCCCCTGGAATGGCGCGAACCCGGCGGTCAGCCGAATACTCGTCTCGACCACGCCTGGGCCGCGCTCACCCGCGCGATGGTCGAGATGGCGCCGAGGCCGCACTCGTTTGATCAGTCGTTCGGGGCGGCGCTCGCCGGCACGGATTACTCCGAACACCGCTTCGTCCGGCTATTGCGCGCCGAGGGCGAGGACCTGTCTCGGGAGCTGCGCGTCGCGGGGGCATGGCTGGCGCGCGCTGGCGCCAAGGCGAGTTGGGAGCACCCCGCGCACCTGCTGCTCGGTGCCGCGTGGCGCGGATTGGATGTTCGATCGCCAAGCAGTATTCGCCACCAAATGGCGCGGGACTACTTCCGGGTCGCGGCCAAACACTCGTCGAGTCAGTAAGGAGAAACATGACCATAGACGCACACTTTCTTCAACTCCACACCCTCACCGGCTACTCTGCCACGCTGTTGAACCGCGACGATATCGGACGAGCCAAACGCCTGCCGTTCGGCGGCAGTGACCGCATTCGTGTCTCGTCGCAATGCCTGAAGCGGCATTGGCGAGAGGCGGCGGGCGAGTGGTCGCTACAAGGCCTCGGCAGCGGCAAATCCACTCGTTCCAGACGCGTGTTCAGCGATGTGATCGCCGGCCGGCTGAAGACGGAGCGAGGGCTCTCGGACGACCAGATTGTCAACGTGCTGACCCCGATCCGAGCGGCGATCCTCGGTGAGAGCATCAAGGCGAGGCAGGCGCGCAAGGACAAATCGACAACCGAGGGGGCAGATCCCCTCGCCTCCTTGCACACCGACCAAGTGATCGTGCTGGGTGAGCCTGAGATCGCCTTCCTCACCACAATAGCCATCGAACTCGTCCGCCATGATGCCGACGCGACAGCAAAAGCGGTTGAAGCCTACTTCAAAGACAAGGAAACGAAAGCGAATCTGAAGGCGCTGGCCATGGGCGCCGGTCTCGATGCCGCGATCTTCGGACGTATGGTGACGTCGGACTTGATGGCACGCACCGATTCAGCCGTACATGTCGCCCATAGCTTCACCGTACACGAGGAGGAGACGGAGCCGGACTACTTCTCGGCGCTCGACGACCTGGTCGCCGCCGAGGGCGCACTCGGTTCCGGCCACATCAACACCAGCGAGCTGACCAGCGGCCTGTTCTATGCCTACGTCGTGATCGATCTCCGCCAGCTCGTGAGCAACCTGTCCGGTGATCGCACGCTGGCGGCGGAAGTGCTCCAGAGGCTGGTATACCTCATTGCGACTGTCTCGCCCGGTGCGAAACGGGGGGCGACGGCGCCGTACGCCTGCGCCGAACTGATGCTGGCGGAGGCTGGTGCACGGCAGCCGCGCACACTGGCGAACGCCTTCATGAACCCCGTGCCAAAGCAGCGGGCAAAGGAGCAAGCGGCCGCCGCCATCGGCGACTACCTGGGCCGCTACGACACCATGTACGGCGCGCACGAGCGCCGGCGCATTGCGACCATGATCGATCCAGTGCCTGATCATGCCGGTGAGAGGGCCACGATGGATGCCGTGGCACGGTGGGCGGCCGATCACGTGCAGGAGGTGGACTAATGCGAGCGCTGATTCTGCACCTGCAAGCGCCGTTGATGAGTTTCGGCGGTCCACAAGTCGACCAGATCGGCCCAACGGGACAGTTTCCGACGACGAGCCAGATCACCGGCCTGTTCGCCAACGCACTCGGCTACGCGCATCGCGATGGCGACCGGTTGCAGGCGTTGCAAAGGCGGTTGTCGGTCGCCAGCGCCCTCGTGCGCGAGGGTGAGGAGGTGCAGGACTACCAGACGGTGGACCTCGGCCAAACGCACCTGCGCAACCCGGCATGGACCACGCATGGACGCACGGAGCATCGCGATGGCGGGCTGGACGCGCGGTATGGTACGCATATCCGCTTCCGTCGCTACCGCGCCGACGCCAGTGTGCTCGCTGCGGTGTCGCTCTCGCCAGCGGATGACACACCGACCCTGGGACAAGTCGGCGATGCGCTCGTCACACCAGCACGCCCCTTGTACGTCGGGCGCAAGCCCTGCTTGCCAGCGACGCGTCTCCTGGTCGGCATTGTCGACGATGCGAGCAGCTTGACGGACGCGCTCGTGCGCGCACCTGGCACCTTCAGGGACCGGTGGTCTGTCATCGGCGGCACGCACGTAGAGTGCAAGGCCGAATGGCCCGTTGCTGACGAACGCGCCTTGTCGCCCCAAGCACGCCTGGCAACGCGCCGCGTTATTGACCGTCGAGACTGGCGAAACCAGTTACACGGTGGCGAGCGCGTCGTCGCGCACGGCACACTCACGCTGCACGCCGCCGATGCACCGGCCGGGGGCGGTGCCTCATGACCGACGTGCACCTTGTGCGCCTGCCCTTTGATCTCCGCGCGTTCACCGCCTGGGCGCTCGACCGTGGTTGCCTGGACACGCCACCGGGCGATGGACGCGGGCGGCCGCGGGACGCTGAGACCGGGTACGCGCTGCACGCGGTGCTGACCGGACTTTTCGGCACGCAGGCGCCTCGGCCGTTCGCCATGCCACACGGAGGCCAGCGCGAGCGCCTGGGCACCCGTGGCGACGGGCTCGAACTGCTCGGCTATGCCAGCGCTCCGGTCGAGACCCTTCGGACGCTGGCTCATCTCGGCGACGACGATCTTCGGGCCACCATCGACTGGGACGGAGCGCGATCCAAGCAGATGCCCACGCGGTGGCCGAAGAATCTGCGCCTCCGCTTCGACCTCCGGGCCTGCCCGGTGCGACGAATTATGCGGCCTTTCACCACACAGTCACGCCCGAACCTCCCAGCCACCACGCTGGGTACGGGAAAGGAAGTGGACGTCTTCCAGGTGGCGGCAGCCCGCGCGCGAGACGGAAGTGAACC
>JAKZUJ010000036.1:0-14324 GCA_047516685.1 Chloroflexota bacterium | reverse complement strand
AGTAGGCGGCGGCGCCGAAGTGACCCGTGTTCGAAACGGCCGCGACTCCCACGCCGCGGTCATGCGCGATACCGATGGCGGCCTGCATGCCAGCGCGGCCCCCGAGCTGTCCCAGGGAACGGTCACCGCTCACCACGGCGGTGCCGGTGGTGTGGCGAACGCGAATGTCAGGCGTCGGGTTAGCCGCCCCGGCTTCCAGGGCTTCGGTGTAGGCGGCCAGAAGCCGCGTCCCGTGGGAAAACACCCCGCGCAGATCCGCGTGAACGAGCGTCTCCACCACGAAGACCGCGTCGTCGCGGGGCACGCCGGTTACGGTCAGCGCGTTCGTTCCGAAGGCGCGCATCGCGTCGGCCGGAATCCGTGCGCCGCCCGCGCCGTAGCTCAACCGGGTGCTCATGCGTCCCACTCCGGGTCCACCCCGTAGGCGCGTCCGGTTTCGGCCACGGCGTCCAGCAGTCCGCTCGGGTAGCCGATGCCGCGGTCGTGGGCGTCGGCGCGTTTGAGCCATTCGGGTTCGCCCGGAACCAGCACGCGGTCAAAGCCCTCGGCCGGACGCAGCGCGTGGATGGCGTCGATCGTTCGATCCACGTCGGCGACGAACTCGGCCAGGGGCCGGAAGGCCTCAACGCGGATGGCCGTGAAGACTTGCCCGACCGTGCCGAGATGGTCGGGCGTTCGATTCACCGCGGCAGTGGCCCCCGCCAGGATGCCGGACAGCGTTTCCATGACTATGCCCATCCCGAATCCCTTGGGGCCGGCGAAGGGATTCAGCCAAACGAGCTGGTTCGGGTCAGTGGTGGGATTGCCTTCAGCGTCCACGCCAACGTCCGCGGGGATGGACTGCCCGGTGGCGGCTGCCACGCGAACTTTCCCAAGCGCCGAGAAGCCAACGGCCATGTCCGCGACAACTGGATAGTTGCTGCCGGCGGGAAGCGCCCAGGCAATGGGTCCGTTGGTGAGCGCGGGAGTTCTGCTGCCGAAGGCGAGGACGCCCGAGGCGCCGCCGCCGCTACTCGTGACAAAGGCCACGCAACCGGCGTCCACGGCTTGGAGGGCCCAGTGCGCGGCCGGACCAAAGTGACGTCCGTTGTGCACGGCAACCATCCCGGCCGCGCCGTCGTTGGCCAGGTCAATGGCGCGCTGCATCCCGATCTGCGAGGACACGGCGCCAGGCGCGCCGCCGGCGTCGAGCGCGGCCGTTGCGGGCCGCTCTTGGAGCGTCTCGATTTCCGCGTTCGGCTTTACCAGTCCTGACCGGATGTCAGCCGTATACGGAGTGACGCGCGTAACTCCGTGAGAGAACACGCCGCGCGCGTCGGCTTCCACCAACACGTCGGCAATCAGGGCGGCACGGTCTTCCGGCACGCTGGCGTTGTGCATGACGCTGGTCGTGAACGCGCGCATGCGCTCCACCGATACGCGCTGGCCGACCGCCGCCTGGGCGAAGTCGGCGCTCATGGGTTGGCCGCGATCGAAGCGCGGATGGCTTCGCCGAGGATCTCCACCCCGGTGCGAATCTCGGCGTGCGGGGCGTGGCTGAAGGCAAGTCGAATGGCGCCGAGGTTGGCGCCGTCCACGCGGAAGACCGAACCGTTGCGTACCAATACCCGGGCGTGTTCGCAGCGCTGAATCACGTCGTCCAGCAGCTCGGGCCGGCGCAGCGTCAGCCAGACAAAAAAGCCGCCGTTCGGCTGGTTCCAGGTCGCGAGGTCGCCGACGTGTTCGTCGAGCGCGTCCAGCATGATGTCCCGACGTTCGCGGTAGATGTCCTGCAGGCGGGCGATCTGTTCTTCCATGTGCTCGCGCATGAATTCCGAGGCCAGGGCGGACGCAAACGGGCTGGTGCCGCCGTCGGTCTTGAGCGGCAGGATGCGATCGGTCAACGGCGCCGACGTGAGTATCCAGCCGAGCCGGATTCCCGCGCCCAGGATCTTGGAGAACGTGCCGGCGCGTGTCACCAGCCCCGTGCCGCCGTCGAGCTCGTACATGGACGGCGGCCTCTGGCCGTCGTAGTGCAGCTCGTAGTAGGCGTCGTCTTCGAAGACCGGCACGCCGTGCCGATGGCAGACCTCCAGCACCTCAAGGCGCCGCTCTCGCGTGATGGTGGCGCCCATCGGGTTCTGAAACGTGGGAATCGTATAGAAGATCGAGGGCTGCCTGGTGGCAAAGAGTTCATCCAGGGCGTCGGCCCGGGGACCGTCGGCGTCCCATGCCACGTGTGCGCCATGGTCGCTGACGCGCCGAACGAACAGAGCGCCGAATGAGGCGTGATCCAGAGCGATGATCTGGTCGCGGTTGACAAATGTGCGCAGCACCATGTCGATCGCCTGGCTGGATCCGTTGGTGATGATGATCTGGTCGCGATCGACCTCGAGTCCCTCGAATACCCGTAGCTTCTCGCGCACAACGTCTACGAGTTCGAGGCTCCCCTTGCGCCGGCCATACAGGAGGGCCGGATAGTTCTCGGGCAGCGCGTTGCGGGCGGCCTCGACCATGTGCTCCAGGGGCAGGGCCTCATTGGCGGGCTGACCGACCAGCAGGTCCGCCACGATTTCGCCGGGCGCGTCGGACGCGGAGACCATCATGCCCGGCGCGGCGCGCTGGCGGGCCTCGTCGCTGAGGCGAGATTCGAAATTGAAGGTATCAGTCACGGCGCTGGCGGAGTGGTGACGGGCGGCTAGTAGATGCCGCCGTCGCTCATGAAGTCGTCTTCCGGCTTGGCGGCCAACGGGATCGGTCGGTTCTCGCACACAATCGCCTCGGTGGTCAGGGTCATGATGCCGACGCTCACGGCGGCCCGGATAGACGCGATCTCAATCGCCGCCGGGTCAATGATGCCGCGTTTGTAGAGGTCCGTGTAGTCGCCGACAACGGCATCCCAGCCGTGCCAGTCGGGCAGCTTGCGCACGCGGTTGACGATGACGGATGGGTTGACGCCCGAGTTGCGGGCGATACGTCGCATTGGCGCTTCCAGCGCATCGGCAAGAATGCGCGCCCCGACGGCCGCATCGCCGGTCAGTTCCTCGGCGACCTGCACCGCGGCAGCTTGCGCGCGGAGCAAGGACGTACCGCCGCCCGGGACAATTCCGTCCCGCAGGGCCACTTTGACCGCACCCACGGCGTCGTCCGCCTTGTCCTTCAGATGATTGATTTCCTGCTCGGTGATGCCGCCGACGGCCACAATGCCCACCGCTCCGCCCAGGCGGGCAATGCGGCGCTCGAGCTTCTTCACGAAGTTCGGGTTCGTCTCTTCTTCCAACTGCGCGCGCAGCTGGTTCTGGCGGTCTTGAACGTCGGCCCCGTGGCCGGCGCCTTCCAGGATGATCGTGGCTTCGCGGTTGGCGACCACGCGCCGGCAAAAGCCCAGCCATTCCAGCGGGACGTCCGGCCAGCGGATCCCAAGGCTCTCGGAGGCCACGGTGGCGCCGGTGAGCACGGCCAGGTCTTCCAAAAGGTCGCGCATCTCGTCACCGAACGAGGGCGACTGGATCGCCACCACGTTCAGGTTGCCGCGGAGCTTGTTCTGAAGCACAAACGTCAGGGCGTCGCCCCTGAGGACGTTGGACACCAGGAGCAGGTTCCGGTTATCGCTGGAGGCGACTTTGTCGAGGATGCTCGTGAGCTGATCGGCCCTCGTCAGGTCCTGATCGGTCAGCAGCACTCGGGCGCTCTCAAGCGAGCCCTGCATCTTGTGGGTGTCGGTAACGAAATACGGCGAGATCCAGCCTTTGTCCACCTGCAGGCCCTCGACGTAGCGGGGTTCCAGGCGCACGCCCCCGCGGTGGTAGTCCACAGTGACCAGGCCATCGCGGCCGACCCGGCTCATGATCTGGCCGACGATCCTGCCCAGTTCGTCGTCGTCACCCGAGATGGTGGCGACGTGACGAATCTCTTCGGCGTTTTCCACCGGTCGGGCCAGGCCGTGCAGGCGTTTGATGACGGCTTCGGCCGCGCTCCAGAGCCCCTCGCGCAGGAGCATGGCGTTCGCGCCGGCGGCGATGTTGTAAAGGCCACGATGCACGATGGCCTGCGCCAGGACGGTGGCGGTGGTGGTGCCGTCCTCCGTCATGGCATTGGTCTTGGCGGCCGCTTCCTTCATGATTTGGATCCCCAAATCATGAAGGACGTTGTTTACCCGCTCGATTTCATTGGCGACGGTGACGCCGTCGTTGGTGATCTGCGGGGCGCGCAACGTTCGCGTGAACGCCACATTCCGACCACGAGGCCCCAGCGTCGACCCTACGGTATTGGCAACGATGTCGATGCCTTCACGCAGCGTCTCGCGGGCCTCGTGGCCGAACTGAACTTCCTTCTTCTCGGGCTTCGGAAGCTGGTCTCCGATAGTGCCCGGAATCTTGGGCAAGGCGCCTCGCTAGCTAATGATGGCGAGGACGTCGCGCTCGCTGACGATCAGGAAGTCCTCGTCGTCCAGGCGAACTTCGGTCCCGGCGTACTTGGCGTAGAGGACCTTGTCCCCTTCTTTGACTTCCAAAGGAACCGTCACGCCCTCTTCGTTTACGCGACCGGCGCCCACAGCCCTCACGGTGCCTTCCTGAGGCTTTTCCTTGGCCGTGTCCGGAAGCACGAGCCCACTGGCAGTCGTGGTCTCGCGGTCTTCGGGCTGAATCAACACGCGGTCGCCAAGCGGCGTGACCTTGGTCGCAACCGTGGCCATGCAATCTCCTCCGTGGCAGTCCGACGCCAGATTGAATTTCGGCGTCGTGGTTAGGCGTTAGCTGCCGAGTCGTCCGGGGCAGCAACAAAACATGATAGCCGATGCAGTCGTCAACGAATGTCGACGCTCGGTTGCCCGATGGTACCCTACCGCCACTCGCGCCGCACCGGATCTTCGTAGGATGCGGCTTGCCCACGTACGACCCACAGCCAGCGAGTCGATATGACACCTGCCCACGAGCCGCGTGCCGCCGCCATGTCGTATGACCTGCTGATTCGCGGCGGGACGGTCATTGATCCTACGGCGGAGCATCCCTCGCGATCTGACATCGGCGTGGTGGGCGGCCGAATCGCGGCCGTCGCTCCCGACCTGCCCGGCGAGGCCTCCCAAGTCGTGGACGCGCGCGGCTCATACGTGGTCCCCGGTCTGGTCGACTTTCACGTGCACGTGTACTGGGGCTCGACGATTTGGGGGCTGGAAGCCGACAAGATAGGCGCCGCTGGCGGCACGACCTCCTTCCTGGACACCGGCAGTGCGGGCGCGATCACGCTGGCCGGGCTGCGCCGCTATGTGATCGAACCCTCACGGACCCGGATTCGCGCGCTGGTGCACATCTGCACGGCGGGGCTCGTCACGCACCTGGGCGAGTTGCGCGACCCGCGGTACCTGGACATTGACGGCACCGTGCGAGCGATCGACGAGAATCGCGACATCGCGCCGGGGGTGAAGATTCGCTACTCCGACACGATCGTGGGCGAAGGCGACCAGGCCAAGGCCGCCCTGGACGCCGCCCTGCAGGCCGCTGAGCAAGCCGGCGTCTGGCTCATGGTGCACATCGGCTTTACGCCGGAAGCCATTCCCGACGTGCTGGCCCGACTGCGGCCCGGTGACGTAGTGACGCACAGCTACACGCCACTGCCGGGCGGCCTGGTGGACGTGGACGCACGGCGGGTCTTGCCGGCCGTGGTGGAGGCCCGGGCCGCGGGTATCGAATTCGACATCGGTCACGGCAAGAGCAGTTTCGGATGGCACACGGCCCAGGCAGCGCTGGATGCGGGGTTTCCGCCGGACTACATCAGTTCGGACCTGCACCGCGGTTGCGTGCATGGCCCCGCCTTCAGCCTGCCCAACGTGATGACCAAGTTCTGGCGGCTTGGGATGCCGTTGGAGGACATCGTGGAGCGCTGCACAATCCGGCCGGCCGAAAAGCTGGGACTGGACGCCGGCACGCTGCGCGTGGGCGCCGAGGCCGATATTGCGGTGCTGGCCGTGGACGAAGGACCGGTCACGCTGGTTGATTGCACCGGCGAAGAACGAACCTGGGACCGGGAGTTACGCGCCACCCACACGTTCCGGGCCGGGGTTCGGCTGGATCCAGCGGTGCTCGGACCGTCGCAGGAGTTGCCGGTTGAAATCTCGTCGCGCCCGATGACCGGCGATTTCAACGCGTCGAACTAGTCCTCGAGGTAACGCGCCAGCGCGGTAAAGGCTCGCGCGAGCTCAAGGCCCTCTTCTTTTTCCATGTGCATCACAAGGCCGCGCTCGAAGAGTTCCAGCGTGATCGTGCCGTGGGTCGTCTCCTCGGAGATGGCCACGGCGTCACTCAGGAAGACCTCCTGAAACATGTGCTCATGCTGGTGGTCGCCGTTCGATGACGTGCTTTCCACTTGATCAAGCCCTCCGCCGCGGCCGTTCCGCCGTAGCTCAAAGTCTACTCAGGTCGCGCGGCCGGCGTCTGGCCGACGTGGGGGCGACGACAGTACCCGGCGTCTAAGCGGCGATGTAGGGGATCGTGAAGGGACCGCGCGGCAGGACGCAGGCGCGGCCAGACTCGCCAACGAGCTCGCGGGTTCGGCGGGCCACGTCCGGGCAGGGCACGCAGTGGGCGGCTCGGACCTCATCGTCGGTCAGTCCGTCGGCGCGCAGGTGCACGGTGGCGTTGTCCAGGACGCGGCCGAGAATCTGGTTCTGCCATTGGTCGCCGCGCACGTCTGCTGCATTCTCTATGGCCTGCACCATCGCGCGCGCCGTGGCGTTTTCGCGAAGGATGTGCACGAAGTCGCCGTGCCCGGCGCCTTCACGGCACTCGGCGGCCATGACGATGTGGCCGCCGGGACGCACGATCTGGGCCGCCGCATCCATGCCCTTGACGGCCTGGTACAGGTTGAGGTCCAGGGGATGCCCGCCGTTGGTGGTTACAACGACGTCGTAGGCCTGATCCACCGGCTGCATCGCCGCCCGGAGCGCCGCCTGACAGCCGGCGTCGTGTGCGGCTTCCAGCGCGCCAGCAAAGATTCCCGTGATTGAGGCGTCGGCCGCGATGGTGACGTTGAGGCTGAAGTCGCAACCGGCCAACCGGGCCGCTTCGCGCTGTTCGCGGTGGATGGGATTGCCGGCCAGCGTGCCCCAGCGGGCGTTGGGGTGGCCGATCATCTCCGCGTCGTGGTTGCGCAGGATGCTGGCTTCGCCGGCCACACCCGGGAGGACAAGCTTGGCCCCGCCGCTGAAACCCGCGAAAAAGTGCGGCTCGATCAGGCCCAGGGTGATGCGCACGTCGGCGTCCAGGTAGCGGCGGTTGATGACCACGGGCCGGCCGGAGGACGTACGACCGATTTCGCGCAGGTCCGCCTGCGCATGGGCGTCGTGATTGGTGATTCGGAGCTTCCGCCGCAGCTCCGGCCCGAGCATGCGGTCGAGTTCGTCATCGCGCGTGGGCCGATGGAGCCCGGTGGCCACCAGCACGTGGAGCCGACCGGCGGCGTCGGCGCCGAGTTCGGCCAGCAATGCTTCAAGCATGAGGCGATTCGGCGCGGGGCGGGTGCTGTCGCTGATCACGACGACAATCGAACTGTCCGAAGCAACCAAATCGATCAGCGGCGGGCTGCCGATCGGGCGCCGGAAGGCTTCACGCAGCGCCTGATCGGGATTGGCCAGGCGCGGCGGGTCGCGCGGCTCAATGACGTCGGCGTCCATGTCCAGGTCAATAGGCAGAACGCCGTCGCCGTAGGCCAGATCTATGCGCATGCCGGGGGATTCCATAAGAGCGCGCCTGAGTCTAGGCCAGCGACCGAGTTTCGCCGGGTTTTCGTGTTAACATAACCGCTCCCATCCGCACGGTGCGTGCGACGGTCGGCGTCCAATGACAGGCAGTAAGCCGCCCGTTGCCAGGGAGTACGACGTCCAAATGCTTGTTACTCACCCGTGGCTCTGATGCGCGCCACCGTGGACGAATTCGTCCAACACCTGCAGACCGAGCGCGGCCTGTCCAAGAACACCCTGGCCGCGTATCGAAGCGACCTGCGGCAGTTCGAGGCCTTTGTGCGCAAGGCCGGTCATGGCGGCTGGGACATCCCGCCGCGCGTCGTCCGTGCCTTTATGACCGACCTGGTGCAGCGTGAGTACCGGCAGGCCTCGCGGGCGCGCAAGCTGGCGGCCGTGAAGGCGCTCTATCGCTATCTCCGTTCCGTGGAGGCAGTGGCCAGCGACCCCGCGGCCGGACTGGACGGGGCCCGCGTCGCGCGGCGGCGTCCGCGGATTATTTCCACCGCGGAGGTCGAGCGTCTGCTGGATCAGGCGGCCGACGCCGCCACGCCCGAACGCATGCGCGACCGCGCGATGCTGGAAGCGCTGTACGCCACCGGAATGCGCGTGTCTGAACTCGTGGGGCTGGACGTGGACGACGTGGATTGCTGGGCGCGGGAGATCGTGCTGGGGCGGAACAGCGCCAGCGCTCGCACCGTGCCCCTGACGGAGCGTTCGGCGGAGGCGCTGCAGGTCTACCTGGCCAACGGGCGCGAGAAGATGCCGCGCCGCGTCGACGAATCCGCGGTGTTCCTGAACCATCGCGGTGCCCGGCTGACCCGCCAGGGCTTCTGGTTGATCATCAAGACGTACGCCCGGCGCTCGAACATTCAGACGCCCATCACGCCGCACACCTTGCGGCATTCGTTCGCCGCCCACCGTTTGCAGGGCGACAGCAGCGTGCGGGAAGTCCAGCAGCTGCTCGGCCACGCCAGCCCCGCAACCACGCAGGTCTACGCCGACCTGGCGCGGGAGAGTCAGCCCCAGACGCCAGGCGGTTCGGGGGCCGGGCGCCCGGCGTGACCGACGCCGCTCGCGGCGCCAAGGTGCTGCGGACGGCGGCCGGCGGAACGTCGCCTCGCTGGGCGGTCGTGAGTGGCAGCGGACTGTCGGGCCTCGTCGATGCCTTTGCCGTGCGCGACACCCTGGACTACGCCGATGTGCCGGGAATGCCCGCCGCAACCGTCCAGGGCCATCCCGGGCGCTTGTCACTGGCGGAAGCGAACGGCGTCCCGGTGTGGATTTGCCAGGGCCGTCCGCACTTCTACGAGCACGGCGACATGCGGCCGATCGCCGCCTTCGTGCGCGTGCTGCTGGATGCCGGCGTCACCCGCCTGCTACTCACCAATGCAGCCGGTGCGCTCGATCCCGCCTTTCGGCCCGGTGACGTGATGGTGCTGACCGATCACCTCTTCCTGCCCGGACTGGCCGGGCATCACCCGTTGCTGGGTCCCAACGATCCGCGCGGCGAACGCTTTCCCACGCTGGCCGGCGCCTACGATCCGGCCTTACGCGCCGCGCTGTCCCCGGCGCTGCGACGGGCCAAACTGACGGTGCGTGAAGGCGTCTACGCCATGGTCGCCGGCCCCTCGTACGAAACGCCGGCGGAGACGGCCTTGCTGCGTCGGTTGGGGGCGGACGCCGTGGGGATGTCCACGGCGCCTGAAGCGGTTGTGGCTCGCCACGCCGGGGCCGCCGTGGCGGCCGTGGCAACGATCACCAACGTCGCCGGAACCGCCGAGCCAACCGACGACGGCCATGCGGCCGTCCTCGATACCGCCTCGGCCGTGGCGTCGCACGTGGGCGCGGCGCTGGCCGAGGTCATCGGACAGTTCAGCTCGCACTAGCCCCCCGCAGCCGTAGCAGGTGGCGGAGGAAGCGCAGGCCTTCCAGCGCGGAGGCCTTGCTGGCGGCGCGAGTGCGTCGGTCGAATGTGTAGGGCACGTCCACCACGCGGCGGGCATCGCTGCGGACCAGGACTTCCAGCAATATTTTGAAACCCACCGGCCGTAGCGTGGCGCCGGCGATGATGGCTCGCCGAAACGCAAAGAAGCCGCTGAGCGGGTCCGAGCACCGCCGGGCCGCCGGCAGCAGGACGCGGGCGACGCGCGACGATTCTCTACTGACCAGCCGCCGTAACGGTCCGCTCAGTCCCAGTTCATGTCCGCCGGGCGCGTAGCGGCTGGCGACGGCGATGTCGGCGCCAGTGTCCAGCGCCCCAATCAGGTCCGGCACGATCTGGGGCGGGTGCTGCAAGTCGCCGTCCATCACCACGATCTTGTCCTGGGGCAGGCCATCCAGCGCATCCACCACGGCGCGCGCCAGCCCCCGTCGGATCAGGCTGTGGTTCACGCTGACCCTCGGGTTGGTGCGGGCCAAGTCAATAATCTCGCTGGTCGTCTCGTCGGTGCTGTCGTCGGCGAACACCATGCGAAACGGCGCGTCGCCAAGCGCGGCGGTCACCTGTTCCACCAGCGGGCCAGGGTTTCCGCGCTCGTTGAATGTTGGGACGATCACGGCGATCGTGGGCGCGTTTTCGGGCGGCATGGACTTGGGCGCGACGGTCCGCGGGCGGCGGTCGCGGGCGAGCCTAGCATCGGCGTTGACACGGCTATGGCCGCCCGTAGACTGAAAACACGTCCCACGCGGCGACCCCTCGAATCCCAACACACGCCGTCGTCATGGCCGGAGGCGAAGGCTCCCGGCTGCGACCGTTGACCATTGAGCGTCCCAAGCCAATGGCCATGCTGGGCGACGCGCCGGTCATCGAGCACATCCTGCGGCTGCTCCGGGCGCACGGCTTCACCGACGTGATCGTGACACTGCATTACCTCGGCTCCACGATCGAGAATTATTTCCAGTCCGGCGAGGACTTCGGCCTGCGGATCACCTACACCTACGAGGACGAGCCGCTGGGCACCGCCGGCAGCGTGGCGCTGGCCCAGGACCAGTTGACCAAGCCATTTCTGGTGATCTCGGGCGACGCGCTCACCGACGTGGACCTGACGGCGCTGGCCAGGGCGCACGAGGCCTACGGCTCCCAGGCCACGCTGCTGCTGGCGCGGGTTCCGAACCCGCTGGAATACGGCGTGGTGGTGACCGAAGACGACGGGCGGATCGTGCGGTTTCAGGAAAAGCCCTCATGGGGCGAGGTGCTGAGCGACGCCGCCAATACCGGCATCTATATGCTGGATCCCGCCGTGTTCGATCTGATCCCGGCGGGGCAGGAAGTCGACTTCTCGATGGATGTCTTTCCGGCGATGTTGTCCGGCGCCCACCCGCTCTACGGGCACATTGCGGATGGCTACTGGACCGACATCGGCACGCTGGACGCCTATCGCGCCGCGAACGCCGACCTGGTATCGGGCCGCGTGCGCACCTACGGCGGCCCCACCTATCGCCCAGACGTTCCCACCGTGGATCCAAGTGCGCGTGTGGACCCGACCGCGCGTCTGCGGGGTCCGGTCTATGTCGGGCGCGGGAGCGAAGTCCATGCTCACGCGGTGATCAACGGACCGGCGGTTATCGGGGACAACTCTCTGATCGCCGAGCGCGCCGAGATCAGCGACGCGGTAATCAGCGGCAATGTTGTCGTTGGCGTCGGCGCGAAGCTGGAGCGGTGCATCGTGGGGCGGCACGCCAACCTTGGGCGCGGCGTGACGATTCTCGAAGACGTCGTGATTGGCGACCGCAGCACGCTGGCCAACGGATCCTCGGTGCGCCCGGGTGTGCGCATCTGGCCGCGCAAGTTCGTGGACGAAGGCGTGGTGGTGGACCGGAGCCTGATTCACGCGCCGCAGGCGCGGCGCACCATCTTCACGCACGGCGGCGTGGCGGGGCTGGCCAACTTCGAAGTCACGCCCGAATTCGCGGCGCGGCTGGGCGCAGCCTGGGGCAGCACCCTCCCGGTCGGATCATCCGTCGTGGCAAACCGCGACCAGACGCGCCCGGCGCGCATGGTGAAACGCGCGTTGATGGCCGGTCTGGCATCGGTTGGCGTGCGCGTGATCGACATCGGCGCCACGCCATTCCCGGTCGGACGGTTTTCGTGCGCCCGGTTCCAGGCCGCGGGCGCCACCCATGTGCGGACGTCGCCCTATGACGCGGCCGCCGTCGACGTGCGCTTCACCAATCCGCGAGGCGTGGACATTCGCCCAGCCGACCAGCGCAAGATCGAAGCCACGTTCATGCGCGAGGACTTTCGTCGCGTCGGCTCGGAGTCGATTGCCGAAATCACCGTGGCGGCCGCCGTGGAGGCGTACCAGGAAGCGCTGCTGCGCGAGGTGGCCAATTCCGAGGTGACACACCGTCACGTCAGTGTCGTGGTGGACTACAGCGACGGCACCTGCGGCGAGACGCTGCTGAGCGTGCTGACCCGCCTGGGCGTGCGCGACACCGCCGTGGACGCCTCCCCCGTGGATGTGGGGTCCGGCGGGATGGCGATCAAGGAGCGCCTGGCCCGCCTCGGCCGGATCGTCACGGCCGTGGGGGCCACGTTCGGCGCGGTCGTGGGTCCGGACGGCAACCGTATCTGGCTGGTCGACGAGCAGGGAATCCCGATCGACAGCCTGACAGTCATCGCGCTGGTCCTGGACGGGCTGCGGGCGCGCGGAATCGCTGGTCCGCTGGCCGTGCCGTTCACCGTGCCGAACAGCCTGACCGCGTACGCGAGCGACCTGGGCTTTACGCCCATCCGAACACAGGCAAATGTGGCCAACATGATGCAGGTGAGCGACCGCGAGCAGGCGGTCGTGGCGGCGAACAGTCGGAATGCGCTGGCATTCCCCAACCTGCACCCGGGCCCCGATGCCATGGCCGCGCTGGTGCACCTGATCAGCGCGCAGGCGGTGAACGAAGTGTCGCTTTCAGCCCGCGTGAAATCGCTGCCGGCATTCACCCTGGCACACCGCGAAGTCTCGGTGGCCTGGGAGCGTCGCGCGCAACTGATGCGCGTATTAAACTCGCATCCTGACCGCAGCGATGAAGGTGACATCGATGGCGTCGTCTTCGGCCACGGCCACGAGCGCGCGGTGGTGGTTCCCGATGACGACCGGCCAGTCTTCCGCGTGATGGCCGAGGGCGAGGGACCGGTGGCCGCGGCATCGCTGGCCGACGAGATCGTGCACCTCGTCGCAAGCGCCGCCCGATGAGCGCCCGCTCTGGCGCGCCGGCGCGCGTAACCGCGGTTGGCATCCGGCGCGAAGGCGAGCGCGCGTTGGGCGTTGACTGGGCCGACGGTTCAACGTCTGTGATTCCGCTGCGTGAGATTCGATTGGCCTGCGGCTGCGCGGTCTGTCGCGATGAGCTGACTGGCGATCCACTGCTGAACCCGGCCGCGATTCCCGCCGACATCCGGGCCCACCGAATCGCTCCCGTGGGGCACTACGCGCTCACCTTTGACTGGAGCGACAGCCACAGCACCGGCATCTACCCCTGGGAAATGCTCCGCGCCCTGGCCGACCGTCTACCCCCCACGCCCAGCTAACCGCCAACCACTAGCCACTGCTCCTCGCAATATCCTCCAGCTTGCGTTCGTAGCGGCGCTGCATTTCAGGTCCGCGCCAGTCCATGAACTCCTGCTCCACCGCATGTGCGTTGGCGTCGGACGGCGGCAGCGGAATCTCGATGGTGGCCACGGAGATCCGGTCGGTCCCCCAGACGTAGGCCGCCACCTCGCCCTTGCTCACGATCAGGTTGACGCCCACGTTGGCTTCCACCACCGGCACGCCGTTTTCGCGCGCTCGAGCGATCACGGCCAGGTTCTGCTCGCGGCTGCGAGAGCCGTAGGACGGAATCAAAATGGCCTGGGCGCCGTCCATTACCTGGGCGCGGGCGATCAGCGGGTTCCAGCGGTCGTTGCAGATCATCGTGCCCACGCGGGCCAGCGGGGTGTCGATGGCGTGCAGGTTGGAGCCGAGGCGATTGAAATCCCAGTCGTCGCAGGACCCTTCGGCGAGTTGGGTCTTGTAGTAGGTGCCGCAGTGTTCGCCGTCGGGCCCCAGGATGATGGCCGCGTTGTAGACGCCGTCGTCGCGCCGTTCGGCGTAGCCGAAGCACAGCACGATGCCCAGTTCGCGCGCCAGGTTGCTGAAGCGCCGGATGTACGGGCCGTCCGGCGGCTCGGCGATCTCCCACATGTCGGCGCGGAGCTCCGGGTCCTCAATGACCTCCATGACAATGTAGCCCTCCAGAACTCCTTCGGGGGCTACAACCAGTTCCGCGCCCTGGGCGGCGGCCCGGCGCACGAAGTCTTCCAGCTTGTCGGCGTTGGCGGGCTTATCCCACTTCTTCGGCTTGATAGACAACGCCGCCGCGCGGACTGATCGATACATGGCGTAGTTCCTTTCGACCGCGAATCACCCGGCCTTGACGGGCTGACGCTGATAGCCCGGCTCACGGTTGTCAAACGTCGGTTGTTGTCGCGACGCGGGCAGCGGCGTTCCGTGGGGGCGGTCAGTCTTCCGATCGGTCGCGGGGTCCGAGCCAGACGCGTTCGGGGACGCCGGCCTCATGGTTGAGGGCGCGGGCGAGTTCAAAAAGGACGTCGCTGAGGCGGTTGAGGAAGACG
>JAKZUJ010000035.1:0-2648 GCA_047516685.1 Chloroflexota bacterium | reverse complement strand
CATCGGCTCACGACTTGGCGTGCGTCCCAGGTAGGCGTGACTGGCCGGGTCGTCGAGGCCGTATGCCTCGGTCTCCACGATTTGAACGCCCAGCCACAGGTCGTCCAGCCGCCGCCGCAGCACGCAGCCGATCAGGTCGCGCGCCACCACGTCGACCGGCCGTTGATAGAAGGTCAGGTCCAGCAGCGGACTGCGAATTCCAAACGAGCGGCCGAGGCTAAGCGGCTACGCGACGCGCCTTCGACCTCGAGAACCGCGCCTGGCACGCCCGCCTACCAGTCCGTCCGCCCACCCTGGGGAACTTCGCGACTCTCATCCAGGTCCAGCCGGTCGTAGTGACGCCGGATATCGGTTCGGTGGCCCTGTCCGCACTCGTCCAGAAACGCGCGAAAGCGCGGCCAGTCCCAGTTGGATCCTTCGCGTGGCTCGTCGGTGGCCATTTCGCGGTTGAAGTCGTCAATGGCCTCCGCCGACAGCGGTCGCCTGTGCTCCCGCACCCAGGCCAGCATCTCGGCGTCCGTCGGTCGGGTACGCAGGGCGTCGATGAATGCGTCCGTCTCGATCCCCAGGAACTCCAGCATGCGGACCGTACGCCCCTCGCGGACCACGTACTCGCCCAGCGTGCCGGCCAGATCGGCTCGCCCCTTGTCGATCGAGCGCGGCAGGAACCCAATCCCGCCCAGCTTGTCGTAGCCGCTCCGCGGAACGTCTGTCGTCAGGTCCATTGGGCGCCAACCACCAACGCGGACCCCGGCACCGTAGCACGGGGTGGAAAAGCGTTGGACACGATGGATCCGAGCGCACGATCCAACATACGCGGCGGAGGCAATTCGTTTCGTCCAGGCCAACCGGCTGGCCCGCCCCCTACTGGGCGCGGAAGGTCAGGGTTTGGCCATTGAGATCTACGGCGTACTCGCGCCCCGGCTCCAAGTCGCCCCCCAGGGGCACGGTCGTCTCCACCAGCGGATAGTCCTCGGTACAGACGAGGTCGGCGGCCCGCGTCTCGTAGTGCGTGACCAGCACTCCGATGCGGCCGGGCGACCGACGCTCGACGGCGTAGCCGTTGAACGCGGAGCAACTGCTCCCCAGGGGCAGCGCCGACACTACCCGCACGTTGTACACCGGCGGGAAGATTTCCAAGATCAGCAGCTCGGCTTCCTCAATGGGCGACGGGACAACCACGGGGTCCACGTACTCCGCCGGGGGCGGCGTGAAAGAGTTGGTCAATCGTTCGTTGACCCGCACCAGGTAGGCCGTTCCGGGGATGAACGTCCCCTCCATCGGAATCTCCACCGCCTCCTCCCGCGGCGGCGAGGCACAGGCCGGCGAACCGTCGTCGGCCCGCTTCTCCAGATTGTTGACCAGGATGTGAAAGTTCGTGCCCACAAGCTCGGCGGTCAGCCCCGTGTGCCGCGAGCAGTCCTCGCCTCCGGGCAGCCGATAGGTCACCGTCAACAGGTAGCCCGCCTCGTACTCCTCTACCTCCACCTTGCGTATGACCGCCGGAACAACCACCCACTCGCCGGCCACGGGCGCAATCCCCGCCGGAACGCCAGCGGGCGGTGGGCTGACCATCACCAGGACCATGTCCACCTCGTCGGGGCGCCCTTGCGTGATCACCTCGTAGGCCGTGTCGGTGATGAACGCCAGGCTGCCGTCGGCGTACATGATGCTGGCCTGCACGGCGTAGGTGTGGCCAGGGCGGATGTCGGCTCGGTCGTACTCCAGGTGAAAGGCCACCGGCCCCCGACCCTGCACGGCCATGACTAGACGCGCGATGAGCTGCGAAGGCCCGTCAACCCGCGATACGTCTCGCAGCTCTACTTCCAGCGTCGACCCCGGTGGGAGCGCGATGCTCTCGCGGTACGCGATGGCGCCGGTGACCGCCGCTCCGCCGTCCCCCGACCGGCTCACGGCGGTTGTCGCACTCCCCGACGCCGGCGTCGCCGTCCCGCCGACGCCCGGCTCTGCGGGCCAGGCGCACTGGCAGGCGGCGGCCAGCAGGACCACGGCCAGGCCGAGGAGGGGCGGGACGCAACGGCGGGAAAGCCATTTCATCGGGAATGTACGACGCAGTTGTCTCGACCTCATTCTTCAATTCCGAACATACGGGCGGGGGAGCAATCCGGCCAGTCGTGAGCTGCCCATCCATCGGCTGCGCGAGGTACGAGTTGATGGCAAACCTGGAGTTCGACTCGGACGGCGCATGGTGGAATGCCGGCCATCGCTGGGCCTATCGGCGGCATCTTCACGGGAACCTTCGAGGGCAGCGTCCAGTTGCAGGTTCACCAAGGCCAGGCGGCGGCCCGCGAGTGGCAATGGAGATGGCGCCCAGCGGCGTCCGCATTGGCTCACGGCCGGGCGCGCGCCCCAGGTTCTTCGGGTGGAGACGGGGGGACTCGAACCCCCAACCCCCGCCTTGCAAAGGCGATGCTCTACCAATTGAGCCACGTCCCCTGCCGCGATTCTACGTGTGGAGGGGCCCGCTGAAACGCCGATCTGTGCCGCGTATACTGTCTCGTCGCGGTACCGGGCGCCTAGAGCAGCCCGGCCGATCGCGGGCTCTTAGCTCAGTTGGTTAGAGCGCGCCTCTGATAAGGGCGAGGTCCGTGGTTCGAATCCACGAGGGCCCACCAATTGCGGGTTGC
>JAKZUJ010000034.1:0-21690 GCA_047516685.1 Chloroflexota bacterium | reverse complement strand
CGAGGGGACTCGAACCTCTGACCTCCACGATGTCAACGTGGCGCTCTAACCAGCTGAGCTACGCGCCCAAGGATTCGCAAATCAGACTGTAGGCGGCTCGTGGCCAGGATTCAACCCCAGGCAGTGCTGAGCGTCCCGGTGACTCGTCCTCGGTGAACGGATTGAGCACGCAGGCGGTACGCTGCCGCTGACAGCCGGATCATCCGCCCACGATTGACGCTGGAGGGAGCGCTCCGATGGCCCAGGCGCCGGCCGTATACACCTCCGCCGATCTCCGGGGTCGGCTGGATGCCCTGCCGCGCTTCCACCTGACCGAACTGCCGACGCCGCTGCAGGAGTTAACCAACCTGACGCGGCGGCTGGGCGGGCCGCGGCTGCTGATGAAGCGCGACGACCTGACGCAACACGGGCTGGGCGGCAACAAGAACCGCAAGTTCCAGTTCGAAGTCGGCGCGGCCCTCCACCAGGGGTGCGACGTGCTGCTGTGGGGCGGCGGGGTGATGCAGTCCAACCACGCCCGCCAGTGCGCGGCGGCGGCGCGGCGCGCGGGCCTGGACGTGGTGCTGGTGCTAAACGAGGGACCGCACGGGGACCAATTGCAAGGCAACCGGCTGCTGCTGGATCTGCTGGGGGCTGACGTTCGTCCCACGGGCCGAGGCGGCATGTTCGGCCATGAGGCGGACCTCGCCGCAACGGCGGACGAGTTGCGCGCGTCGGGCCGGCGACCCTACGTGATCGAGTACGGCCCGCTGACCTCCGTCGGCTACGTGGAGTGTGTGCTGGAAATCCGCGAACAGTCCCAGGCGCTGGGCGCCGAGGTCACGCAGCTTTACGTGGCCTCGGGCGGCGGTACGCAGGCTGGGCTTGCACTCGGAAATCAGGCGCTGGGCGCGGGCTATGCCATCCGCGGTTTCAGCCCGCTGCTCGTGGAAGGCGGTCGCACGGGACAACAGGCGGACATGGCCAACGCCACGGCCGAGCTTTTGGGGCTGGACGTGAGACTTCGTCCAGAGGACATCTGGAACTCGCAGGCCTTCGTTGGTCCCGCCTATGCCGAAGCCACGCCCGAGGGCATGGAGGCCATCCGCCTGGTGGCTGAAACCGAGGGCATCTTTCTTGAGCCGGTCTACACGGGCAAGGCCTTCGCCGCTCTGCTGCACGATATCCGGCGCGGCGCGCTGACGGCTCAGGACACCGTGGTTTTTCTGCACACCGGCGGGACACCATTGATATTTGCGTACGCTGCCGAACTCGGTGAATCGCCACAGCTGAACGGGTAGGCTGCGGCAGCGTGGGACGGAGGGTTCACATGCGAAGAGCCATTAGGACTCGATCGGTGCGCCGCGTGGCGGGCATGATCGCCGCTGTTGTGCTTATTGTCGCCATCGCGGCGGCCTCGGGCTGTAGTCAGGAACGAAGCGGAAGTTTCAAGCTCAACCCGAGCAAGGCCTCGTCGGCCGGCATCGGCTTCTAAGACCCGCCGTGACACTGGCGGCGCCAGTTGGCGAGGCGCCTTCTACCGGAGTCTGTCGGCCCCGTCGGCCGTGGATCGCCGGCAGTTGACGGCATGATGCTCTCGGAGTCCAACGGTGTGACCGACCCGGTGGCCCGTGTGGTCTTCTTCTGGAGCGCCACCACGCTGAATTGGCGGCTGGACGGGTCGAACCCGTACGCGGGTCTGCTGGCGCAGGCCCTGGCCGAGCAGCGGGTGCGCGTTGAGGTGCGACCGTCCGGGAACCTTGGCTTCGTATGGCGATTCCCGCGTCCGTACGACATCGTTCATCTGAACTGGAACCCAAACTTCTACGAGCACCCCAACCCGATAATGGCCGTGCTGCGCCTCCTGGGGTTCGCCGCCATGCTGGCCGTGGCGCGGCTGCGCGGGTTTCGGATCGTCTGGACCATGCACAACGTGGTTCCGCACGAGCAATTGCGCCCGCTGCATGGCGAAGTGGCGCGCCGAGTCGTGACGACGCTGGCCAACGCCGTGATCTGCCACTGTGAGCACGCGAAGTCCGTGCTGGGGCGTCGCTTTGGCCGAAGGTGGGGGGTACACGTGATCCCGCATGGGTCCTTCGCCGACGCCTACCCACGCGAGGCCACGCAGGCGGAAGCGCGCCGCGCCTTCGACATACCCGACGACGCCTTTGTCTATGGGTACTTCGGCAACATTCGGGCGTACAAGGGCGTCGAGGGACTGATCGAGGAGTTTGGATCGCTCGAGGGCGCCAACCTGCGCTTGCTGGTAGCCGGTGCGCTGCATGGCAATTACCACGGGCCGCTGCACACCGCCAAGATTGAGGACTCGCGCGTGATCGCGCACCTGCGGCACATTGCCGACGAAGAGGTGCAGTTGGTGATGGCGGCCGTGGACGTGTTGGTGCTGCCGTTCCTGGACACCCTGACGTCAGGGTCCGCCATCCTGGCGCTGGGCCACGGCACGCCGCTGGTGCTGCCGCGCCGGGGTTGTCTGCCTGAACTGGTCGGCGACAGTCAGGCGGCGGTCCTCTACGACCCTGATGACCCCGGAGCGCTGCGTCAGGCGCTGCTGGACGCGCAAGCATTCAACCCCGAAGCTGCCGCTCAGGCGGCCGGCGACGTGAACGCGGGACTTAACTGGGCGGGCGTTGCCCGCAAGACACTGGCCGCCTACGGCTTGGATGGGAGTTCGGCGTGAACGAGACCAATCTGGGGCTACCCGCGGGACCGTTGCAACGCGCGCTGGCTCGGCGCGAAGCGCCGGCCTTTGCCGCCGCGATGCAGGACCTCCACGACGAAGCCGCGGCCGCACTGGTCAGTCCGCTGCGGCCCGTGGCCCGCAATGGCGGCTACTACCACTCGTACTTTTGTCCCGACCACGCGGCGGAACTGATCTTTGAAGAAGACACGCCAACCAGTCACGCCTGCCCCGTGGATGGCCGCGTGTGGTCCGGGCAACCCTTCGACGACTCGTGGCTCTGGACGGCCAACCGCCGACTGGCGCAACGCGCCTACCGCCTGGCCCTGCTGTGGCGGCTGGAAGGCGAGCCGGCTCACCTGGCCGCGGCGCGCCGGATTCTCACCGAATACGCCGCCATCTATCCGGACGTCCATAGTCCGCGCAACGATCCCAGCGTGGGCAAGATCGCCTTCTCCGCGCTCGACGAGTCGGTGTGGGCCATTCCCATCGCCTGGGCCTGCCATTGGATCTGGCCGGGCCTGGACGACGCCGACCGCGAGCGGCTGCGGACTGGCTTGCTGGAGGAAGCGGCGGCGCACATTGAGGCGCAGCGAACTCCCCGCATCCACAACTACGAGAACTGGCTCAACGCCGCGCTGGCCACGTTGGGCACGGCGCTCGGCGACGAGGCCCTGGCGCGGACCGTCATTGACGACACCTACGGGCTGACGGATCAGCTGGCGCGCGGCGTGCTGGACGACGGCCACTGGTACGAGGGAGCGTCCAGCTACCACTACTACACCCTGGGAGCGGTGCTGTATCTGGCGCAGGCGCGTGAGGGACTGCCCAATGATCCGCTCGGCAACCCGACCATGCGCCGGATGTTTGAAGCGCCGCTGCGCATCGCGTTTCCGGACGACCACGTGCCGGCGATCAACGACTGCTGGTACCACTCGCGCGTGACCGACGAAGTCGGGCATGGCATCCCGAACGGTCCCGGCTTCTACGAAATCGCCGCCGGTTGGTACGGCGCGCCGGAGTTCGAGGCCGTGCTGGCGCGCGCCTACCGCACCATGGCCCGCGCCAACGTGGAGTCGCTGCTGTACGGGCCCGACGAAGTGTCGGACGCCACGAAGCCGCCGCTCGTGGAGTCCAACGAGGCCGCGAGCGGTTTCGCGGTGCTGCGGCCTGAACTCCCGGACGGTTCACCGGGCGAATTGCTCCTGAAGTACGGGCCGCACGGCGGCGGTCACGGCCACGCCGACAAGCTGGCGCTCAGCATTTTCGGCGGCGGGCGGCGCTGGAGCGCCGATCTGGGGACGCCGGGCTACGGGATCGCCATCAACGATTCGTGGTACCGCCACACACTGAGCCACTCCACCATCCTGTTGGAAGGCGAGGCGCAGCCGCCCGCCACCGGCGAGGCCTTGCGCTACCGGCCCGTGGCCGGCAATGAGTTCGGAATCGCCGACGCCCAGGTGCTGTGGGAGCAGGGGCCGTACGCCGCGGTGTACGCGCGCCGGGTGGTGCTGGCGCGCCACGGCTACTTCATCGTGCTGACTCGCGTGGAGGCGCCCGTCGCGCGCCGCGCGCACGTGGTGTTTCACCATGAGGGCGACGTTACGGGCTGTCCCGCTGGGACCGCCGGCGCGGCCAACCTGCCGGACAACGCTTCGTACGCTCATCTCAGCGAAGCGCTGGGTTGGCCGGCCGCGCAGGGCGCCACGGTTCGGCTGGAGGCGCCCACGAATGGCGAGGCCCCGACGACATTGACAGTCGCCATCGCACCGCTGTCGGGTGCGCGACTGTTGACGGCCCGCTCGCCGGGCAATCCAGCCAGCGACCTGCGGAGCACGCTGATCACCGAGGTCACGGCCGAGGCCTTCTGGAGCGCCGCCGCGTTCGTCTATGGCGAGGATGCGGACGTTGTCTGGCAGTTGGCAGACCAGGATGGGCCGCCCGGTCTGGTCGTGCGGTGCGGCGGGACGGAAGACTCGTGGTCCTTCGCCAACGATGTTGATGCGAGCTTTAGCTACGCGGTGAACGGCTGAGACCCCGGCGATTCCCTAATGTCGGCCATGAGCGCGCAACGGTAGAATCCGCGCACACTTGTTGACGTGCGTCCCGCGATGGCAGTACGGTCCGCCGCCGCTCTCGCAGGCGCCGTCCATTGGGGGACCGAGCGGCCCGCTGCGACTCATGGGGCCTGACGCTCGGATAATAAGGAGGTGCGATGACCGCAACTGATATGGCCAGTGCGCCCTTGGGCGTCAGGCGCCGGCGCGGCATTCTCGGCTGGACGTGGAAGGAAACCCAAGGGTTCATGTTCATCCTTCCATGGCTGTTTGGGTTCGTCGTGTTCATTGCCGGGCCATTCTTCTTCTCGTTCTTCTTGAGCTTCACGCAGTGGCGCCTCGTAGGCGACATCAAGTGGCTGGGATTCGAGAACTACGCTCAACTGCTGTCCGGCGAGGACACTCGGTTCGTCCAGAGCGTGTACAACACCGCGTATTACGTCGTGTTCCACGTGCCGGGCGTGCTGATCATCTCGTTCATCATCGCCGGGCTGCTGAACCGCAAGGTCAGAGGCATCGCGATCTACCGAACCTGCTTCTACCTCCCGTCCATCACCACTGGCGTCGCCACCGCGGTGCTGTGGTACTGGGTGCTGCAACCCAACGGCCTTCTCAACAACTTCCTGGACATCATCCTGACGCCGTTGGGCGTCCGGGCGCCCAACTGGCTGGGGTCCACAACCTGGGCGATGCCAGGACTGATTATCATGAGCTTCTGGTCCGTGGGGACCACGATGATCATCTATCTGGCGGGCCTGCAGGGTATTCCCCAGCACCTTTACGAGGCTGCGGAAATTGATGGCGCCGGCTGGTGGGGCAAGGTCCGCCACGTCACCATTCCGATGATGACGCCGCAGATCTTCCTGACCATGGTGCTGGCGGTTATCGGTTCCTTCCAGGTCTTCACCGCCGCCCTGATTATCACCGAAGGTGGTCCGGCCGACGCGACGCTGTTCCTGCTGCTGTACCTGTACTGGAACGGCTTCCGCTTCTTCAAGATGGGCTACGCTTCGGCCATCGCCTGGATTCTGTTCTTCGTCATCCTCTTCCTCACGATCGTGCAGTTCATGACCGCGCGACGTTGGGTGTACTACGAGGGTGAAAGGGCCTAATAGGGGAGACCATGGCGCAACAAACGATTACCGTAGAACCGTCGGATCCCTCCGGGATACCGAGTGCGGTCCGCATTCGTACGCCGGGGCGCATTCGTGCAATGCGCGCGGGCGGGCGTGTGACGACCTACCTCGTCCTCTGGCTGGGAAGCTTTCTGTATGCCATCCCCTTCTTGTGGATGGTCCGCACGTCGTTCATGCGGCTGGACAAGCTCTTCGAAGAGCCACCGCAGCTCTGGCCCGATCCCTGGATCTGGCAGAACTACATCGACATGTGGGAGACCGGGCCGTTCGCGAACTGGATCGTGAACTCACTCATCCTGGTCGCGTTGGGCATGCTGGGGCAGACGTTAGTCAGCATCTTCGTGGCTTACGGCTTCGCGCGAACGCAGTTCCCGGGCCGTAACCAACTGTTCGTGCTGATCCTGGCAACACTGATGCTGCCGGGCCACGTGACGATCGTGCCCAAGTTCGTCATGTTCCGCACTGTCGGCCTGCTCGACAGTTTGTGGCCCGTGGCGCTGCCCGACCTGTGGGGGCAGGCTTTCTACATCTTCATCCTCCGGCAGTTCTACCTTACCCTGCCGCTGGAGCTGGATGAAGCAGCCGAGATTGACGGCGCGAACCTCCTACAGGTGTTGTTCCGCGTCGTGATCCCGCTGTCGAAACCTGCAATCGCCACCGTGGCGGTGTTCAACTTCATCGGCAAGTGGAACGAGTTCTTCGAACCGTTCGTCTTCATTCAAACGCCTGAGAAGTTGACGCTGGCGGTTGGCATCCGGTGGTTCCGGACGCAATACGGCACCGAGTTTCAAATGTTAATGGCGGCGTCCATCGTCTCGGTGGCGCCGATTGTCATTGTGTTCTTCTTCGCACAGAAGCAGTTCATACGCGGAATTGCGCTGACAGGAATCAAGTCGTAGCTCCGGCTTGAGGCCTTAATTCGCCTGACGGGGGCCGCAAGGCCCCCGTCAGACGTTTAAGGCCGCTTGCCGTCAGGTGGCGATGGCGGCCACACTAGCCACACCAGACTTCCAAGCCCGAGGCCCGATGCGTTTGCTCCTGGCCGCCGGCGCACCCGGTACCGACGACCTTGCCGCCGCGCTGATCGGCGCGCCCACGCTCAATATCGTTGGTGTGGTTCATCCCGACGCCGATGTCCGCGAACGCCTGGCGGATCAGGGGCGCATTGCCGGCGCGCCTGACCTCGCCACGGTGCAGGCGCAGACCGGCGCGGAGGCGCTGGTGCTTGCAACCGACGACGCGGTCGCCGCGGCCACAGGGACGCCCTGCGCGGTGTTTCTATCCGCGGCAGCCGGCGCGGCGGGGCTGTCGGCCCTGCGGTCGTCGTGCGGCGAGAACGCCTGCGTCCTGGCGCCTGCCCTGCACCGCTCGCCGCACGGCCTTCTGCGAACGTCGCTGGACACCGGCCGGATCGGATCGCCGCGCTTTCTGCGCTGGACACGGTGGGCGCCGGCCGCCGCCGAGGCATGGGCGGGCGGGCTCATTGACGAGGTGGCTGCCGTCCTCGACCTGATGGGCCGCCCGGCCGTTACGGCCTACGCGGTTGGCCAGGCCCTGAGCGGCGAAGGCCCCGACTACGCCACCGCCATCCTGACGTTCGCCCGAGGTCCGACGGCGGTTCTGGACGTGGGCGCCGCGCCCGCCGGCGGGCGGCCGTTCGACCGTGCCATGTTGATTGGCGCCAATGGCTCGATCCACGCCGACGGACGGGCCTCGGCGGTTCTCCGGCTTGACGATGCCGCCAGCACACCGCTCGACCTGGACGGACCGTTTGCCGGCCACGTTCGGGCGGTGGAGGCCTTCACGCGCGGCCAGTCGCTCGATTGCGGTCTCGCAGCTCAGGCGGCCGCCGTGCAGGACGCGGTACTGGCCTCCATGGAGTCCGGCAGGGCCGAGGCTGTAGCGGCGTAAGCACGCCGAGTGGATCAGCGCCGCTTGCGGTCGCGCGGACTGTGCTTCGAGAGAGCCGTGACCAATCGCGGAGCGTTTCAGTTCGTGACTGGCGCGTAGGGAATCGGCTGCCCCTCGGGAATCTCCGTCAGTTCCACGATGTTGTTTTCGGGGTCGCGGGTGTAGAGCACCCGTGTCCAGGTATCAAACCAGGCGACCGGACCGCCGATCGACTCAATCCCGGCCGCCGACAGGCGCTCCAGAATAGGACTCAGATCATCCACGATGAAATGCACGTGGTTGGGCCCGTGGGTGTTGGGCTGCCGCCGAATCGGCGCCGACGGATGCCGAACGTACCGCAGCAACTCAATCGCCGCCGGCCGGTCCGGCGTGCCCAGGAACATGACCTCCAGCCGCACGTTGGTTAGGTCCAGCAACGCGTCCAGCGACGCGCCCTCGCGGCTCATCCGGCGCGTTTCGGACAGACCAATCACATCCGTGTAGAACCGCGCGACCCCGTCCAGATCCTGAACGACGATTCCGGTATGTCCGGCGTGTATTGCCACCTGGCCCGCCTCCTACAATCTCCACAGTTTGGCGGCATTGTGACAGCGCACCGCGTTGGAGGTCGTCTCTGGCCACACAGCGGGCTCACCTGTGGGTGGCCTTGGCGGCGTTGCGGCAGGCGCCGGACGCGCTGCGCGACATCGTGTGCACCTCGCGGCCGGCCTACTACGCGGGCGCCATCGCGCCCGACGCGCGCGTACGCAACGAAGCTGCCCGCGAGGCGACCCACTTCTACCACTTTCGCGATCCGACAACCTGGGGAATGGCCACGCGTCGACTGTTTCGCGCCTACCCGGAGCTTGCCGACCCGGCGTCGCTCACGGACGCCCAGGCCGCATTCGTGGCCGGGTATCTGACCCACCTGGCCGCCGACGAAGTTTTCGTGGCCCGGCTTGGCCAACATGCGGTCCAGGGGAACGGTCCGGCAATTGGCGGTCTGTCGTGGGCGATAGAGGCTGGTTCTCCCATACCGCCCCCTGGGTTGGCGGGGGCGTTTCGACGCCTCGCCGGCTTTCGAGCGGACCGTCTGACAACGATTGCCGATGCAGGACTGCTTGAGCGTAAGGCGGCTGGGGTGAGCGCCATCGACCCAGGCATGCCGCTTGGCGAGCTTCGCCCTTCCATTGTCGCCATCAATGGGCTCGAGGTGAGCGCCACGGACTCCGCCCGCGAGGCCGAAGCGCGAGCGGCGACGGGGAGACGCATTTTCGGCGCTGACATCGCCGTGGAATTCCTGGCGGCGGCCGAGGCTGAGGCCGTGCGCCGGCTGCGAGCATTCGCCGCCGGTACGGCGGCCGACTACGATGCCGAGCACCTGCGCGACTCCGCCTGACGATCTGATGCACGATCTCTGCATTCGCGACGCGTTGATTGTGGACGGTGCCGGCACGCCCGGCATTCGCGGCGACGTGGCCGTGGACGGTTCGATGATCGTGGCGTCGGGCCGCGTCGAGGATGCGGCCAGACTCGAGATCGACGCCGCCGGCAGAGTCCTGACGCCCGGTTTCATTGATGTCCACACCCACTCGGACCTGCTCTTGCTGGACCGCCCGGACCACCAGCCGAAAGTGCGGCAGGGCATCACCACCGAACTGACCGGCCTTGACGGCATTGGCTACGCGCCGCTGGCCGCCAAGGACCGCCAACTCTTTCTGGACTACTTCGACGCACTCAACGGCCAGCCGGACGTGGACGGTCCCTGGGAGACCGTCGGCGGGTGGCTGGCCAGCTTTGACCGCAGCGTTGCCATCAACGTCGCGCACCACATCCCTCACGGTTGCGTACGGGCGGCCGTGCTGGGCTGGGAGGACCGCCCGGCCACGCCGGAGGAACTGGCGAAAATGCGCCAGATCGTGGACGACGGGATGCGCGATGGGGCCGCGGCGTTGTCCACCGGCCTGGACTATGCGCCGTGCACATTCAGCAACACGGACGAACTGGCCGCGATCAGCGAAGTGGCCGGGCGATACAACGCCCCCTACGTCACACACATGCGCTACAAGCTGGGGATGCGCCAGGCCATCCGCGAGACGCTGGAGATCGGCCGTCGCGCGAACTGCCCGGTTCACATCTCGCACTTCAACAGCCTCGACAACAGCTGGTGGGTCAACCACGACGAGGCCGACCGGAGCATCGACCTGGGAGTCTCGGTGTCGTTCGACACCTACGCCTGGGCCGCCGGCAGCACCCTGCTGCACTTTTCATTCCCGGACTGGGCGCTGGACGGCGGAGTGTCGGCCATGCTGGCGCGGTTGGATGACCAGGCAACACGGGCGCGCATCGAGGCGGCAATGCGAAGCTCCGACAGCGCGCGGCAATTTGACGGTTCCAACGTCCGGTTGGCCAGCGTCCCATCGGCCGCGAATCGTGACCTGGAGGGACGTTTCCTTGCCGATATCGCGGCTGAACGCGGCATCGCGCCGGAGAGCTTGCTGGTTGACCTGGTGCGCGCTGAACGCGGCGTGGTGGCCGCGGTGATCCACAACTCGGCCACCGACGCCGATTTCGAAATGGCCATGCGCCATCCCGCCCACATCTGCTCAACCGACGCGCTGCTTACCGGCGGCTCACCGCATCCGCGCACCTACGGCACCTATCCGCGGTTCCTTGGGCGGTTCGTGCGCGAGCGGGGCGCCCTATCCCTGGAGGAAATGATCCGCCACATGACCTCCGCTCCCGCCCGCCGCTTTGGCCTGATCGACCGTGGACTGATCCATCCCGGCATGGCCGCCGACCTGGTGCTCGTCGACATGCTGCGAGTGCGGTCGAACGCTACGTTCGACCATCCGACCCAGTACCCGGATGGAATCGACATGGTGATCGTCAATGGTGAAATCGTGGTCGACCACGGTCGCCACACCGGCGCCACGCCGGGGCGCGGTCTACGGCGCGGCGTCCCGGCCGTGGCGTGAGCGCCACCGGTCCAGGGTCTCAGGGGCGTCCACCGGGCTACACCGGCGGCGGTCGCATTTCCAGCCTGTTGTGGCGGCTTCCGCGGCGCTTGCTCTCGCGGAAGTGTCCCGTGTGTGAAGGCTCGGGCGTAGATCCCGCTGGACCGCCGGCGCGCCCCAGCGGCCGCCCACCACGCTGCCCGCGCTGCTTCGGGTTCAGGCGCGTGGCCTTTCCGTAGCTTGTGGCTGTGATGTCTGCCGTGGACCTGGATCACGCCACTATTCGGGCGCTGTTCGAAGCGCCGACAGCCAGCCGACCCCTCTGGGCGCCCCAGGGACAACGCCTGGCGTACACGGTTGCCGTTCCCGACGTCGGGGCGAATAGCACGACCAACGAAATCTGGATCCTGGACGCCGAACGCCTACAGACCGAACGGCTTATCACCGACATCTCAGGCAGCGGACCGCCGGTAACCTGGTCGCCTGACGGCGCCCACCTCGCCTACGTTGAATCCAATGACGAGGTCGACTGCATCGTCGTCGTCGGCCTAGACGGATCTCGGCGCCAGATTGAGTCCACGGCGGCCCCGCACGGTCGGCTGGCAACGCACGCGTTCTTCCGGACGTTTGCCTGGTCGCCAACGGGCGACTTGCTGCTCTACACGGCCTACGCCCCGTCGCCCGACAGCCCGTCCGACCCCGCCGTGAATCCGCGCAATGACGGAGACGGTCTTGGGGAGGTCGAACGTATTCGCCTTTGGGTCCACGACATCCATGGCAACGGATCTCCGCGCCCGCTGACCACGGATGCCTATCACAGCGGCGCCGGCGCCTGGATGCCCGACGGCCAAACCGTCGTGTTCGTCTCGAACCGAAGCGGACGCGAAGAGGGCGCCGTCTCAAACCTGACGCAGCCGTTTGGGATCTGGTGCGCCGATGCGTCCGGGTCGTCCGAGCATCCGTTGGTCACCGGGCCGAACGCCGCCATTGCACCGTCGGTCTCCCCGAATGGGCAGCGCATCGGCTTCCTGGCCGCACCCATGCTGGGGCCGCACTCCGTCAACCTGGAGCTCACCACGGTCGACGTCCGTGGTGGCAACCAGCGAGCCCTCACCCCGGGGCTCGACCGAGGCGTGGACACCGAGGCGCCGCCGGCGGCGGCGCCAAACGGATCCTGGATCGTAGCCGTAATGGACGGCATGCGCAGTGTGCTCATGCGGGCCTGCGAGGATCGGCCGCCGGCGCCGCTTGCACTTGAGCTGCCGCACGCCTCCGCGCCCGCTGTCGACCTGCACAGCGGCGAAATTGCCTGCGTCACGCAGGCGGCCACCGTTCCGCCCGAAATTGAACTGCTGACACCGGACGGGCGTTCACGCTGGCGTTCAGCGCACCACGGCGTCCCGAGCCGCGCGCGGGCCCGCACCTGGAGATTCAGCCAGGACGATGGCGTCTCAATTGAAAGCCTGGCGCTGACTCCCGACGCCGTCGGGCCAGCGGGCGTGATTCTGTGGCCGCACGGCGGACCCCACAGCCGAACCGCCGACGAGTACCGGCCGGAGATCGAGGCCGCAATCCGACACGGATTCGCGGTTGTGGCGCCCAATTTCCGCGGCAGCCACGGCTACGGTCGCCAGTTTCTACTCGCCGACCGCTTGGACCTGGGCGGCGGCGACTACTCGGACTGCCTGGCGGCGCTCGACACCTGGGTGGCGACTGACGGCGACGAGGCCATGCCGGCCTTCATCACCGGCACCAGCTACGGCGGCTATCTCACCGCCTGGGCAATCGGACACACGCAGCGGTTTGTGGCGGCGGTCGCCGTCAACGCCGTGACCAACGTGGAGAGCTTCTTTGGACAGACCGACATTCCCAGCTGGGTCTATTGGGAATTCGGCGGTTCACCGTTGGATCGTCGCGACCTGATCCGCGACCGTTCGCCCGTGCAGCACCTCGCGGGTGCTGCAACCCCCACGCTCGTTGTACACAGCGCCGAGGATCGGCGTGTGCCGATTGCCCAAGGCCTGGAACTCCACGCGCTCCTGCAGGCCGCCGGCGTGGATACCATGTTCGTGCGCTACCCGCGCGAATTCCATCGAATCGCCGAGCCGGCGCATCGGGTGGACCTGATCTCGCGCACCCTGGCGTGGTTTCTCAGCTATTCAGGAGACGACGCATTGCCTCAGGACGCCGAAACGCCGGGCTAGCGCTCGCTCACCGTTTGCGGGACGTTGGTCCGTTGCCGTGGTGCGCGGTGACCGGTATTGTCGTGGCAGGGGAGGCGCAGGTTCCGCGGGCCTTGGGGCCCTTTTGAGGCCTTGTGGCCGGAGAACGGCGCCATGTGCGGCATCGTTGGGTATATCGGCGATGGACCGGCCGCTCCAGCCATTCTGGATGGGCTGCGCGCCCTTGAGTACCGCGGGTACGACTCCGCGGGCTTGGCTGTCCTCACGCCGCATGGCCTCAGCGTCCGTCGCAAGGCCGGTCGTATCGACGATCTGGCGATGCTGGTCGACGAAGAGTTGATGAGTGGGGCAGTTGGTATCGGGCACACGCGCTGGGCGACCCATGGCGCCGTGACCGACGGCAACGCGCATCCTCACGCCGATGCTTCGGGCCAACTGGTGATCGTCCACAACGGCATGACCGACAACGTGGCGGAGCTTCGCGCCGAATTGCAGTCGGACGGTCACGCGTTTGCCTCGGAGACAGACACCGAGGTCATCGCGCATCTCATCGGCGTCCAGCGTGATGCCGGAAAGTCGCTGACCGACGCGGTTGGGCGCACGCTGCGCCGCCTGGCGGGCGCGCACTCCGTACTTGCGCTGGCGGCCGACGAGCCGGACCTGCTGGTAGGCGGACGCGTGGGTTCGGCCGGCGGCCTGGTGGTCGGGCACGGCGTTTCCGAAGCTTTCCTGGCTTCCGACCTGCCGGCTGTGGTTCGGCACACCCGCAACCTGCAAGTCGTGGAGGCCGGGGAGGTCGTGACGCTGCGCAGCGACGGCGCTGAGTTTCAGGACCTCAACAACCGCCCGCGCCATCGCCGCCTGATCACTGTTCCCTGGGGCCCCGTGGCAGCGGCGAAGGCGGGCCATCGGCACTTCATGCGCAAGGAAATTCACGAACAACCGGACACGTTGGCCGACACCATCCGTCCGCGCGTGACGCTTGATCCGGCGGAACTTCGATTGCATGACTTCCGGCTTCCGGTTGAGGCGCAAACCGTTGAGCGGGTAGTGATTGTGGCCAGCGGGTCTTCGAACTTCGCCGGCATGGTCGGCGCCCGCTATCTGCGAGAACTGGCGGAAGTACCGGCCGCGACCGAGATTGCCTCCGAGTTCGCCTACGCGCCCGGTCCGCTTTCTGATCGGACGCTGGTGGTTGCCATCTCGCAATCAGGCGCCACGGCCGACGTGCTGTTGGCCGTGGAACGCGCCAAGGCTGCGGGCGCGCCGGTGGTGGCGCTGGTAAACACGGTCGGAAGCGAGCTCACGCGTACCGCGGACGCCGCCCTCTACCTGCACGCGGGACCCGAGATAAGCGTGGCAGCCACCAAGACCTTTGTGTCCCAATTGGGAACGCTGTACCTGCTGGCCTGTCACCTGGGCGAGCAGCGGGGCGTTTTGCCGCCAGACAGGTTGGCGCGCCGACTGGCCGACATTGCACACGCGCCCCTGGCGGTTGCGCGCGCGCTCGAAGTTGAACCGCAGATCAAAGAGCTCGCTCGCCGCTACCACGACGCGACGAACTTTCTGTTCATGGGACGTGGGCTGGCCTATCCCATCGCCTTGGAAGGCGCGCTCAAACTCAAAGAGATCTCGTACATTCACGCCGAGGGGTTTGCTGCCGGCGAACTCAAGCACGGGCCGATCGCGTTAGTAGCGCCAAACATCCCGGTCGTCGCGCTGGCGCTGGATGACGAGTTACGGGCCAAGACGCTCAACGCCGTCGCGCAGACGCGGTCGCGAAATGGTCGGGTGATCCTGGTCGCCAGCGAAGGGGACGATCTGAAGGCTGGGATTGCGGAGGAGCTGATTACGGTGCCGCACACGCCGCCGCTGATCGCGCCCATCGTGGGCGTCATCCCCGTGCAACTGTTCGCGTATCACATCGCGGTCTGTCTCGGACTGGACGTGGATCAGCCGCGCAACCTCGCCAAGTCGGTGACGGTCGAGTAATGCAAACACCGGCCACATCTCCAACAAACGATCGCGCACGCCTGCTGGGCCAGCTCCTGGCGCTGATTGGCCTCCTGGCGTTGGTCGCGGTGATCGTGCGGGAGACCACGAACTCGCCCGCCTACGTGGCCGCCAGCGAGCGCATTGAAGAGCTGAATACGCAGATCGAACGTGTTGAAGTAGGCAACGTGGAGCTGCGCGAGCGGCTGGCTTATGCCAATTCGCTGCCCGCGCTGCGAGAAGTCGCCAAGCGTGACCTGGGCCTGGTCGATCCCGGCGACCGGGCCATTGTCATCATGGACGATCTGAGCAGCGCGCCGCTGGCGACACCTGTACCGGTGGTTCCGCCGCCGCCGGAAGCGCCGCCGCCCGTGAGGTTCGGCCATGTGAACGCCTGGCTGGAGGCGTTCATCGGCGGCTGAGCATTCCGCGCGCGGCGTAGACTTGCTTCACCATGCGCGTGCCCATCACTCGCGTCGATCCCTCGCTGCCGCTGCCCACGTACGCCACGACAGGCTCGGTGGGGTTCGACTTCACGACCCGAGTAACCACCGAAGTTGCGCCGGGCGGCACGGCCAGGATCCCGTCGAACCTGATTGTGGCGACCCCGCCCGGCTTCATGCTCCTGGTTGCCGTGCGAAGCAGCACGCCCACCCGCAAGGGCCTGCGCCTCTCGAACGCCATCGGCATCGTCGACCAGGACTACGCTGGGCCGGAGGACGAGATTCACATCGACGTCTGGAACTTGACGGACCGTCCAGTAGTCGTTGAGCGGGGCGAGCGAATTGCGCAGGGCGTATTCGTGTCCGTCGCGGTGGCTGCCTGGGATGAACGGGAGACGCCCGATGCCCCAACACGAGGTGGCTTCGGAAGCAGCGGCTAGCCGCGCGGACGCGCCGCAGGCCGTGCGCCTGGTCCGGGACACCGTCCATCGCGCCACGGTCGTTACCGCCGGCCTGACCGCGCGCGACCTGCTGGCGGTGTCCGTGTCGGGCGGCCCGGACTCAGTGGTCCTGCTCGACGCCCTGTTGGCGGCCAGGGAGCGCGGCGGGCCGGCGCTGCACGCCCTGCACTTTGACCATGCCTGGCACGCAGGCAGCGCCGTCGTGGCGGACGCCGTGGTGGCCGCCTGCCGCGCACGAGGCGTGCCGATCACGTGCGAGCGCGTGGCTCAGCCCGCCCCGGTTCGGGGAGAGTCCCTGGAAATGGCGGCCCGCCGCCTGAGGCGAGACTTTCTCAACCGCGCGGGGGTGACGTTGGGAGTCGCGCGGGTGGCTACCGGACATCAGGCTGACGACCAGGTAGAGACCATCCTCATGAACCTTGCGCGGGGCGGCGGGCCCGATGCGCTGCGCGGCATGTGCCCGGATGACGGATGGATCCTGCGTCCGTTGCTGACAGTCTGGCGCGGACAGATTGAGGCCTATGCGGCGGCCCGCCGCCTGCCGATTCACCGCGATCCCGCCAACGACGTTCCCAGGTTTCGCCGCAATCGCGTCCGCCATGAACTGCTTCCCCTGCTGGACGACATTTACCCCGGGGCGCGCAAGGCGCTGCAGCGCGCCGGCGGGCTGGCGGCGCCGCAACCGGCGCCAACGGTGCAATCCGCCCGCGGAGTACGCATGCCGCTGGCTCCTGACCGGCGTGCCGTAGCCGCCGGCCCGCTGCGTGACGTGCTGAACGCGGCGTTGCGAGCCAATGGACACCAGCCAGGCCGCCAAGTCGGCGCGTCCGTGTGGCGGGCACTCGAACGGGCATTGGCCGACAACACGGCGGGACGCTGGATTCAGTTGCCGGCCGGGCGCTGGGCCTACGTGCGGGACCGGGCGATTGCGTTGTACAACGCCCGCGTGAGCGATCGGCCGTTGCGCGCGCCCGTGAGGCTCACCGTGCCTTCGGATGTCGAATTAGCGGTTGGCCGCATCAGAGTACGGCGGGCGCCGACTGGAGAGTCGTCGGATCGCGACCGCGCGATCCAGGCGATCGCCGTCCCGCCGCCGGGCGCGGTGCTGGCCGTTCGCACACCCCGCCCGGGTGACGGCATCGTGTCGCCAATTGACGAAGGCTCGCATGACCTTATGCGGCTCCTGCGCCGACGCCGGGTACCCGCGGCACTGCGCGAAGGCACGCCGGTTGTGACCGTCGATGATCGGCCCGCCTGCGTTCCGGACGTCACGGTTGGCGCCGCGCACCGTCCAGCGCCGGGCGCCGCTGAAGTGCTAACCATCGAGATGGCGTGGGCGCCGCTGCCCCTGGCAGACCCGCCTGGTGGTTTCGTTACGGAAGCTGGGACGGGTGTTTCTAGACTTGCTCCATAGCAGTTATTCAGGTCAGGCGCGGAATGACCGCTGATACAATTGAAGACTTTCACACGGCGCAGCGCAGTTCTCGTTCTGTCCCGGGACGAAAGGCTGCCCTTCCATGAACAACCGACTCGTACGCAACGGCTTCATGTACATCGTCCTGGCCGTGGGGATTTTGGTTGTGCTGTTCGTGATGTTCAATCCGAGCCCGCGCGAGCAGAACGTGCCCATCTCCACGCTGCTCGCCGATGTTCAGGCCGCCGCGGATCGCGGCGCCCGTCCCCAGATTCGTCTCAGCTCTACACGCGTTACCGCCACTGTGGACGATCGAACGATCACTGCCGTGGTCGACGACAACTTCGACGTCGGACGTGAGCTGGCTGATCGCGGGATCAATATCGGAGGCGAGCAGGTCACGGTCGAGTTCGACGAGCCCAGCAACGCCCCCACGATCATCAGCATCCTGACCTCGGTACTACCGCTGCTGGTCTTTATCGGGCTGCTGATCTTCCTGATGCGGCAGGCTCAGGGATCCAACTCGCAGGCGCTCAGCTTCGGCCGCAGCCGCGCGCGTCTGGTGACCTCCAACCGACCGAAGGTCACGTTCAAACACGTGCAGGGGGTAGACGAGGCCAAGCAGGAACTGGCCGAGGTCGTCGAGTTCCTGAAATACCCCGAGAAATTCACCAAAATCGGGGCTGAAATACCCAAGGGCGTACTGCTGGTCGGCCCGCCGGGCACAGGCAAGACCTATCTCTCCAAGGCTGTCGCCGGTGAGGCCGGGGTGCCGTTCTTCAGCATCAGCGGCTCGGAGTTCGTTGAGATGTTCGTGGGTGTCGGCGCCTCGCGCGTGCGCGATCTCTTTGAGAAAGCCAAGCAGAGTGCGCCCTCGCTGGTGTTCGTGGATGAGATCGATGCCGTCGGCCGCCAGCGCGGCGCTGGCCTGGGCGGCAGCCACGACGAGCGTGAGCAAACCCTCAATCAGATTCTGGTCGAAATGGACGGGTTCGAGTCCGAGCAGACGGTCATAGTGCTGGCCGCCACGAACCGTCCCGATGTCCTCGACCCAGCCCTGCTGCGCCCGGGTCGCTTCGACCGCCGGGTGACACTGGACCTGCCGGATATCCGCGGCCGCGCGGCGATTCTGCGAGTGCACGCCGGCGAGAAGCCGCTTGATTCTGACGTGGATCTCGAGACCGTGGGCAAGCAGACGCCGGGATTCTCAGGCGCCGACCTGAAGAACCTCCTCAACGAGGCTGCAATCCTGGCCGCGCGGCGCAACCGCTCCGTGGTGGGCATGTTCGAGATCGAGGAGGCCATCGACCGGCTGATCGCCGGCCCGCAGCGCAAGAGCCGGTTGCTGAGCCCGCAGGAGAAGCGCGTGACCGCCTTCCACGAGATTGGCCACGCGCTGGTGGCTCATATGCTCAAGCGGTCGGACCCCGTCTACAAGGTCACCATCCTCCCGCGTGGGCAGATGGGCGGCTACACGCGCTTGCAGCCGCCAGAAGACCGCAACCTCTACACGAAGTCGTTCTTTGAGGACATGCTGGCCATGATCATGGGCGGGCATGCGGCTGAAGTGCTGGTCTTCGGCGAAATGTCCACTGGCCCCAGCAACGACATTCAGCAGGCCACCGAGACCTCGCGTCGCATGGTCACGCAGTACGGCATGTCGCCCAAGCTGGGCCCTCGGGCCTTCGGCCGCCGCGAGGAGTTGGTGTTCCTGGGTCGCGACATTGCGGAGCAGCGCAATTACAGCGAGCGAGTGGCCGAGGACATTGACGCCGAGGTCTCCCACCTGATCGATGACGCCCACCGGCGCGCGATGGACATCCTCTCGCGCCACCAGGATCTGCTGGACAAGCTGGCCGAGCGCCTGATTGAAGTGGAAACGCTGGACGCCGCGGAGTTCACGTTGCTCATCGACCAACACCAGGGTCGGGCCGCCGCCACCCTGCCGGACGTGCCCGAGCCGCTGTCCAAGGCCGAGCCGCTGGAGGGGGAGGCCGCGGAGGCGCCGGACTACAAGCTCTCGTCCAGGCCCAAGCCCCGCCCGGCCGAAGGCACCGTCTAGCCCTGCACCAAGGCCACTGCGAGCCGTAAACACTCGCAACCGTCGTGGGCAGGGAGGGGTAGGTTTGCGGGCCGCAACCGTCCAGGCCGAACTGCAGGGACTCCTTCCGCCGCATTCCTCCGTCGCAACGCGGCGCGGCGCGCTGCGGAAGCGATTTACGCAACGCCTGATCGTGCGTCCGGAGTTGACTCGCCGCCTGGTGTCGTATCAGGCGAATAAGACGCAGCCAGGGCTACGCTGGTTGCGCTACAAAGAGGGCTTTTCCGCCGATCTGGTTCGGGACGCGCTAGGCGAAGCCGACGGGCCGGTGCTGGACCCCTTTGCCGGCATCGGAACGACCGCCCTGGTAGCCAGCGGCGCGGGGCGTCAGGCAACGGCTATTGAGATCATGCCCGTCGGCGTACGAACCGCGCAGGCGATTGCGTACGCGGCCAATGAGACAGATCACGATGAGATCGCAGCTGGAGGCGCGGCGCTGCTTGATGCCGTGCGCAGAGACGGCGCGCCCGTGGGCTTTCGCTTTCCGCACGTTCCGATCACGCGGCACGCCTTCCCAAGCTCCACCGAGGATGCTCTTGCCAGAGCACGGGCCTTCCTGGTCAGCCTCGAGAGTCCCGTGCTGCGAACCATCCTCGATGTCGCGTGCATGAGCGTGCTGGAAGAGGTGAGCTACACCCGCAAGGACGGGCAATACCTGCGCTGGGACTCGCGCTGCAAGCGCGAGCTGCGCGGCGCCATGCACAAAGGTCCGATCCCCGATCTCAGTACGGCGCTGGAGCGTCGTCTGATGGAGATGGCGTCGGACGCGCCGCAACTTGCCCGTGTGTATGGGGGTACGCCTCCACGGCTGATCCTAGGCTCGGCGCTCCACGAGCTCGCACGACTGCCTGATGCGTCGTTTGGCCTCACCATCACCTCCCCGCCCTATGCCAACCGCTACGACTACACGCGCACCTACGCGCTCGAGCTGGCCTGGCTCGGCTACGACCGGGCGGGATTCAGCGAGCTGCGGCAGTCGCTGCTGAGCGCCACGGTCGAAAACCGTTCGAAAGCCGACTGGCTCAACCGCGACTACCCCCGGCCGGAAGTGCTGGCGCGTGCAACGGCCGCTATTTCAGAACAGGCCGCGCTAGCCGAGGTGCTGTACGAACTCCGCCGGAGGCGCCACGAACTGGGAAATCCCAACGTGATCCAACTCGTTGAGAACTACTTCCTGGAAATGGCCGTCGTTGTCGCTGAGTTGGCGCGAATCACCCGACCGGGTGGACGCGTCGTGATGGTGAACGACAACGTCCAGTACCACGGCCAGGAAGTGCCGGTGGACCTGATCCTTTCCGATATCGCCGAGGCTTGCGGCTTTGAATGCGAGGAGATCAGCGTGCTCCCCCGGGGCAAGGGCAACGCCAGTCAGCAAATGGCTCGCTTCGGACGCCGGGAGATCAGAAAGTGCGTCTATCACTGGCGGAAGCTGGAAGTCGGGCGCAATGGCAAGCGCCACGCCTAGCGGCAAGGGCGCCGAACTACGAGAACAGCGCAAGTCCGACGCCATCGCCGGTCCATCATCATGGCCAAACTGATTGGCCAGCGGGACGACGTGCGGGTTCGTGAACAAATCGCGGACTTCGCCGGCGAGGCTGACTTCAGTGACCGTGCGTCGCTGCTCATCGCGGAGGATGCGTGGCGTCATGTAGCTCAGGCGGGCGTGCGGCCGGAAGCAGAGCGCTACTTGGCCCGCCACTGCCGCCAGAGAATCCCGGCACGCATCGCGGGCAAACAGAGCAGGCTGCGGTACTGGTTCCGCAGGTGGGCGCGCAGGCTGGGGCGCGGGTGGCGGACCCGACTGACGGCGGGGATGGTTGAGGCTTCCTCGATGGCCCGGCGCAGGTCGTCGGCGCTGCTGCCCTGGAAGAGGGTGATGGCCTTGGCCAGGTCGCCGAAGTGCGCGTCGCTGGCGCCGATCTGCGCTCCCACACCCTCGCCGTGGTCGCGAAGGAACGCCGAGAGCCGATCGCGCGAGCCTTGCCGCATGTAGGGGTTTTCGGCCTCGATTCCGTCGAACCGGCAATGTCGCAGCGCAGCTTGTAGCCGACGGACTGAAATAGACGACGGCAACCCCAGAAATGGGTGCGCCACCACCGCCAGTCCGCCCTGCGCTTGAATCGCGTCCACGGTGTCGGGCACGGAGCGGAAGATCGGCGCGGCGCGTTCCAGAAAGAGGCCCACGATATGGTCCTGACGGCGGGTCGTGACTTCCATGCCGACGATCACGTTCACCCGCGCGCCGGTTGCCAGCGCGTGGTCCCGCGCCCGCAGCGCCCCGTCAATGGTGTCGTGATCGGTCACGGCTAGCACGTCCAGTCCAAGGCGCTCGGCTATCTGAACCAGCGCTTCCGGCGTGACGGCGCCGTCGCTGGCCGT
>JAKZUJ010000033.1:0-4239 GCA_047516685.1 Chloroflexota bacterium | reverse complement strand
ACGATTCGACGTTGCGTTCGGCTTCTCTCAGCTTGCCTTTGAGCAAGTCATTCTCAGACTGGAGCTTCGCGTGGTCGTTCTCAGGACTCTGATCAGTAGCGCATACACTTCCCGAGTTCTCGGGATCCGCCTGAACGCCGGATTCCGACATGTCGCTGGCAACTCCATCGGCTGAGCCGCTTTCAGAACCTTCGCCGGGCGCCTGCTCGCCGGTATCCGACTCCAACGGACGCGGGTCGTTGGGATTCCAGTCGCCGGACATGTGACGGTTGATCTGGTCGATGAGCGACAGTATCTGCGGCTCGAGTTCTGACCGTTTCGCGCGTCGGGCGTCTTCCTCGCCCCGGGTCGGCGCCTGGAGTCGAACCGTACAGTACTCGAATAGCACCGCGCCCAGCTGTTCGACGATCTGCAGCGTCTTGGCAGGGTCCGCCAGGTTGGAGGTGTCTGTCGCCGACCATGCGTCGATATCCGCCTCCAGGTACCTAAGTTCATCCGTAAAGTTCTTCTTGACATATGCTATAGCTTCTGCTAATGCGGTCGCCAGCTCCTGTTCGGCCTCTCGTTCCTTTGCCTGGCAGATTTCCCTAAATTGGGAACTGAAATCCTCGGCCTCTTGCCATTCCGGCGCATCGGGCGGAAGCTGCTTCAGGTACTCGACCCAATACGGAAATATGCTGCCTTCCGGCGGGACGTCCTCGTCATCCGGATCATCAAGAGGTGGCACCGGCATGTTTCCAGATACGCAGCTGAGCATCAACGCTACGTCTTCCTCACGGTGTTTATCGTTACGCTCGACAAAGACATCTGTTTCGTGGTGCCACTCGTCGAAATCCCACAAGCCTGGGAACTGACGACCCGCAACATATTCCTGGACTGGCAAGTCAGAGTTCTTACGATGGTCGACGACCTCTGCATGCAGCGTTTCGTGTGATTCGATCCAGACTCTCAAAATTGCGGCGGAAAGGCTGTTGGACATTGGCATGTGCTCAATGATCGGATGCAGCAGACGTCCTGACGGTGCGTTGTAGGCGCTTGCGCTTCGAAAGCCCTGCACGTTGAAGTTGCTCGTATTGATGACCGACCTGAGTGACTTCCGCGCCTCCGGAGACGCTTTCTTTCTCCAATTTAGCGCCCGATCAACTATGTCGGAGCGATATGTAGATCCCAAGTAAAGATCGATAGCGTGGTTGATAGACCTTGTTTCCTTTACATCATCAATTTCGGTCCCGTCTTCGCTCATAGCCTGCCCCCCGCATGGTCAAGTACTGACTCAGCGTCCACCGTACCGCCGCGCGTCGCACTTGGACGACGGCGACCATTGTGTCCCAGAGCGGCGCTGTCCGTCACCCCCCCGCCATCCGACTCCCCCCGCCCCGCGCCGTCCGTTCACCCGCAGTCCAAGCGCCTGCTTCCACTACCCCGTCCCACACGGCGCCGCTCATCCGCCGACCCCGCCAACCGGTGCTCGCATCCCCGTTCCCTCGCTCGATGTGGCGTCTGAGGGTTGGGGGCGGGGGTGGCCGCTGCCGCTGCGTCTGGCCAACCTCTGCGATTGGTCGCTGACGGCTCTGGCCCTGGCCAACGGCGGGGTGTAGCACTGCCAACGGTGCCACGCGACTTCGCTGCCAAGCCAATGCAGCGCGCGCGTGGAAGGCGGAGTTAACTTAGAGTCGGACCACGGGCTGCCGACTGTCAGTGATCGCCAACCTACCTATGACATCCGAGTGGTCACTACCTGCGCGTGTCGCGCGATTTCGGCGTGAGCGCGAGCTCTTGCAACGTCATGCCCTGGGGGAATCGGAGCACGCGGACGTCGCACGGCGCTTCCATGCCGAAGGCATCCGCCTTGCCTTGGACGTGGGGTGTGGGGATGGAAGGCTCTCGGCCCTGCTCAAGACCCAGGGCATCCAACCGGTTGGTGTCGATCTCTCCGCCGAACTGGCGCCGCGCGCGGCTATCCACGCAAACGTCGCGCGGGCGGATGCGCGATGTCTGCCATTTCACCGCCACGCCTTCAGCGCCGCGGCGGCGCTCTGCATGCTTTATTTTTTCCGCTATCCGACCGTCGTGCTGGCGGAGATTCGGCGCGTTCTGCAACCAGGCGGCCTCATAGCCGTCTCGGCCCCGAGCCGGGACAATGACCCGGAACTGGCGGATGTGCTGCCGAGTCGCGGTCCGGCCAGTTTCAATAGCGAAAACGCCCTTGATCTCGTCGGACAGGTGTTCACGGACCTCCAAGTCGAGCGGTGGGATGAACCGTTTGTCCGACTTACCCACGCGAGACGTGCTCTTGGAATACACCCTCGGCCGTGGGGCCAGTCCCGAAATGGCCGCGAACTTCGCCAAGACCGCGCCGATGCCGTTCATGCTCACCAAACGAGGCGCGCTGGTGTATGCCAGGAAGCCCGCACGATAGGCAGGGCGCCCGAAGACTCCGAAGCTGCAAGGCCCCCCGGGCGCGTATTATTGAGCGCTTCCCGTTGCGCGCTGTTAGCTGGCGCGGCGCCTTCTTTACCTGCCCCACTATGGAGTTCCGCGTGTCCGACGCTCGACCCGCCCCGACCACGCCACGCCGCACAACGCGCAAGCGCCGCGACATTCGCGAACGGATGGAACGGGCCGTACTGGACCGCTGGGAACTGCAGGACGACAAGGACATCGCGATCTTCACAATCCGGCGGCCGGACGGCAGCGACTTACCGGAGTTTGAGACCGGCCAGTACACGCTGCTCGCCTTCTGGGACCAACCGGGAGAGGACCCGCGGCCGCGTCAGCTCTCCATCGCCTCCACCCCGCTGGACCGGGACCACCTGGAGTTCTACGTGATCCTGGTGCGGGACGCGCTGGAAGACGGGTCCAACACTCCCGGGGTGTTCACGGGCACGCTCTGGCAGCACAAACCGGGCGACGAGATTCTCTACATGCAACGCCCGGCCGGACGATTCACGCTTTCTCGAACCAGCCAGCCGGACGCGGTGTGCGTGGCCACGGGCACCGGGCTGGCGCCGTTCGTCTCCATGGCGCGTACCGCCTGGCGTGGCTACCAGGAGACCGGCCAGGTGGACCGTCGGTTGACCATCGTGCACGGCGTGTCCTACGCGGATCAGTTGGGATATCGGGAAGAGTTGGAGCGCATGGCCGCCGATCCCGGCTTCGGGCTGGTGTACATCCCTACCGTCAGCCGGCCCGACAGCGATCCCAACTTCGCGGACGGCATGGGCCGCGGGCGCGCGAACGACACCGTGCGCCTGATCTGCGGCCAGGAAATGAGCGGACGCGTGGAACCCTGGCTGGCCGACGAACCGCTGGCCGCCCTTCAGGAGCGGCTGACGCTGGAGGGATCGGCCGTCTACCTGTGCGGCAACCCGGACATGATCGCGGACGCCAAGGGCGTGCTGGCCGACCAGGGATATGAAACCGAGGGCCGCGAGTCCCAGGTCATTACCGAGGACTACTGGTAGCCGATCAGGACGGGCCGGTGTCGCCTCCGTCCGAGCACGCGATCCCCGAATACCGGGTGGGTAACGGCTATGACTTGCACCGGCTGGGCGCCGCGCGGCCACTGCGAGTCGGGGGCGTAGATATCACCCCGGATGGCGGCGCGGTTGGCCATTCGGACGCGGATGTGGCGATGCACGCGTTGGTGGATGCCCTGCTGGGCGCAACCGGCGGCGGCGACATCGGACGACGCTATCCCAACACCGACCCCGCCAACCGTGACGCCGATAGTTCGCGTTTCGTAGCCGAGACGATGGCCGACTTGCGAGGGGCCGGCTGGCACCTGGTGAACGCCGACCTGACCATCGTGCTGGAGCGGCCCAGGATCTCGCCGTTTGCCAATGCCATGCGGGAGCGCGTGGCGGCGGCGCTGGGAGCGGATCCCACGCGTATCAGCCTCAAGGCCAAGACCAACGAGGGCGTCGACGCCGTGGGCGCCGGCCAGGCCGTGGCCTGCCACGCCGTCGTGCTGGTCGCTCGCGGTTCCGCTCAGGCTCCTGCGTAGAATGCTGCTGCCGCTCGCCTGCCAGGATTCCCCAGTTTGACGCTCGCGATCACCAACACGCTCACCGGGAATAAAGAACCGTTCAAGCCCCTTGGCGATCCCGTCACGATGTACGTCTGCGGCATCACGCCGAAGGACCGGCCGCACCTGGGACACGCGTTCATGTTTGTGCACATGGACGTGATCCGGCGCTATCTCGAATACCGCGGGTATGCGGTGCGCTACATCCAGAA
>JAKZUJ010000032.1:0-61232 GCA_047516685.1 Chloroflexota bacterium | reverse complement strand
GTCAGAATCAGATTGCCGCTGGCGAACGGACTGCGCGCCAGAACTCCGGCGCCCGACGCCGCGGCGACCGGAAACAGATCGGCGGCCGCCTGCGGACTCGCAGCGTTGAACGGCGCCTCGACGACTTGCGCACCCCAGCGTCGCACGGCCTCAGCCGCGACCGACGGACTCGAGGAGACGCCCCAGGCTCGAATCTCACCTCGATCCTGAAGACGCCGCAGTTCTGCAAACGGCTCCTCGCGCATCACGACCTCCATGGGCGGATCGTGGAGGAGGTAGACGTCGATGTAGTCCGTCTGCAGCCGCTGGCGCGAGAGTTCACACGCCCGCCGGATTGAGGTTGCCCGATAGTCTTGCGGCTGCTCGTCCAGAAGCATTTGCGCGCCGTCGACACCCGGCAAATAGCCTGTCTTTGAGATGAGCGTGACCTCTTCGCGACGGTCACGCAGGGCGTGGCCAAGAATCACTTCGCTACGGCCATTGCCGTAGGCCTCTGCCGTGTCGAATGTTGTGATTCCGGCGTCGGCGACAGCGGTGACCAGTTCCGCGGCCTCTGGCGCCGGCATCGGCCCCCAGGCCAGGCCGCCAATTTCCCAGCATCCCATCGTGAGTGCGCTGACCTGCATGCCTGTTGTGCCCAGCGGTCGGTTCGTCATTTCCGACTCCTTTTTAGTTCAGGCGACGAAGCGCTCCATCCAGCGCATCAGGTCATCGCCCACAGACTCCCAGCCAGGTTCGAGGTTCAGCATATGTCCGCGTCCGTGATAAAAGGTCGGGATCACGCGGTACCGCGCCGCTAGTCGTCGGGTAACCCACGGAACGATCACGGGATCGTCATCGCCGGCGCCGACAAAGACCGGACACCGGATTTGGGAGCGTCTGACGACTGGGGGCCAGAAAGCGACTTGCCGGGCAAGGCGACGCGGCTCGGGCACACTTTGAGCAGCCAGTTCCGCGCGCTGCGCCGGGCTGAGGCGCTCGAGGAAAACCGTTTCGGCGAATGCGTGCATCGGACTGGAATCGAATGGTCGGCCGAGGAAGTTGCGGATGCCGGGAATCAGGAAGGACAGGCGCGGGACAATGGGGATTCCGAAGGGCGGCGCGCTGGACAGCAGGAACAGCCCCGCCGGTTCGGACAGGGTGGCGGCAATCTGCGCCACCAGCCCGCCCATGCTTTGCCCCAGAAGCACCGGTCCGTCCAACTCCCGCACGACCTGGGCCACGTCCTCGGCGTAGTCACGGAGTCCCGCAGCTTCGAGCCCGCAGTAATCGGCGCCCGGTTGGTGATGCCGCAGCCACACGGCGTAGGTGGCGTAGCCGTGCGCCGCCAGGTAGGGCCCAAGCTGGCGCCAGACGTGGGCGCCGGTCCATATGCCGTGAACGGCCAGAAGGGTCTGCGACGCCTTGAGATCCGTCGTTGGCCAGTACAGCGCCTGCAGCGGACCAACATTAACCGTACGCATCTGGTATATGCTACGCGGCGATTCAGTATCGCGGCTCGCGGCAACCCACCAATGCAATGCCAGCGCGGTCCAAGAATGACGGCCAGTACGGTTTGAACGAGTCGCCGCCCATCCTTCAGGTACGGAACGTCGTCAAGGACTTCGGCGGAGTCCGAGCGGTGGATCACTGCACCCTGGATGTAATGCCCGGGACGATCACGGGACTGATCGGTCCAAACGGCGCCGGTAAGACCACGCTGTTCAACCTGGTGTCGGGCGCGCTTCGTCCGACCAGCGGCCAAATCCTCTTAGACGGACAGCCCATCGGCGGGCTGCGACCGCACCAGACGTTTGCGTTGGGTCTGATGCGCACCTTCCAGATTCCAAGAGAATTGCGGCGCATGACCGTGCTGGAGAACCTGATGCTGGCGCCTGCCGGACAGTCCGGCGAGCGCCTCTGGTCCAGCTGGCTGACGCCGTGGAAGGTCGCTCGGGAAGAACGGCAAATACAGGATCAAGCGTTCGACGTCCTGGAGTTAGTCAATCTTTCGCACCTGGCGAACGAATTTGCCGGCAATCTCTCAGGCGGCCAGAAGAAACTCCTGGAACTGGCTCGGACTCTGATGGCCGAACCAAAGATGGTGCTGCTGGATGAACCGGGCGCCGGGATCAACCGCACCCTGCTTCGAGATCTTTCGGCCAATATTCTCAGAGCCAGCGTCGAGCGAGACGTGACGTTCCTGATCATTGAGCACGACATGCGATTCGTGATGACGATGTGCGATCCAGTAATCGTGATGGCCAACGGAGCCGTGATCGCCGAGGGTCCGCCGCCTGTGGTTCAGCGAGATTCCCGCGTGCTGGAGGCTTACTTGGGCGGACGGGTCGATGGCCCTGCTTGAGGCATCCAACGTCGTGGCCGGCTACGGTGAGACCGAGATTCTGCATGGCGTGTCGGTCACGGTGAATGCGGGCGAGATAGTCACAATCATCGGTCCCAACGGCTGCGGTAAGTCCACGCTTATGAAGGCTATTGTTGGCCTGGTGCGCATCAAGGCAGGCGCGGTGCGCTTCCGAGGGAAAGACATTGCGAGGCACGATCCCGAGCAAATCGTGCGCAGCGGCTTGTGCTACGTGCCGCAATCGGACAATGTCTTTCCGTCCCTGACGATCCGGGAAAACCTGGAAATGGGCGCGTTCGTGCGAACGGACGATTACCGCGGACGCATTGAGGACATGCTTAGGCTGTTTCCTGACTTGCGACGTAGCGCACGACAGAAGGCCGGTACGCTCTCCGGCGGTCAGCGCCAGATGCTGGCAATCGCCCGAGCCTTGATGTTGGACCCTGCGCTCCTGTTACTGGACGAGCCCTCCGCCGGTTTGGCGCCGGTGCTGGTGCACACGGTCTTCGAGCGCATTCAACAGATCAACGAAACCGGCGTGGCGATTCTGCTCGTGGAGCAAAACGCCCGGGAATCGCTACGTATGTCCAACCGAGGCTACGTGCTCTCCGGCGGCGCCAACCAGTTGGATGACACCGGTCCGGCGTTACTCGACAACCCGGACGTTGGCCGCCTGTATCTCGGAGGCTAGACCAGAGCAAATGCAACGAGTTCGATCTCAACAGCAAACCCAAGTCCATGCTTCGGAGAGCGCCACCAGGCGATTCAGACTGGCGTGGTCGCCAGGCCGCCTAACTGTCGTTCTTGTCGCCGGGCTGGCGGCGCTCGGATTTCTCCCGTTCATCAAGATGGGCCTCGTGGTCAACGGAATCATTTTGGGAGCGATAATCGCCCTCGGGGCCATCGGGCTCACCCTGGTCTACGGCATTCTGAAGCTCGGCAACTTTGCTCACGGCGACTACATGGCGTTTGGAGCTTACGTAGCCTTCTTCATCGTCGACGGATTACTTCCACGGATTGGGCTTGAAGGCGCGGGCTTGGGACCGTTCACGTTCGGCGTGCCCGTAATCGTCGCGCTGCCCCTCTCCGCGATTGTTGTGGCAGCCGGGGCGATCGCGCTCGATGTCCTGATCTATCGACGATTGCGGGATCGCGGCGTCAGCACCGCCATTCTCCTGATGGCATCCCTGGGCGTGGCCATCGCCATTCGTGGGCTCGTCCAGATGATCTGGTCCGGGGACACACAGCACTATCCCAGAGAATCGCGTCAGGTTTTTCACCTCCCGATGGACGTTCGCGTTCCTCCTGACAGCATATTTGTCGCCGTGGTAGCCACCCTCCTCGTGGCATCGGTTTACCTCCTGCTCACTCATACAAAGATGGGGAAGGCCATGCGCGCTACCTCCGATAATCCCGCCTTGGCACGCGTGACCGGAATAAACACCAAGCACGTCATCTGGTGGACATGGGCGGTCAGCGGCGCCCTGGCCGCCGTGGCCGGGGTAATGCTGGCGGTGACACAGGCGCAATTGCTGCCGATTATGGGATGGAAGTTTCTCATACCGTTGTTTGCGGCGGTAATCCTGGGCGGAGTAGGAAATCCCTATGGTGCGCTGGTGGGCGCCCTTGTCGTAGGCGTGAGTATGGAGGTTTCCACGCAATGGATAAATCCCAGCTACAAGCCAGCCATAGCCTTCGCCATTATGATCGGGGTGTTGCTGGCGAGGCCGCGGGGCATCTTTGGAGACGCTCGAGAGTAAGGTGCCGTCATGGACTTGATCGGAATCATCAACTATTTGATTGGCTTCGCCATCATGGCGATGATCTACGCAATCTTCGCCTTGGGTCTCAATGTGCATTGGGGATTCACCGGCTTATTCAATATCGGTATAGCCGGCTTCTTTGCACTCGGCGCATACACGGCGGCGTTATTGACGTCTCCACCTCCGGATGCGGCCCAGTTCGAGGACTTCATATTCGGCGGCAATCTGGCTCAGCTTGGCTTGCTGGGCCTGGGCTTCGATGCGTGGTTCTTCCTGGCTATCGCCGCAGCCGCGGCGGTCAGCGGGGTGGTTGCCCTGATCATTGGAGGCCTGACGTTGCGTCTGAATGATGACTACCTGTCAATGGCGACACTTGGAATCGCGGAGAGCGTTCGGCTGTTTTTTCTCAACGAGAAGTGGGCGGCCAATGGCTCGAAAGGACTATATCGGATCCCCAAGTTCATGGGTGATCTGGTTGCGCCCGAGAACTACGACTATCTGTACGTCGTCGTCGTCCTGATTATCCTGGGCATCCTTTTCGTGGCCGTGCAGCGAGCCGTAAGCTCACCATGGGGCCGAGTGCTGCGGGCGATTCGCGAGGACGAGGTCACGACGGCGGCGAGCGGGAAGAACGTTTTTTACTTCAAGCTCCAGTCGTTTGTCCTCGGCGCCATGATCATGGGTGTCGGGGGCGCGCTCTTCGCGCATCACATCCGCTTCCTTTCGCCGCTGACCTTCGATCCGCTGCTCGCCACATTTGTTATCTGGGCCATGCTCATGGTGGGCGGCTCGGGCAACAATGTCGGCGCCGTGGTGGGAGCCTTTGTGGTGTGGGGCGTCTGGGCCGGCACCCAGTTTCTTCCGGGAGTGTTGGCCGACCCGAGCTTCCGGCTGCTCATGATTGGCGTGCTCATCGTCGTCATCATGCTGTTGCGGCCGGCCGGATTGCTCGGCGAGTGGCGGCGGCGCGTGGACAGAATGAGCGACGCAGAGTCATCGGGTCAGCCAGACACCCTCTAGTTTGCCGCGACTAAGCGTCTGGCCCTGATGGCCATGACTGGGTCCGGTGGGGTTCTCCGGCAAGAATCGCTGGGCTATCGGTCGTCCAGCAGACATCCCCCCTGGTTCCTATTGGTCTTGGTTCCGCACGAGCGCGGGGGGGGGCTCAGTGAGCCGCCCCCCGCGGTGTGTACGGTGCGCCCTGCGGACTAGGGCAGTTCAAACCTGCCGGTGGATTCGATCGCGTCACCCTCGACTGTCCAGACCTCGATCGGCCCCGACACGTCGCCGTGCTCGTCAAAGTCCACGGGACCAGACGCGCCCTCATAGTTGATGTCCTGGCCGTCGGCAATGAGCAGCAGGGCTTTGTGAATCCCGCCTGCGCCCGGACCAACCACCTCGCCAGGCGGATTGGCCACGTCCCTGAGGGCATCGCGGATGGCCACGGAGTCCGTCGTGGTGCCGGCCTTGGCGGCCGCCAGCGCAATCAACACCACGGCGTCGTACGTCTCGGCGAGATACGGTTCCTGCGGCGCTTCCACGCCGAACGTCAAGGTGTAGGCGGTATAGAAGGCCTGTCGATCAGGGCTGTCAGGAGCGCCAGGCGCGGTGCCCAGCGTCCCGTCCAGCTTGCCGCCGCCAATGGCCTGAACCATGTCGTCGGACTTGACGCCGTCCACGAAGAGAAACGTGTCGGCATATTCACCTTCCAGGGCCTCACGAAGGTAAATCTCGGCTTGCCCGGGATAGCTGACGGTGACCAGCACATCGGGATCGCCGTCAGTGGCCTTCTCCAGTTCCGACGCGAACGTCGGCTGGCTGTCCTCGTGTGGAACCGAAGCCGTGACCGTTCCGCCAAGCTCCGTGAAGGTCTGAGTAAACCGTTCGGCCAGACCCTGCCCGTACGCGTTGTTGATGTACATGATCCCGGCGGTCTTATAGCCTTGTTCCCAGGCCAGGCGGCCCAGCACTACGCCTTGTGCCGCATCCGACACGGTAGTACGGAACAGGAAGTCGTCGTCGTCCAGCGCGGTGATGCTCGGCGCGGTCGACGAGTGCGAAATCTGGAGCGTCTTGTTCGGAACCGTGACCGAGGTGGCGACCGGAATGGTCACACCGCTGGCCAACGCGCCGACGATCGCCGCCACGTTCTCCACATCCACCAGCGCGCGTGCCGAATCGACCCCCTGCACCGGGTTCACGCCCGTGTCGCGGCTGATGATGACGACGGAGCCACCCTGAATGCCACCGGCGCGGTTGACGTGGCTCGCGGCCAGATCGGCGGCGTTGCCATGGGAAACACCGAAGTAGGACAAGGAACCAGTAAGTGCGTTGAGGTGCCCAATGATCAACGGGGGCAGCATCTGCGCCTCCCGAACGACTTCAACCTGCACTTCCCTCACGACGTCAACGGGCTTCACGACTTCTACAATTCGGACGACTTCCTGAACAACCGGCTTCTCTATTTCGACAGTCACTACCCGTTCGACTTCAACAGTGACGGGCCTGTCGACCTGGACGGTCCGAACCACCTCGCTGACAGCGCCGCCGCCATCACCACATGCGGCGAGAACGAAAACAATTGCGGAGACAAGCAGCACGACCGCTCGTCTGAAACCCCTAGCCATCAAACCACCCTCTCACGGCCAGCTCGCCCGCGTGAACGACAGGGAAGCCAGCACGTTCACATCCAGCCGAGCCTAATTTACTACGTCATGGCAGAGTTGGCCGCTCTTGATCATGCAGGCGTTGAGGCCACGGCGGCCGCATCCGCGGCCGCGGCCAGAACGTCCGACGCCTCGTCAATGTCCGCGTCGCTGATCTGATGGTGCGTGACCAGCCGGAACATGTCGCCACGAGGACCGCCGACGCCCACACCGCGCCTGGCCGCCTCTTCGATAAAGACATTCAGGTCAAGCACCGTTGGATCCCAGGTGACGAAGATGAGGTTGGTGTAGACCGGCGAGACCAGGCGTAGTCCGGGCAAGTCATCGATCACGTCGCCAAGCTGTTTGGCGCGCCGGTGATCGTCCGCCAGACGCCCTGGTCCATCGCGTAGCGCCAGCACGCCGGCCGCCGCCATCATGCCGGCCTGCCGCATGCCGCCGCCCACGAGTTGGCGGGTTCGGCGTGCCTGCAGGATCAGGTCGCGCGATCCCACGATCATCGATCCGAAGGGTGCGCCGAGACCCTTGGAAAGACAGAATTGCACGGTGTCAGCGCCTTCGGTCAAGTCGGCCACTGGCACATCAAGGGCGGCGGCGGCGTTAAAAATGCGAGCGCCGTCAATGTGTATCCGCAGTCCGTGTCGCCCGGCCAGCGCCGCGAGCTCGCGCATGACGTCGGGACCCCAGGCAACGCCGCCGCGCCGATTGTGCGTGTTCTCGGTCCAAATGACCGCCGGATTGAGCGAGTGGGTGGTTACCGGCGCGATGTACGGCTCTATGTCCTCGGCAGTAAGAAAGCCGGGCGACTCAATGGGGATGAGGCTGCATCCGGCCAGCGTGGCGAACCCGCCGGCCTCGGCAAGAGTCACGTGCGACTCCGGATCGACCAGGAGCGAGTCGCCTCGTTGAGTCAGTGTCAGCAGGCTGACGAGGTTTCCCATCGTGCCGCTGGTTACGAACAGGGCGGCTTCCTTGCGGAAGATCTCGGCGGCGAGGTCTTCAAGTGCCCGGACCGTCGGGTCTTCACCCGCCTGGTCGTCGCCGACCTCGGCGTGCGCCATGGCCGCGCGCATCTCCTCGGTGGGTGTGGTCTGAGTGTCGCTGCGAAATTCGATGCGAAACGGCGGCACAGGGGCCTCCGGCTTGAGGTGGCCAACGGCCGACATTCTAGTGATCGCGCGTCCGCGGGTGTGGCCCAGCGGCGTAGTCAGGCCGCCATTGACCGGCTCGGAGGCGCGTGCCACCATCGACAGGAGGCCGCGCTAGGTGGGGAGTTAGCGGTGCCCTTCAGCCGCAATCCGCTATAGCGGGCTGAATTCCCGCCTGAGGGTCGTCCGCAATGTGTCTGCCGCCGACGCTCGGTATTGAACGCCGGGCCTCGTGCGACGAAGGCCTTCCAACCCCGTCAGGTCCGAGAGGAAGCAGCGGTACGAAGCCCCCTTCGGGCGCCGCGAGTCCACCTGGCCGGAGCCGCGGCCCGACGGTAAGGCGTTGCTGGTCGGTTCGACGGCGGGTGCGCGGCCTCAATCCCTATCATGGCGCTTACGTCACGCCGGGAGGCTCCCGTGGCCGCGTCGCGTCCGCCGTCGTTTCAGGCTCTCTACAACCGCTACCGACCGCAGAGGTTCGACGAGTTGGTTGGCCAGGAGCACGTGGTACGCACGCTCCAGAATGCACTGGTCCACAACCGCCTCAGCCATGCCTACCTGTTCTCGGGCGAACGTGGCACGGGCAAGACCACCGCGGCCCGCCTGCTCGCCAAGGCCGTGAACTGCCTGGAGGGCATCCAGGCGGAAACCTGCGGCAGATGCGATCACTGCAAGGCGATCGCCAACGGATCGTTCCTGGACCTGATCGAAATGGACGCGGCTTCCCACCGCGGCATTGACGACATTCGCGAGATTCGGGAGCTCACCCAGTTCGCTCCGGGGGCAGGGCGCTACCGCGTGTACATCATCGACGAGGTCCACCAGCTTTCGCCGCCCGCGAAGGACGCGCTACTGAAGACGCTGGAGGAACCGCCGCCGCAGACGCTGTTTGTGCTGGCGACAACCGAGCCGCACCGTGTGCCGGCCACAATCCGGTCGCGTACCCAGCACCTGACGTTTCGCCGCATAGGGGTGCTGGAACTCACGACGCAACTCCGCGCCATCGCTGAAGCCGAGGGCGCCCAGATCGACGAAGCCGCATTGCACACGCTGGCTCGCAATGCCGGCGGCAGCGCGCGCGACGCCGTGAGCCTGCTGGACCAGGCGCTGGCGTACAGCGACAACAACGTCACGGCCGACGCCGTGAATTCCATGCTGGGATTGACTGGGCGGGACGCCGTGATTCAACTGCTGGGGCGGCTGATCGACGGCGACGCCGCCGCTGGTTTGCAGGCGATTGGAAAGGCCATTGACGACGGCACCAGTCCCAACACCCTGCGCCAGCAGATCATCGACATCCTTCGCGACATATTGATTATGAAGACCAGTCCCGACACAAGCGCCGTGGGTCACCTGACCGAGGACGAGGCCTTCGAACTCAGTCAGCGCACGGCGGGCTCGAGTCTGCGCGACATCGTGCGCACGCTGGAAGTATTCGCGGAGCCAGATCCGCCGTCGCGAACCGGGGTGGACGCCACGCTGGAACTCGAGCTGGCGTTCGCGCGAGCCGTGCTCGCCATCACTGATCCCTTGGAGGCGCCGACAGCGTCACCGGCTACCAGCCAGGCCCGCGAAGTCGTCCGTCCTACATCACCGCCGGCGCGCGTGGCTGATTCGCCGGCCGTCCCAACCGAAGTGCCGCCTCAGCCGCCTCCGGTCGCCCCCACGCGGCACGCCGCCACCAGCGACGGCGAACTCTCCGCAGCCATAATTGCAGCTCGCAAGGACGAGTGGGTGTCGGAGATCCGCCAGGAATCGCGCGAAATCGCTCCCTACGCGGGCGAAGCCGAGGTCGTGGACTTCGCCGACGGCACCGTGACTTTGGGGTACCGCAGCAGGTTCCTGTTCGACCGTGTCCAGCAGCCCGACGCGCTGCGCCAGGTAGCCCGGGCGCTTTCGCACGTGCTTGGTCGTCCGATCCAGGTTCGAAATGAACAACGTAACGTTTCGGCGCCAGGCAGACCCCGTTCCGCCAGGACAGCGGTCGACGATGATCCGGTGGTACGCGTGGCGATGCGCGAGTATGGGGCCACGCCCCTCACCGGCAGTTCCAACCAGGGAGATTGACCCATGTCGATGAAAATGTTCCGGCAGTTTCAGAAGCAGATGGAAAAGGTTCAGAACGAATTACAGGAAATGACCGTTGAGGCATCGGCGGGCGGTGGCGCAATTACGGTGGTTGCCACCGGCGACCAGCGGATCGTCTCGATCGACATCGACCCGTCAGCCGTTGATCCCGAGGATGCCGAATTGCTGGCCGACATGCTCATGGTGGCAGTGAACGACGCCATTGAGCAGTCGCAGGCGCTGGCAAAGAGCAAACTGGGCGGGTTGACCGGCGGGCTGAATATTCCGGGCCTCGGCTAGCGCGTGGCTGACCCGCTCCCGCGCGCGGTCACGCGGCTGATTGAGGAGCTGGCACGGCTGCCGACGATCGGCACAAAGACCGCGCAGCGATTGGCGTTCTTTCTGCTGCGCGGGTCGTCAAGCCAGGCACGCACGCTCGGAACGGTAATCTCGTCGCTGCACGAGGGCATTCAAACCTGCACGCGTTGCCGGAACTTTGCTGATGGAGACCCGTGCGCGATCTGCCAGGATCCCACGCGGAACAGCGCGTTGATCTGCGTGGTCGAGGATCCGCTCGACCTGGTGGCCGTTGAGAACTCGGGAGGGTTTAGCGGCCTCTATCACGTGCTGCACGGCGCCATTTCACCGCTGGAGGGCGTAGGACCGGACGATCTCACGATCGACCTGCTGGTCCGTCGCGCCGGACGCGAGGGCATCGGCGAGATTGTGGTGGCGACCAACGCGACCATAGAAGGCGATGCCACGGCCATGGAAATCCGCCAGCGACTCAGCGATCTGGACATCCGGGTCACCCGCCTGGCGCGAGGGCTCGCGACCGGCGGGGACATCGAGTACGTTGACGCGGCAACAATCGCCCAGGCGCTGGAGGGACGTCGTGAGATCTGAACTTCCAGCCCAACCCGATGCCGCGACCGACGCTGAGCCCACCCGATTGCGCTGGTTGGGCCACGCAACCTTCTTGCTGAGCAGCCCCGCTGGCGTGCAGCTGCTGCTGGACCCGTTCCACGCCGAACTCGGCTATCCCGTGCCCGAACTTCCGCCGATCGATCTGATCGGGGTCAGCCACGAGCATGCCGACCACAACAATGTGGCGCTGGCATCGGGCGCCCCCAAGGTCGTCCGCGGAATCTCGGCGAGCGGCTGGCATCCGGGAACCGTGACGTTAGGGGACGTGACCCTGACGATGATCGGCGGAGCTTTCCACGATGAGGCCCACGGCGAATTACGCGGGCGCACCGCGCTGATGTCGGTTGAAGTCGGTGGGCTTCGCATCCTGCATCTGGGCGACCTGGGACACCGGCTGGACACCAACCTGCTGGCCCAATGTCGCGGACATCAGGTATTGCTCATTCCGGTCGGCGGCTTCTACACGATTGACGGCGAGACCGCGGCCGCAACGATGGACGAGATTCGACCAGCGCTCACGATTCCCATCCACTACCGGACATCGCGACTGCCCGGACATCCAACCTCGCCGCTGGCGGAGACTGGATTCCTGGTTGGCCGTGAGGTGCGGCGACTCGCTGAAACCGAAATTGCGCTGCGTCCCGAGGACCTGCCGTCGCGGCCCCAGATCGTCGTGCCGGCCGTTCCGGGCAGCTAGCTCCCCGGTCGACGCGGCGGCGGGCAGGTCACCTCGGCTTCGTTGGTTAAATCGTCGAAGTGCGCCTCGCGAACATTTCCAACCTCAACGGACGTGAGCCGGGCGGAAACCCGCATCGGTTCCTCGACGAGGCAGCGCAAGGCCGACTCCCAGCGCAGGGTGACGCCGGCCCGCAGCCGTTCGGGCACCCAGGTCAGGGTCTTGGACTCGCGCGCCCTGCCGCCAACCTCGCGCCCGCCTTCGTTGGTGATCGTCGCGCGCGTCGTGGGGCTGTAGTCACGGTCCGATCCCGCACTTTCCGGAAGCGTCAGGGAAGTTTCGAGCAGCACGTCCGTCAGTCCGATGTTTGTGACAATCAGAATGACGTTCGTGCGGCTGGGGCCAACCTCCTCCGTCTCAATTTCAAACTTGAGCTCGGGGGTAGGCGTTGGGGTGGCCAAAGTTTCCATGCTGCCGCTGCAGGCCAGGGCCGCAAGGCCAACCACCAATAGCGTTAGCGTGGCCAGGCCCGACCGCAGCCGTCGACTGCCGAAAGTCATCGCCGCATCCATGACATAGAGCTTAGTGCAGAATGCGGCGCAATCGGGCAATGAATTCGGCGACTTCAAAATTCCAGGACCGAGCGCATCGAACGCCCGCTAGCGATCACGCTGATATTCCTGCGCCTGGGCCTCACCGCTTTCGGGGGCCCGGCGGCCCACATTGCCATGATGCGGCATGAGTTCGTAACGCGCCGTCGCTGGTTGACCGACCGTCGGTTTCTCGATCTGCTGGGCGTCACGAACCTGATCCCCGGGCCCAATTCCACCGAGATGGCGATTCATCTGGGACGCGAGCGGGCCGGCTGGCGGGGACTTGCGGGCGCCGGCATTGCGTTCATCGCGCCGGCCGCGGTGATGGTCTCGGTACTCGCGTGGGTTTATGTCGAGTTCGGATCGACGCCGGCGGTGACCTGGGTGCTGTACGGGGTCAAGCCGGTCGTCATCGCGATCGTGGCGCAGGCCATCTGGGGTCTGGGGCGCGTGATTGTGCGTCGTTGGCAAACCGGGCTGGTGGCAGCCGCAGTCATCGCCTTGGGGCTGCTGGGAGTTAACGAGCTCCTGCTCCTCTTCGGTGGTGGCGCCGTTGGCGCTGTGCTCCAACGTCCGCGCTGGCTAACAGGACGCATCTCCGGCGTGATGTTCGCGCCGCTGGCAACTCTGAACCTGGCCGCCGCGGCGCCGGCAACATTCAGCCTTGTCGGCATGGCATTGCTATTTCTGAAGATAGGCGCAGTGCTCTACGGCAGCGGCTACGTACTGCTCGCGTTTCTGCGTGCCGATTTCGTGGATCGGCTGGGTTGGCTGACGGAAACACAGCTGCTGGACGCCGTGGCGATTGGGCAAGTCACGCCCGGCCCCGTATTTACCACCGCGACATTCATCGGGTTCCTGCTCGCGGGCGTGCCTGGCGCCATCGTTGCCACCGTCGCCATCTTCCTGCCATCGTTCGTGTTCGTGGCCGCGATTCACTCGCAGGTCAAGCGGTTGCGCGCATCCAGCATCACCGCCCCAATTCTGGACGCCGTCAACGCCGCGGCAGTGGGTTTGATGACGCTAGTGACCGTGTTCCTTGGCCGATCGGCCCTTGTCGACGTTCCAACGATCCTGGTAGCGCTTGCGGCCCTGGCCGTCCTGATTTTGACCAAGATCAACTCGCTCTGGCTGATTCTGGCTGGGGCGATCGTAGGCGCCGTGATGAAGGGGTTTGGTCTGGCGGCGTAGCCGACGCACCTGGTTCCGGATGTGCACGCGCGGCATCGATCGCGGTTTCATGCGGGATGGGCCGCGTGTTCGGGCGACTTTCGGACCACCCGCCTAGGCGGGCGCGCGCCGTACCGCGCATACTGATCGAACTTGGCAGTGTCGTCTGGGTACGAACCAGGCGCTGAGACGGGCGGTGGAGGCCCTTTGGCAAACGCGCCGTCCGAAGCTGGACCGTCAGTAAGCCTCCAGCGGCCGTCAATCGTCATTTTGCTGGGCGTGCTGGTGGTGGCCGCCATGGTCACGACGTCCCCCATCGCCTACTGGCTGCTTTACGCGCTCGGTGGTCTCGTCATCCTTTCGTACGTGTGGACCCGCAACGCGGCGCGTTCGTTGGAGCTACGCCGACGGCTGCGCGGACATCAATTCACCGTGGGCGACGACGTTCAGGAGGACTTTGAGCTCGTTAATACCAGCCGTCTGCCGATCCTGCTCGTGGAAGTCGACGACCACTCGGAACTGCCCGGCTACCAGGCGTCCGTTGCCGAAAGCCTGGGGCCGCGCCAGCGCAAGCGCTGGACTTCGCGAGGCACCGCCAACCGTCGCGGACTCTACGGTCTCGGACCGACGGATCTTCGCATTGGCGATCCGTTTGGAATCTTCGCCTCGGAGCGGCGGCTCGACGTCCGGAGCACGATCGTGGTCTATCCACCGATCTCAGTCATGGCCGACGTGGAAATCCCCGCCGGGTCGATGGTGGGCACTTCACGCTCGTCTATCCGAACCCACCAGGTCACATCGGATGCGGGGGGGCTGCGAGAGTTCCAGCCCGGCGACCCGCTCAAGCGCATCCACTGGCTCTCCAGCGCGCGGCGCGAGCAGCTCCTGGTCAAGGAGTTCGACCTGGAGCCAACAGCCAATCTATGGATTGCGCTGGACCTTGACCGGTCGGTGCAGGCAGGACACGGCGATGAATCCACCGAGGAATATGGCGTCAAAATCGTCTCGTCGCTCGCCCATCAGTTCGTACGTGACAACAAGGCCGTGGGGTTCATTGCGCTGAGCCGCCAGGGGCGACACTTGATCGAGCCGCAGAAGGGCCTCAAGCAACTGTGGCGCATCCTGGAGACGCTGGCGGTCGTGCACGCCACCGGTACGGCGCCGTTTCATGACTTCCTTTCCGCCAGCACGGCTGGGCTGGGGCGCGGCACGAGCCTGGTCGCGATCACGCCCTCGGCCGATGCGCGGTGGCTCACGAGTCTCACCCAGCTTGGCCACCGCGCGATCTATCCGCTGGCCATCGCGATTGACGCCTCCACGTTTGGCCCTGGAGAGTCCAACGCGGGACTCAACCAGGCGGCCGGCGCGGCCGGGATTGGTTTCGTTGGCGTCGACCAGGGGATGCGCTTCGAATTGATCCGCGCGGACGGCCGTAACCTCGCGGAGTTAGAACGCTCCCAGCGGCGGCCCGTCACGCTCGCTCCGGCGTGAGGCCGGGATGACCGCAGCCGCCGCAAGCCGCCCACGTATGCTGGCGCGCGCCCTGCAACTGCCCCGCACCTCGTGGCTGCCGCTGATCCTGATAGCAACGGCCACGCTGGCCCCGCTTGTCAGCATCCACACTGTTGGCTGGGCGCCGGGCACGGAGGTGCTCCTGGCGGTGGCGGTAGTGGCAATTCTCGTTGGGTTTGCACTGTCGCGCAGCAGCCTGGCGTCGTCCTGGATCATCCTGATCGGGCTGGTCAGCGACCTGGGTGTGGCCTACATCGTGGCCTCCGAGGCGTTTCCCGGACCCCTGGACGGCATTCGGAACTTCGTGCTGCTCTTTGGCGACACGGTGGAATGGGTGCAGCTGCGGCAGGCCGGAAACCTGGTGCGCGAACAGCCGCTGGCCTCGGCCGTTGGCGAGAGCGCCGGGCTGCTGCAGGACCTGTTTTTCCGGCTCGAATCCTGGTTCCAGGCTGCTTTTGCCTTCCAGGCCAGCCGCGACAACGTGGTCTTCCTTTTCTGGATGACGATGGCCGCCTGGGGCATGGGGTACACGGCGGCCTGGGCGGCTTTCCGGTTGCGCAATGCCTTTCTGGCTGTCGCGCCAGCCACGCTGGCGATCGCGGTCAACGTCACCTACGTGGGACCCGACTGGGCGCCGTTTGCGATTTTCCTGATTGCGGCCCTGGCGCTGACCGTGCACACGCGCCTGGCCTCGCTTGAAGCCAGATGGGAGGACACGCGCACCGATTACTCGGATGAGCTTGGGCCCACGGTTCTGCTCGTGAGCGCCCTGCTGATTACCGGCGTGGTGTTTCTGGCACTCGTCCTGCCGCGTGCCGGCGGCAACCCGCTGGCCGAGGCCTTTTGGACGTATATGGGCGACGGTTGGGGCAACGTTGAAGCCGGCATCCAGCGCGTGTTCGGCGGTGTCACGAACCCGTCGGGCTCCACCCTGGCCGGACGCGAGACGCTGGCGCTGGGGGGACCCGAGCCGTTTGCGCGCAAGGAAACCTTGATTATCGAGAGCACGGTGCCCTCGTACTGGCGCGGTCAGACCTTTGACACTTACACCGGGCAGGGTTGGCGCAGCACGCTTCGGCTATTGGACGGACGCAAGGCGAACGAGCCGCTCACCGAGAGCCTGAACCTGCGGTCGCGCCTCGCGTCGCGTTCGAACATCGAGATTCTTGATTCGAATTCGGCCATTTTGTTCGCGCCGGGCGACGTCCTGCGGCTCAATCGGCCGTATCAGGTGCAGGTGGCGGAGCGTGACGTCGCCATTGATGACTATGCGTCGATTCGCGCCACCCGACGCGTTGGCCAGCGGCTTGTCTATTCCGTGGACTCGACGCTGGCGGCGGCTACGACCGAGCAGCTTCGCACCGCGCCGACTACCTATCCGGCCTGGACGCAGCGTTACATCGAACTTCCAGAAGTCCCACCGCGCGTGCTGGAGTTTGCCAGCCGCCTGGCCGACACCGGAGAGACGGCCGTTGACCGCGCCCGCGCCGCCGAGTTCTTCATGCGGCGCTTCCCGTTCGCGCAGGAAACAGAACCGCTGCCACCGGAGCGCGACGCGACCGACTTTTTTCTCTTTGACCTGCGCCGTGGGCATTCCACGCTCATTGCCTCCACCATGGCCGTTTTAGTCAGAGCCATGGGCATCCCGGCGCGAGTGGCCTCAGGCTATGCCCTGGGCGCATTTGATCCGGTTACCCAACGCTACATCGTGAACCCCTCTGATTCGCATACGTGGGTGGAGGTGTATTTCCCGACGTATGGCTGGGTGCTTTTCGAACCGTCAGGGTTCAGAACGCCCGAAGTGCGCGGCGGCGCAGCCGACGGATTTGAAGGTAGCGGAGGTCCCAATCCCGAGGCCGCCGATCTCTCGATGGTCGATGATTTCCTCGATGAATTGGAGGAAATGGGCATGTCCAATTTCCAGCCCCTGGAGCCATCCGACGGACTGAATCCAGTTCAGGAATTCTTGGCCAACCTGGGCGGCGCCATTCTGGCGCTGGTCGTGGCTGGCGGCACGCTCGCGATGCTGGGAGTGCTCTACCTGCTCGGATCGCTCGTGCGCGACTGGCTGCAGAATCCCCGCGCAGCCGTGAGTCGGCGCTACCAGCGGATGGTGCGATGGGCCACCCGCTCTGGGTACAATACGCGACCGGGATTCACGCCGGCGGAGCTCGGGGGCCAGCTCGCTGCCGAGCTTTTCCCAGTGACCAGCACAGCAGCGCCCACCTATCTCCCGACCCCACCCGAGGTTGTTGTGGCAACGTATGTTCGCGCTACATATGGCCGGCGGCAGATCTCACGTTCGGAGCGACGAATGGTTGACAAAGCCTGGCGGCGCGTACGTATGCGAATCGCCATCCGCATGATCGGTCGGCCCTTGCGTCGGCTGACGCCGTCTCGCGCCTGATCAATGGACCTGGCAGGTGTTCGCGACATTGCGGTGGTCGTACTGGCCGCGGTCGCGCTCGTCACCACGCTGGTTCTACTCATTACCGGCATGCTGGTCTGGCGTCTGCTGGCCGCGATTCGGGCCGACGTCACACCGATCATCCAGTCAGCCCGGGAGACCGTGGACACCGTGCGTGAGACCACGGATCTCGTGAGTGAGGTGGTCAAGGACGGCGCCACTTCAACCTCGGGAGCTCTCAAGAAGTTCCGGCGGGTTCTTCAGATGGCCCTGCGCTGGTGGACCTGAGTGGACTCGACCATGGCTTGGATAATTGTTGGCGCAGCCCTTGGGTTCTTTGTCGGAGGCGCGATCGGAACGATCGCGGCGCCGCAGCGTGCCCAGAAGGTGCTGGAAATGCTGCCCGAACGGCTGAGCGCCATCCGTAGCGCGGCGCAGGAAGCAGCTAGCCAAGCCGAAGCGGCGGTGCAACGTCGCTCGCCGCGTTCGCGCGGCGGCCGACGCCGGCGCAGCCGGGGACGCCGAAGCCGGGCCTGATGGAAGCCGTACGCGATATCGCCATCATCATCCTGGTGATCCAGGGGCTGATGATTGGGCTGGCCGTTTTCGTGGCCGGGGTCCTAGCGTCCATCGCCATTGTGGAGTCCACCGTGAATGTGCGACGTGGCCTGCGGCGCGCGGCCGTCAAGCTGGAGCGGGCCGGCGAGCGAGTGGACACGGTGGTGGAAACACGGATTCTTCCGCCAGTCGTCCAGTATCACCGCGGCCGCGCGGCGGCTCGCTCGACGCTGGAACAGGCAAGGCGCGCGCTCGACGATCTAAAGCGCACGGCGCACATAGGCGGCAAAACCTAGATCGCCGACAGGCCCGGTGGTTGCCTCGTTTAAGCGCCCGCAACTTCGTCCCGCACGGCCTGCAGGCGCTGGCGGCAGCCGACCAAGTCGTCAGACGATTACTGCGCGTTCAGGCAACTTAAGCTCGGAACCGAGAACACTGTTGCCGATTCCAAGCGTCGATCCTGCCGTCGTGGCCTGGTGCGTGGGCGCAATGCAAGGCCCCGCCGTACCGGAGGCAACGGCGCGTTCGATTTGCGGCATGAGTGGAAAACTCCGCAGACTTCCGCACGTCGTCACCGGACCACAGCGGTCCTGGATCACCGAGGCAGCACACGGACGCGTGACAACCGCAGCGACGCACATAGCGAGTCAGTCCGACGTTCGATTGCCAACGGTCTTCCCAGCCGATGCGATTGCCTGCCGCGTTCGTGAACTCGGCGCGGAGATCTCGGCGGCCTACGCAGGCCGTGAACCAATTCTGACGCTGGTGCTGCACGGCGCGTTCATCTTCGCGGCGGATCTCAGTCGTGTCCTCACCACCCCGCACCGAGTGGAGTCGCTGGCGCTGACTTCCTACCAGGGCCGCGAGTCGAGCGGCCAGGTGCGAATCGTCAAGGACCTTGGCTGCGACATCGCCGGGCAGGATGTGCTAATCGTCGAGGACATTGTCGATACGGGCCGCACGCTCGCGGCCACGCTGGACGTGCTGGAGCCGCGGCATCCGCGCTCGATCGAAGTCGTAACGCTGCTCGACAAGCCCTCACGGCGCCTGATCGACGTGACTCCCCGCTGGGTCGGGTTCGAGATCGAGGACGTTTTCGTCGTTGGCTACGGCCTCGATCTGGATGGCAGATTTCGTGGCCTGCCCTATATTGCAAACGCTGACGCCTTTGAGTTGAACGGCGGACCTTAGCCTTATGCCCCTGATCACCGTCGAAAACCGCGATATCTCGCTGGACGTGCGGGGATCCGGCGCCGCCACGGTGTTGTTCATCCACGGCGTTGGGCCTGGAGGCGTGACGTGGGACCTCGTTACGCAAGGGTTGACGGACACCTGCCGGGCCTTCGTGCTGGATTTGCCCGGGTTTGGGGCGAGCGCACGCGGGGATTTCGCTGGCGACCTCGCTGACGCGGCCACACTGGTTCATCGCGTCCTGCACGCCCACGGCCACACCGAGGCGCTACCGATCGTTGGGCACGCGTACGGAGCACTGGTCGCCCTCAGCTTCGCTGCTCGCTTCCCGAGTCACGTCAGCCGGCTTGCGCTCGTGTCGACAGCGGGCTTTGACCGTAATCCAGCGACGACCCTGGAACGAAGCGATGATGTCCAGTCCAACGGCTGGGGGGCGGCCACAGTCGAGGCCTGGCTGCGGGAGGGTCTGGTGGAGGACCTGGCCGGGGAGCACTTTTCCGCCCTGCGCGACGACGCAGCCGCCGTGGATGCGGACCTGATTGCCGGGTGCCTGGCCAGCAGCGCCCGCCGCGTGTTGCTGGAGGACGCAAGCGCTGGCAACGCGCCATCGCTACTCGTCAGCGGGTCTAATGACCCGTTCGTGAGCGGCGGCGACGTTGAGATTCTGGCTGCCCGCTTGGCGGGGGCCGAAGTCTTCACGCTGGACGGCGTTGGACACTGGCCGAGCCTGGAAGCGCCCGACGAGTTGCGCGCCGAACTGGTGCGGTTCTTCGACCTCTAACGCCGGGGAGTGCCGTGCTAGCCTCCGGCTTGTCGCGCTTACCACGAGTCGGACAGTTCGCATGAAATTCGTTCGCTACGCCACGTCATCCGGACCAGCCCTCGGGTCACTCAAGGAAACGGGCGCGGTGTACGCGATCACCGGTGACATGTTTGGCGAGTACGAGGTCGGCACGCAGGTTGGCGCCGTGAACGACCTGGAGCTGCTGGCGCCGGTCGATCCGGGCAACGTCATAGCAGTGGGCGCCAACTATCTGGCCCACATCCTGGAAGGCCACGACGAGGACGCCATTCCAAAGTTTCCAATGCTCTTCATGAAGCCCACCTCGGCCATCACCGGTCCCGGCGCACCCATCGTGCTGCCGGATCCGGCGAAGTTCACGCAGTCGATGACCGACCCAGACCTTCAGCAGGACCCGTTTGGCGAAGTGCACTACGAAGCCGAGCTGGTGGCGGTGATCGGGAAACGCTGTCGACAGGTGTCCGAGGACGACGCGCTGGACTACGTGCTGGGCTATAGCTGCGGCAACGACGTCAGCGCCCGGGGCCTGCAGTTCAAGGAAATGGCCACCGGCGTTCTGCTGATGGGCAAGGGAATGGACACGTTTGCGCCACTCGGGCCGTGTATTGCCACCGATCTCGATCCCACGAACCTCGATATCATGGCCCGGCTGAACGGTCAGGAGTTGCAGCACAGCAACACCTCCGACCTGCTCTTTAGCGTGGCGGCCCTGGTTGCCTATGCCTCGCAGGGCATCACGCTGAACCCCGGCGACTGCATCTACACCGGTACGCCCGCCGGACCCTCCGCGCTCTCGCCAGGCGACGTAGTTGAAATTGAGGTCGAGGGCGTGGGCGTGCTCAGCAACCCGGTGGTCGCCGCCTAGCGCACCGCAACCTTGGCCAGCATGACCCGCACAATCGAACTGCCATACGGCGACGGCACGCTGGCCGTTCGCAGCGCGGGCGTCGAGATCACTGGCATATACGCGCCGCTTCCGACGCGGCCAGCGCACGATCCCCAGGCGCTCGTGCGGGCGACGCTGGACAACCCGATCGAGTCGATACCGCTGCGCGAAGCGGCTCGCGGCAAAGCCAGCGCGTTAATCCTCATCGACGACATCACGCGCGAAACGCCGGCCGACCTGCTGCTGCCGCCGATCCTTGACGACCTGGAGGCGGCTGGACTCGAGGCCGACGACATCCTCGTGATGATCGCGCTGGGCACCCACCGGCCAATGACCGATAGCGAGATCCGGCACAAAGTCGGGGCCGAGGTGCTGGCGCGGGTTGAGGTAATGCAGCACGACCACCGCACGGCGCCCTTACGCAACCTGGGGGTGACGCCAAGTGGCACGCCAATCGAGGTGAACGAGCATCTGTTTGAGGCCGACATCGTCATCGGGACAGGCGCCGTGGTGCCACACCACATCGCGGGATTCTCGGCTGGGGCCAAGATCGTGCAACCTGGCGTCTCGGGCGCAGCCACGACAGCCGCGACACACATGTTCAGCGCCCGAGCACGCACGCCCTTGCTGGGCCGGATCGATACCCCCGTACGAGCCGAAATGGAGCTCATCGCGGAACGCTGCGGCATGACGCACGTCTTGAACGTGACACTCAACGCCGACGGCCAGATCGTTACCGCCCACTTCGGCGCAACCCGTCCCACCTATCGGCGGGCCGTGGCCGACGCCCGGCGCATCTACGGCGTCCGCACCCCCGCCGGCCTGGACGCGGTGGTGGCCGGGTCACATCCATGCGATATCGAGTTCTGGCAGGCCCACAAGAGCCTGTATCCGGCAATGCTCATGGTGCGGCCCGGTGGAACCATCATCGTGGTCACGCCGTGTCCGGAAGGCGTGGCTGTCACCCATCCGGAAATCCTGGAATACACCGCGCAGCCGGCCGAGGCGCTGCTGCGCCGCTACCAGCGCAACGAGATCAGCGACCGTGTGGCCGCCTCGCTTGCCGTGGCTTGGGCCAGAGTTCGCGATTACGCGAGCGTCGTGCTGGTGTCCGATGGCATTGCGTCGCACGAAGCGGCGGCGCTTGGCTTCGATACGGCGCCGGACGTGGAAACCGCGCTTGCGGTCGTCGCACGAAAAAATGGCGCAGCGCCTCGGGTTGGGATTCTGACGCACGCACCGGACACGCTGCCTCTGGTGGCCTGAGTGGCGGAGCGCTGGGCCGTCATCGCGGACGATCTGACCGGCGCGCTAGACACCGCACTCCAGTTCCGTAAGGCCGGACAGCAGGCCTTCGTTTCGACCCGATCCGGCGTCTGGCCTGCGGACGGCCGGGTCGTTGCCATGAGCACCGAGACCAGGCACACATCGGCCGAGACGGCCGCCGCACAAGTTCAGGCCGCGTTCCGCGCCCTGCGGCCTGGAACGCAACGGCGGCTGTACAAGAAGACCGATTCTCTGCTGCGCGGAAACGTCGGCGCGGAGTTGCGAGTGTTGCGTCACGCCGCAGGCGCCGATCCAATCGTGTTCGCCCCGGCCTTTCCAGCAGGCGGTCGTACCACAATTGGCGGCATCCATAGGCTTGACGGCGTCCCGATAGCTCAAACAGCGCCAGGCCGCGATGTGCTTTCGCCAGTCAGTGAGTCCCACATCCCAACGCTCTTGCTGGACAGCGCCCAGCTGAAGGTTGAATCCGTACCGCTTGACGTCGTGCGCGGCGGTCACGACGTCCTGGTCGCGGCGCTGACAAGTGCGGACCAATCCGGTATTGACGTGCTGGCGCCGGACGTTGAAACCAACGACGACTTATGCGCCATCGCGCGGGCGCTGCGTGCGACGGCCAGCGGGCGTATCTGCGCGGGTTCCGCCGGTCTCGCCGAGCATCTGGCCCGACCGGATCCGTATGTATCTCCACCCCACGGCTTGGCGCGGTCGGCCCATGTCGCCGCGGTTGTCGGCACACCGAGCGCGCACACGCAAGCGCAGATCGAACGCGCGTTGAACACGGGAAGCGCGCGGCTCCTACGCATCAGAAGCAGCGAGGACATTCAAGTCGCGGTCCGCGAGATGCGCTCGGATCGGCCGGCCGAGCGCGCCGTGATTTTTGACACAACGCTTGAGGGCGAAGCGCCACGGTCGGCCGAACGGCGACGGCAGCTAGCATTGGTCGGTGAACTGTGCGTCGCGCTGACCAACGCTCTCGACTCCCTGGGACTAATCCTTACCGGTGGCGATACAGCGCGAGCTGGTCTTGGCGGCCTTGAGGTGGACTCCATTGAAGTGCTGGAAGAAATTGAGTGGGGCGTACCCGCGGGCCTCGCGCTGTGCGGAACGCGCCAGATCGCGTCCGTCGTCACCAAGGGCGGAACGATGGGAGGACCTGACGCCTTGATTACCGCATTTCAGCGCCTGTGCCGCCCGCTCGAGCGAGCAGCGTGACTTCACTCCTGCGCAGCCGACGCCCGGCCCGGCGGCAGCGAATCGTATGCGGGGCTTGATGTCCGCGGACCAGCGCCCGCTTATTGCCGTCACCATGGGCGACCCCGCGGGCGTCGGACCCGAGATCACGGCCAAGGCCCTACGGAATCCGAAGGTCAGTGCCGTCTGTCACGCGCTGGTGGTTGGGGATCTGCCAACCATGCGTCGGGCCGCCGAGGCTGTCGGCACGAACGTCATCGCCGCCGATCCGAGCAAGCTGGACCTGGATACGGACGACATCCAGGTGTATGACCCCTGGGGTCACGACCTTGAAGAGCTACCGGTGGGATCGGTGAGTGCGCTGGCCGGCTCCGCCGCGGCGCAGGCGGTGATTGCAGCGACGCAGCTCGCACTCGATGGCCGCGTGGCCGCCATGGTCACCGCCCCGATCAACAAGGCCGCGATCAACGAGGCCGGCTATCACTACGCCGGGCACACCGAGTTGCTGGCCGACCTGACCGACTCGCCCGGCGCCCGCATGTTGCTGGTGGCGCCAGGACTCAGGGTTATTCACAACAGCACACACGTGTCCCTGCGCGAGGCCATCAACCGCGTCACGCGGGAGAACGTGCGCCATGTGATCGGCCTTCTGGACGAGACGTTGCGGATGATGGCCATTGAGAAGCCGCGTTTGGCCGTGTGCGGATTGAACCCGCACGCCGGCGAAGGCGGCCTCTTTGGCCACGAAGACGACGCGTTCATTCGGCCGGCACTGGAAGACGCGCGGACGGACGGCATCGACGTCACCGGGCCCGAGCCGGGCGATACGGTATTTAATCGCGCCCGCAACGGAGTGTTCGACGGCGTGGTGGCGATGTATCACGACCAGGGGCACGTAGCAGTGAAAGTGGCCGGGTTTTTCGACGGAGTGAACGTGTCCGTTGGCCTGCCGATCATCCGCACCAGCGTGGATCACGGCACGGCCTTCGACATTGCCGGGCAGGGCATTGCGCGGGCGGATAGTATGGAGATGGCCATCGACATCGCGGCCACCATGGCCATGCGCGCCGCTCCGACGGCATCCACGGAGACGTCCTGAACGAATGAACGCCCCTCTACAGTTGGCGCAGTTGGTCTTGTCCCTCATTGTGATCGCCGCGGTGTTGATTCAGTTGCGCAACACCGGCATGGGATCGGCCCTGGGCGGCAGTGACAGCTCCTCCTTCCACGCCCGGCGCGGCATTGACCGGCTGACGTTCAACTTCACGATCGGCGCGTCGGCCGTTTTCTTCCTCGTTTCAATCCTGGCCGCCGTCCTCCAGTAATTCATCCCGCACGAGCGACGCGGAACACACGCGGCCATAGGGACAGCGGCGGCAAACCTGGCGGTCGGTAATCCGATCCGGCGCCTGCCAAAACGGATCGAAGGCCGCCGATTCAATTCCGGCCACGATCGCGGTGACACGGGCCGAAAAGCCTTCCAGGTCCTCTCGCCCGTATGAGCCGGTCAGCTGCTGGATATACGGAGGGTCTTCGCGTACCAGCACATCGACCCGAACCGGGGGGATAAAGAACGCCGCCGGCAAGCTACCCGGACGAATCCGCGTCCCGGCTCTGAAGACCCCGTACCCGATCGCGTAGCACTGCAATTGCAGGTCTCGACTGGGATACGCCTCGGGGTAGGGTTTGACCGACGTCTTGTGATCGATCACCACTCCGTTCCGGTCGATCAGGTCAACGGTTCCGACCAACTGGACCTGGACACCGGGAATGTCAAATCGGAAGCGGTGCTCGACCAGGTGCGGAATGACACTGGGCGCCACCTCGGCCAAGTAGAGTTCCAAGACCGATTGGCCCGACGCATAGGCGCGATCGAAGTCCTCCGCCAATGGTCCCGACGCCGCGCCGGGCGGAAATCGAGCCTCCCAGACGTCATCGAACACCTCGGCGGCGTCCTCTCCTTCGAGATCGCGACCGCTACGGCGCTTCAGGAGGAAATTACTTTCAAGGGCGGCGTGGACCGCCTGGCCGACCAGTGATGCCGGCGAGTCCCTGGTCGGAACCCGTTCCACGTAGCGCATCCGATACTGGAGCGGGCAGGTGTCGTACGCACGCAGCTGCGTGGGAGAGATCGACCGAAGTTGGCGTTGCATGACTGAGCGGAAACCACCGAGCGCCCGCGCAAGCGTAGACCCAATCGGCCCGCCGCGCCGGGCGACTCGGCAGTCTCAAGCTGGCCATGCCGGCCAACGATGGCTGTCGGCGCCGTGAACGACCAGCCCGAGGTCTCGATCGTGATCGTGACCTGGAACGGGCTGCGCCACTTGCGGCGCTGCCTGCCGGCTCTGCGCGCCCAGATCGGCGTGACGTTCGAGACTATTGTTGTGGAAAACGGCAGCACCGACGGCAGCGCCGAGTGGATTGCTCGCGAGCATCCGCAGATCGCATTGCAGCAGCTAGCGACCAATCACGGGTTTGCCGCGGCAAACAACATTGGGTTTGGGCTGGCGCGTGCCGATCTGGTCGCGACCTTGAATAACGACGCGGTGCCCGATCCCGACTGGCTCCAGGCACTCGTGCAAGCGGCGCGCCAGCATCCCGAAGCCGGATCGTTCAGCAGTCGCATCGTGCTGGACCGTGATCCCGGCATCATCGATTCAGCCGGGGTTGTGACCGACGTGCTGGGGATTGCCTGGGACCGGCACAACGCCGAGCCTGTTGGCTCCGACGCAGCAGGCGAGGTCTTTGGCGCATGCGCCGGGGCAGCGCTATATCGAAAAGCGTTGCTGGATGAGACCGGTGGCTTCGATCCGGCATTCTTCGCCTACCTGGAGGATGTGGACCTGGCGTGGCGCGCCCGCTGGCTGGGATGGACGGCCCGCTATGTACCGGAAGCCCGGGTGCTGCATGCGCACTCGGCCACGGGTACTGAAGAGTCGGCCTTCAAAACGTTTCACCTGGGTCGCAACAAGATCTGGACGATTGCCAAGAACCACCCCGCCCACGCCTTGCTGATCTACGGGCTGCCGCTGGTGGCCTATGACCTGGCCTCGCTGCCAATCACGATGGCTCGCCAGCGCAACCTTGCGGCGCTGCGTGGCAGGATGGCCGCTTTACGCGCTCTTGGGCCAATGCTGCGACAGCGACAGCGCATGGCCGCGCGTCGTCGAGTTGCCTGGAAGGACATCCGCCCCTTCGTCGCGGGACCGTCGTGGCCCTGGCATGTGTGGCGCCGCTACCGGCGACTTCGCCGCGCCGTGGCGCCGCGCGGCCCATCAACGCCAACAGCTCGCTGATAGACTCGCATCTCCGGGGCGTGGCGCAGGCTGGTAGCGCACCTGACTGGGGGTCAGGAGGTCGCCGGTTCAAATCCGGCCGCCCCGACCAACATCCAAACCTGTTACGTGATGGCCACATGGCACCGACCCCACAGAAGATCATTGCGGGACACGATGGGAGCACGTTCCTGGGCTGGGTGTCGAGACACCGTTGGACGCCATCTGGATTCCGGCGCACGCCGGAGTGACGGTGTGAGCGTCGACGCGGTTAGCGGTCCTCTTTGAGCCTAGGCGGCATTGCTCCAACTCGCGATGAAGTCGTCCAGGCCAAAATCGGCGGGCATTTGCTCCTGCGCGTAGCGGGTCGGTCTGCTCGAGAGACTTGGCACAAACTGCTCGGCCTCCATTTGGAGCTTGGCGTCCAACGATTCAAAGCGCTGTCCAAGCAGCCTCGTTTCAGCGACGGTGAATCGCCGGGCCAGCGCCTCGAGATTGCTGATGCTGAAGGTTTGCTCGCCTACAGCTGACGCGCGCTCGCCTTCCGGTAGGTTGGCCAGCTCCGGGCGCTTCAGCGCGCCGATCCTGTGAGCCAGTTTCGACAAAAGGACCAGGCAGATCATCCGCCCGGTGTCGCCTGGATGCAGCAGGGCCAGAGCCTGCCGGAATGCTTCTGGATCCTGGGCGAGAATCGCGCGATAGAACGCTTCGATCCGATCGTCCTCGTGTTCAGCCAGTGCGATAAACCGCTGGAAGACCGCTCGTCCCTCCGCCGATAGATGCTTGACGAAACTTGGCTCCCAAAGGAAGCGGGAGCCGTACGGATACAGCTGGCCACCGAACGAGGTGTACCTGAGATGGATGATGCGCCGCAGCTTGGTGCTGTAGTTGCTGGGCCAATGCAAGATGGTGTTGATGTACATGACGCCGTCGCCGGCCTTGAGCCTGACCTGCGTACAGCTCGAAAGCGGTGCGCGGGGGTCGTTCAAGAGCTCCTGATTCTCCAGCGCCGTGTTCAGACGCCGATGACTGCCGGGGACGATCCACAGCACATCATCGTCGTACAGCGGGATGTTCCACTGCACGGAGCTCGGACCGTTGGCCAGCATGTCCGCCTGTAAACCCGCCAGGGGAGCATTGTTTGTTGGCCCATGACTTACATCGCGATGCCACAAATCCGGTCCATAGTCGGCCTCTGGGTTGCACAGGAGGATCATTTGCTTCAGCCCCACGTCGCGTGTGGCAAGCGCCTGCCGGCTTACACCGAGCGTGTTTTCGTGGAGACAAAACTCCACCGTGTTGGCCGTCGCTGCATCTATGACGGTCTGAAACGCGAGGCGAGGCTGCTTGGCCATGTAAGCGAAGCTGCTTGGGTGGTCGCGATCACGCGCCCAGATGGCCTGCTGCCGGTCCACCAGCGTTTCGAAGCTGGCGCGTAGCCCGTCCAGCCGTTCGGGCGGAACGACGTTCTTCAGAATCAGGAATCCGTCGTCGAGGAATCGCTCGGGATCGATCTGCATGGGATGTGCTCCCCCGGCGCGGCCGCGGCAGTCTATCCCGGACATACGGCCTCAAACTGTTCGCTGTCGTGCTGCGCCGGTTGAGGTGGGGGCCCCGACCATCCTTGCTTTCGAAGTCTGGCGCCGCTGGTCGTCGCAACTGACGGCTTGGTCCAGGCAAATTGGGAGGTCACACGTCGCCTAGCTAGCGATCGTAAGTTCGACCCTTCCAACCGCCACCGATCCCTGCCATGTGGCGTCGCGCCGAGTCCACCGTCATAGCGACGTAGAAGGCCGCGGCCAAAGGCAGGGTGGACGTCCGCAGCGCCGACCCTCCGTACCAGCGCGTCATCGGCAGGTAGCTGAAGGCCATCAGCCCCCAACCGGTCACTCCACTTGCCAGCGCGGCCGCGGAAACACTGATCTGCTCTCCCGCGGCGAGCCCAATGACCCCGGCGATAGCCGCGGCCGGCGGCGCACCGAAAGCCAACAGCAGACCGACGACCGCCCCGACAAGCCGCACGGGCGAGTAGGCAAGCTGCGTGTAGGCCGTCCGTGCCACCACGTGCCAGATCCCCGGCAGTCCGGCGTAACTGCGCAGGCTACATACGTCGTGTGCAAGTCCCAGCCACGTTCGGCCGCCGGCGCGCTTGATGGCGGCTGCCAGCGCGCAGTCGTCAATGATCTCGCCGCGGAGCGGCTCAAAGCCGCCTATCCGCTCGAACAGGCGCCGACGGACCAGCATGCAGCCACCGGCGGCGGCTGCCGTCTTTTGCCCAGGGTCGTTCGACCAGCGGAAAGGGTAGAGCAGACCAAAGAAGTAGACGAAGGCTGGCGCCAGTAGCCGTTCGAATGGCGAGACCGCCCGCAGGTGCGCCATCACTGATGCGAGGTCCAGATCCCTTTGTCGGGCCTGGCCGATCAGTCGCCGAAGGTGGTCGGGCGGGTGCGCAATGTCCGCGTCGGTGAACAGTACGAAGTCACAGGATCTGACTGAATCCGACGTCGCGCCGGTGTGCATGGCCCAGACCTTGCCGGCCCATCCGTCCGGCAGCGAAGGCGCAGTGATGACGCTGACTTCACGGACGTCGGAACGAGCGCCAATTCCCACGGCAACGTCCGCGGTGCCGTCGGTGCTGGAGTCGTCCACCACGACGACCTTCAGGCGCCCTGGATAGTCCTGACGCAACAGCGTGGGCAGCGTTGACGGGAGAACCGTTGCCTCGTTGCGCGCAGGCACTACGACTGTCACGGCCGGCCAGTCGTTCGACGCCGTGTCCGGGCTCGTCGCTGGCAGCTGCACGTCGGTTCGCCAGTACCAGCCGCGACCGATCAGCAACCAGACCCACGCAGCGGCCGCGGCGGACGCCAGTCCCGTAAAGACCGTCAGCCAGGCGTCGATCTGCGTTAGTGCGTGGACCCGGCTGGGTTAGGGAGCGCCAGTGACCCAGAAACGCAGCGCGCGGTCGTCCCCGACCGTGGCAAGCAGCGCACCGTCTGGGCTGTACGCCAGCGCTCGGATCCAGTCGATATGCGCATCGATGATGCGGCCAAGGCGCAGGCTGCCTGTCGGGTCGCGCAGGTAGGCGCGCTGGTAGGCGCCAATGGCCAGGTCGCCCCAGTGTGGCTGATAGGCCATCGCCGTGATGAGTCCCGCCTCCGGCTCAATCTCTCGCAGCAGACTGTTGGAGCCGCTCTCCAAAATCTTGACCTTGTGACCATCCGCGACAGCCATCTCGTCGACCTCCGGGTCGAAGCGGATCGTGCGAATCCAATCATCAAAGCCCGTTATCCGCAGCCGCTCGGCGCCAGTCGCGGCATCCAGCAGCAAAATCTCGCGGAACGTGCCAACCGCCGCGAGGTCATTACCGTCAGTTGCAAGCGCCGTGACGGAGGCAGATGCCACAGCGGCCCAGCGCTCGGCACCGCTGCTCGCGTCCAGGCTGCGCACGACACCTCGGGCATCACCGGCCAGCAGGTAACCGTCCGATGCGAACGTCAAAGCGGTCACGCTGTCCGGCACGGTCGGCGCTTCAGCCAGCAGGACGCCGCGCGCCGCGTCCCACAGCCGCACTCGGCCGTCGTCCCCGCCGGAGGCAAGAGTCTGTCCGTCCGGCGAGAAGGACACGGCACGGGCCGGGCGATCATGGGCCGCGATCGACGCTCGGATCTCACCTTCGGTTCCGACAATCACAAGCGAGCCGTCGTTCAAGGCGGCCGCCACGGTCCCGCCGTCGGGACTGAAGTCCACCGCATTGACCGGCGCAGGCAGGGAGGCTTCGGCTGCCAATTCCGACAGCGCCGTGGACCACACGCCCACGTCACCGTCCCAGCTCCCCGAAATCAGGAGTTCGCCGTCCGGGCTGAAGCTGACTCCTTGTACTTGCGCCCGATGGCCAGTCAGGCTGTACAGCCTCGTTGCCGTTGCGACATCCCACACAGCCACGGTTTCGTCGCCGGATGCCGTGGCCAGCCGGCGCCCGTCAGGGCTGAACGCCACCTGCCAGACGGAGTCTTTGTGGCCCTTGAGCGTGGCCAGGGCCGACCCATCGTTCGCGTCCCATATCACGGCCGTGTTGTCGTCAGCGCCGGTGACCAAGCGCGTGCCGTCGGGACTGATGGCCAGGGAAAGCACGGCGCGCGTGTGCTGATCGCTGAGCGAGAGCAGGCGCTCGCCCGTTGTCAGGTCCCAGATGTCCGCTCCGGCCCAGCCGGTCGTGATCAGGCGACTGCCGTCCATCGTAAAAGCGACACCGTTTGACCAGGCGTCGATGTCGTCGAACTCGATCAGATGTTCCCCCGTTGCCACATCCCACACGTGCACCGCGCCGTAGGTGGTGGCCGCCACCTTTGTTCCATCTGGGCTGAAGGCGACGCTCGTGAACCACCGTTCACTAGCTTCGAGCACCTGCAAGAGCTGACCTGTTCGGGGATCCCACAGTCGCACCGTGTCATCCTCGGAAGCACTGGCAAGCACCGAACCGTCAGGCGAATAGGCGACTTCGTAAATCCCGTCGTAATGGCCGTCCAGTTCGTGGACGGGCGTCAAGGTCGCCCGGTCCCATATGACGACTTTCCGGTCGTATCCACCGGAAGCGAACTGGGAACCTGAGGGGTCGAAGGCCACGCTGGTCACCAGCAGGTCGTGGGCATCTACCAGCGGTCGTGGAATTCGCGGCGGCGCCACTGGCGTCGCAGGTAACGCCGGGATCATCCCAGCCTGTTTGAAGTGATCACCGGCCGGGGCCAGTCGCACGACGCCATCATGAAGCCGCAGAACCGCGCGTTGTGCGCGGAGCACCCCGCCGCCCGCACCTGATGCGTAGCCCAGCGGCAACCCGAAGCGACTCAGGGCATTCGGGGCGTCACGCCAATACCGTTGAATTTCCGCAGCGACCGTCATGGTCTCCAAGCGAGCCAACGGACCGGCCTCGGGAGGCAATAGCGCAACCGGCGGCACACCCTTTACCGTCCGCAGCCAGTCGTCGTGCCCGGCTGCGGATAACAGGTCATAAATATTGGCGGGGCGGACTTGGCCGTCAGGAGCAGCCTGGAGCAACGCCCGCTGAAACGCCTGGAATGCGAATGGTCCTTCGCGCCATGCCTGAGACACGGGATATCCGAGGACCTCGTGGCCGCCGAGGTCCTGAAAGGCTGTCCAGAATCCGGCTCCGGGCTCGTCCCGGACTGCGTAACCCAGCCCCCCGCCACCGCCGGTCGGCATAAAGAAGAAGCCCTCATGGAGCGGAAAACTGGCCGGGCCCGCCGCGCTACCCGTCGCTGACAGCGCGACGAGAGCAAATGCCGCAAGGCTCACGGCGGCAACGCGGCACTTGCGGACAGCGACCGAAATTCGAGCCACCGGCCGCGCCCTTGGGAGTCGCCGGTAAATCACGGCACTTCCGGCCGGCTGCGCCAACTCATGGGCGGTGCATGGACCTAGCCTGATCGGAGCGCCGCATGCATCGCCCCTTCCAGGCGTGGCTGGCGGAACTCGTAGCCGATGTCCAAAAGCTTCCGCGGGACAACCCGCTGACTGCAAAGCAGCGCTTCGCGCGCGAAATCGCCAAGCGCCGCGTGCAGGACCAGCGAGGGCACCGGAAAGAGCACGGGACGTCGCAGCACGCGGCCCATCGTCTTCACGAATTCACGGTTGGTTACGGGCTCGGGCGCGGCAACCACGATCGGCCCACGAAGCGCCTCCCGCTCAAGCGCCAGACGAAAGACGCCCACCACGTCGTCAAGCGCAATCCAGGGCCAGTAGTGGCGGCCGGAGCCAAACCAGCCGCCGAGTCCCAGCATGACCGGCAGCCGCATCCGGGTCACGACGGGAGATCGAGCATCAATCACCGGCGCCATGCGCGCGATGCCAACCCGGGCCCCGGCGTCAGCAGCCGGCGCCGTCGCGGCTTCCCACACAGTGGATACGTTGGCCAGAAACCCTTGCCCCGGGGGGCTTCGCTCATCCAGTACTTCAGCGCCGCGATCACCGTAGTAGCCAGTCGCGCCGGCGCACACCAGGACCGAGGGCTTTCGGGACAGGCCCGCGATGGCCCGAGCCAGCGTGTCCGTTCCGCGCACGCGGCTCTCGCGGATTCGTCGTCGCTTGTCGCGCGTCCATCGCAGCGCGCTGATCGTCTCGCCAGCGAGGTGCACAACCGCATCGGCGCCTTCAAGCGCCGACTGATCCACCTCGCCGGTTTCGGGATCCCAGCGGATATCACCCTGCTGCGCGGACCTTGTCGCCGGGCGCACGAGGCGCACAACGTCGTGACCGTCCGCACGCAGGCTTTGGACGAGCGCCTCGCCAACCAGCCCGGTCGACCCGCTGACAGCGACGCGCATTTATGTCAACTCACGCTCTAGCGGCGCCGGCGCCTTCGTCGTAGATGTGCGCCGGCGGTCGCCGCAGATCCCAGATCAATCCGGTCCAACTCAAAATGGTCAGGACGTAGTGAGTGACATCGATCTCCCACCAGAAAAAGCCGTTCCGCTCGGAGCCCGGGTAGCGGTGATGGTTGTTGTGCCAGCCTTCGCCCAGCGTGATCAGCGCCAGGATGAGATTGTTCCGGCTGGTGTCTTTGGTGGGAAAGCGGCGGCCTCCCCACATGTGCGCGCCTGAATTGATGAGGTATGTCGTATGCAACAACATCACGGTGCTGACGAGGAAGCACCACACGAACACCTGGGCCCAGGTCACGCCCGTGCCGGGAAATGCGCGTTCCAGCCAGAAACCCAACGCGATAGTGCCGCCCGCGTAGAGCAGCGTACTGCCGAAGTACCACCGGTCGAGCCAGCGCAATTCCGGAAATCTACTCAGGTCCTTGACCTCATCCCAGCGAGTGTCGTCGCGGTTATAGGCCAGCAACCATCCAATGTGCGCCCACCAGAAGCCACCCTTCAGCGGTGAGTGCACGTCCTGTTCATCGTCGGAGTGCCGATGGTGGAAGCGGTGATGCCCAGCCCACCACAAGGGCCCCTTCTGGATGCCCAGTGTGCCCAGCACCGCCATCACGGCCTGGAACACTCGGGTTGTCTGGAACGTGCGGTGCGAGAAGTAGCGGTGATAAAAGCCCGTGATGAAGAACACGCGCATCCAGTAGAAGCCCAGGCAGGCCACCAACGCCGGCCAACTGACCCCCACGAAGAATGCCGCGAGCACGCTGGCGTGCAGCCCGATGAAGCCCCAGTTGTGCCGAATCGCCTGCCAGACGGTGTAGCGCTGCTCGACACGCGTCGGCGGCGTGCTGTTCTCCAGCTTCAGGCCCTCCGGCGAAGCCTCAAGGCTTGATTCCGTCACCGGCCGTTTATCTCCCTACGTGCCACATCGCTGTCGCGGCGGCGAAGGTGCGTCCATGGCGAGGATGCGAGATGAGCGGGCGGCTCGCAACCCCGCGACCCAGAGTCCGGGGGAACGGGAGCGCCTGGTAATGGACCAGGCAGCATCGTCCGGGCGGGGCGCGCCGCGAGCAAGGCGCCGACGCCTAGACGCCAGCGTGCTCTGCTGACCTAAGAGATTCAGCTCGCTCGATCAGCACCTGGACATCGCGAATTGTGTTGGTCTCGAAGCTGGAGGCGCAGGCTGCGAGATAAAAGTCCCACATCCGAATGAATCTGTCATCGAAGCCAAGCGAACGCACACGCGCTTCGGCCCGCCAGAAGCGACGCCTCCATTCATCGAGCGTCCGAACATAGTGCGGGCCGATTTCGTCGATCGCTCGCACCGCCAGGGCCTGCCCGCCGCGCCGCACCGATTGCCGAATCTCTACGACCGCGGGCAAGACGCCCCCTGGAAAGATGTACTTGCTGATCCAGCCGGAGGCGCGCATCCCGGACTCGGCATCGCGGTCCTGGATACCGATCGTTTGCAGCAGCATGGCTCCGCCCGGTCGCAGCACGCGCTCGCACGTCGCAAAGAATTCGTCCCAATACTCGCGGCCAACGGCTTCGAACATCTCGATGGAGACCACCTTGTCGAACGTCCCCTCAACATCGCGGTAGTCCGAGTACGCGATCCGCACCTGGTCATCCAGCCCGGCGGCGGTAACCCGCTGGCTGGCCAGCCGCTGCTGCTCGCGCGACACCGTAATGCCCACGACCTGGCATCCAGTGGTTTGCGCGGCGTGGATGGCGAACCCGCCCCACCCGCAGCCGATCTCCAGAACCCGGTCGCCCGGTCTCAGATCCAGCTTTCGGCACACGAGGTCAAACTTCGCCTGCTGGGCCGCCCCCAGGTCCTCGCAGCCGTCCCAAATGGCGCAGGAGTACGCCAGCGACTCGTCCAGGAACAACCGGAAGAACTCATTCCCGAGGTCATAGTGCGCGTGGATATTCTGTTGGCTGCCCGAGCGGGTATTGCGACGGCGCGCGTGGCGCCACAGGTCGGATAGCCGGCGCGGCAGCGACATGGCGGCATCCAGCCGCACCCGCTGCGCGTTGGCCAGCGCCCCGCTAAGCACGGCGCGAAGATCGGGGCTGGACCACTGTCCGTCCATGTAGGCCTCGCCAGCGCCGGTCGACCCGCCCACGAGCAAGCGAGTAAACGCGCGGTCGTCGTGAAATTCGGCCCGCGCAATCCCCCCGCGTGTCGGGTCGCCCACAGCCAGCATGGCGCCGTCGGGGAGACGCAACTCCAGCCGTCCGTAGTGCCAGTCGCGCAGACGGCTCAGCACGAGCGCGCGGGCTATCCGGTCAATTGCGCGGGCGAGAATCAGACTGACTACGTTCATTGCGGACACGCGATTCTGCCACGCCGTTGGCCAAGTGAAGCCGCCACCGAACCTTGCCGCGCAGCCGTCAGCGGGAGCGCTGCCTGTGCCCGCGCAGCGACGTTCCGCTCCGTGGCATGCTGAACAACGCGACGCACGTCGTCCTGCAACGCTCGCTGTCGGTCGGAGGCATGGCATGGCCGAGGAAATGCGAATCGCAACGGGCCAGTTCAGCGAACCCACGGCGGAAGTCCTGCAATTTTCCGCCCAGATGGGTGTCAGTGGCATCGTCCTCAACACCCCGCGCCTGCCCGGCGCCGAACGCTGGGAGGTCGAGGACCTCGTACGCCTGCGCCAGCGCGTCGAGGCCCCTGGTCTCCGGATCGAGTCGATCGAAAACGTGCCGACCCATTTCTATGACCTGGCAATGCTGGGACTTGAAGGCGCCGAACGGCAAATCGCGAATTACCAGGCAACCATCCGGCACATCGGCGAGGCTGGAATCCCAATCCTCGGCTACAACTGGATGCCAAACGGCGTCTGGCGTACGGCGCCCGCAACGACACGCGGCGGCGCCCGGGTCACAGCGTTTGACCTGGCCCAGGCATCAGGCGCCGCGCCCACGCACGGACGAACCTTCAGCGCCGACGAGATGTGGGCCAACTACGCGCGGTTCATGGACGCCGTGCTGCCGGTGGCCGAAGCCAGCGGCGTACGGCTCGCGCTGCACCCCGATGACCCGCCCGTCCCGTCGCTGGGCGGCGTCGCCCGCCTGATGCGCTCGTTCGACGGCTTCAAGCGAGCCATGCGGATCGGCGACAGTTCCAACAACGGGTTGGACTTTTGCATGGGCTGCTGGTCGGAGATGGGCGAGGACGTCCTGGCGGCCATGCGGCACTTTGTCGCCGAGAAGCGACTGTTCTACGTGCACTTCCGAGACGTGCAGGGCACGGTGCCGGTGTTCAACGAGTGCTTCCTCGGCGAGGGCAACGTGGACATCGCCGCCGCCATGCGAACTCTTTACCAGGCAGGCTTCACCGGATTCCTGATCGACGACCATGTCCCGCACATGGTGGACGACACACCCTGGGGACACCGCGGACGAGCGCTGGCGACGGGCCAAATGATGGGACTCCTTGAAGCGATCAAGGGCGAGCCCTCGCCGGCCGGATCGAACGGATCAGCAGAGACTTAACGTGATCCCCGAAGCCCAAAGGGACCGCCTCAATCGATCAGGCAAGGCGTCTCGGATCGGCAGCCGCTAACCCGATTCGTGAACTAGAGAGACGGCAACCGTGCGCATAACCCAGATCCGGGCCGTCCGCCTGAACGTCCCGCGGAAACCCCCGACCACGCCGCCGCGACGTCCCGGCTGGAACTCGCACGCGCGGCGCGCCTTGCCGATCAACAAGTACCCGGAGTTCTCGCGGCTCCACGGCCGGATGCCCGGCGCCACCACCTGGGACCGGGTATGGGTACAAGTGACAGCCGAAGATGGGACGTGTGGCCTGGGCGAGTGCAGCTTCGGCGAGCCCACGGCCGCCTTGATCGATTTTCACTTCGGGCCGCTCCTGGAAGGGCGGGACTGCCTGGCACTCGAGTTCCTCAACGATCTGATGTGGCGCTCGACCCAGCGCTTCGGCGCCGGCGGCATTGCCACGGTCGCGCAATCCGGGATCGACCTGGCGCTGTGGGACCTCAAGGGAAAACTGCTGGGTCAGCCGGTGTATTCGCTGATCGGCGGTCCCTGCCGCGACAAGGCCCTCGTGTATTGCACGTCCGACGACCTGGATTGGGCACAGGAACTTGGCTTCAAGTGCTTCAAGGTTTCGAACCCCGCGCACTACGACGAAGGGATCGACGGCATCAACATCGTCGAGGAGCACATTGCGAAAGCGCGGGATGCCGTGGGGCCGAATGCCGAGTTGATGTACAACCCGGTCATGAGCTTCAACGTGGAGTTCACCGTCAGACTTGCCGAGCGCCTGCGCCCCTACAACCTGCGCTGGTTGGAAGAGCCGCTGATCCCGACAGACCTGGAGGGACATATCGAGCTGCGCAAGGCGATCAACTGGGTTCCGCTAGCCACGGGCGAGGACCACCACGGGCGCTGGACGTTCCGGCAGCTCGTGGAGCATCGCGCCGTGGACGTGTTGCAACCCGACCTGACGTGGTGCGGCGGTCTCTCGGAAGCGCTGAAGATATACACCATTGGCGAGGCGGCCGGGATCATCACGGTGCCTCACGCCGCCGTCGCGTCCCCCTGGGGCCAGCACTTCGCTATTTCCATGCCGGAGTCGCCGATGGCGGAGTTCTGGATGGGCAGCGATCCCGGAGTACCGCTGGAGGAGGTGTGGCCCCTTCCCGGCCTCGCGGTACCCAGGGGCGGCTACATCGAACCGAATGACGCGCCGGGCTGGGGCCTGGAGATCGACGAAGAGTGGATCACGCCCTGGGATCACACGGCAGCGCCGCGAGCGCGCGGGCTCATCTAGGGATCGGACATGACCGCGAGACCCGTGCGCACGCACGGTCAGCCAGTTTGGCGTGGGGTTGATCAATGGCGCTGAAGGCCCACAAGCGTCAGGACCCGCCAGCGCTTATACGACGGGATCAAAGCAAATCTGCTACAAAAAGGGCGTTTCGTCGTCGACCCGCGGGACCCGCGGGTGGCACCTGCCGATAGGAGCAGCTCATGCAATATGAACCGCGCGCTTGGTTGGCCGAATTCGTCGGCACGCTAACGCTCATCTTTATCGGCTCGCTGAGCGCGGCCGTGGCGTTTGAAGCTCTTGACGGCGGTACGGGCGGCGTCGTGCTGGCCGGCCTGGCTCACGGCCTGATCCTCGTCGCCTTGATATATGGAATCGGCGCCGTCTCCGGCTGCCATATCAACCCGGCCGTCACCATCGCGCTGGCTGCGATTGGCAAGTTCCCGTTGCGGTCGGTTCCGGGCTACATCGTGTTTCAGTTGGGCGGCGCCGTCGTCGGCGCCCTGCTGCACGCGCTGGTGCGCGCCGAGGGCGCTACCCACTACGGCCTTCCACTGCCGGGCGCCGATGTCGGCGCTGGGCAGGCGCTGGTTCTTGAAGCGGTGCTCACGTTCTTTCTGGTGTCGGTCATCATCGGCGCCGCGGTCAGCGGAAAAGCCGCCCAGGGCTTTCACGGCCTGGCCATCGGTCTCACGCTGGCCGCCAGTTGGCTCGTGGGTGGGGCGCTGACCGGCGCGGCGCTGAATCCCGCGCGTTCGTTCGGCCCCGCCATCGTGGCCCTCAACTTTGATTCGATCTGGATCTATTGGGTCGGACCGATTGTCGGCGCACTTGTCGCCGCCGGGGTTGGTTTCTACCTGCACAACCTTCGCCAGGAAGGCGAAACGGGCTAAGCGCGGCGAGCGCCGCGCTTCCGGACTCGGCGGCGCGGCGCTCGTATGTTCTGCGGAGAAGCGCTCAGGTCATCATTTCGGCGTAGCGCTTCGCCTGGGCAATAAAGTCCACGCCCATGTCCTCGCTGAAGGCGTCGGCCAGACGTCGATATACCGGGCCGACGGTTCCGTCACCGATTGGCGCTCCGTTGAAGCGCGTGGCGGGAATCAGGCAGTAGGGCGTCGTCGTGAAGAAGGCTTCCTCGGCGGTGGCGACGTCGTAAGGCTCGAAGTCAGCCTCGCGCGCTGGCAGGCCAAGCTCGCCGGCCAGCGTCAACGTTGTGTCGCGGGTGACCCCGCGCAGCACGCTGTGGCCGCGCGACGTCAGCACTTCGCCGTCACGCACGATGAAGAAATTCGAGCCCGTGCCCTCGGTGATGAAGCCGTCTTCGCCTTGGAGCACCGCCCAGGCGTCAGCCCCGTGCCTGGCGATTTCGTGGTTGGCAACCTGGTAGTGCAATCGAGACCGGCTCTTGATCTTTGGATCGAGGAGCCGCGAAGGAATCGCGCGCTGCCGCGGCACCACGGCGTTCAGACCCTCGTCGTACCAGCGGGCCGCTTCGCCCAGCATGCCGTTCAGCGGGTAGGTATAGATCAGCGTCGACGGTCCGGCATGTGCGACCGAACTTTGATATCGACCCAGGGCGCCTGGCGAAATCTGATGCACGATCGAAAAGTCGATTTCGGCATCGTAGGCCTCTCGGTTTCGCTCGATCAGTTCAGCGGTTCGTTCGGCTAGGTCGTCCATGGAGTCGTTGAAGGGCACGCCAGCGGCGCCCAGTGAATCCTCCAGCCGCTCCAGGTGCGCGTCCAGACGGAACGGCTCATGCAGAAACGTGCGCGTGGTCTCGAAGACCGCGTCGCCCCAGACGAGCGACGAGTCGAAAATCGAAATTGCGGCGTCGCGCTCCAGTACCCATGCCCCATTGAGATAGACGACGCGTCCAGGTCCGGCTTCTTCGCTCATTCGCCGTACTCCGCGCTATAGGTGTCCTGCACGACCTGAAGGGCGCGCAGGCTCGGCAGAACGTCGCTGACTGTCGGCTTCGGCTCGCGCTGCTCGTCGACCGCGGCGAAAAACTCGCGATCCTGCGCGGTAATCACATCGTGCGGCACGACTTCGGTCATGCCGGCGTCAAAGATCACTCCGTCCTTGCCAACCAGCGTCCCCGTCGCGTAGTTCGCCGCGATCGTGTCCTCTTCGGCGATATATAGGGCGTCGTCCAGCGCCTGGTGCGTGTTGTAGGACAGCGAAATGCTGCCTACCTGGCCGCTGGGAGTCTTCAGCGCGATGGCGATGTCCATGGGAATCTGCAGGTGGTGGTGCGGCGGACCCAGCTTCGCGGAAACCTCAATCTCGGATACGCCCAGCATCCACATCCAGGCGTCCATGGCATGGCCGCCGTGATGCCAGATCAGGTTGTCGGTCCAACTCCGCTGGTTGCCAACCCAATTCACGTTGCGGCGCCGGATGAATCCGTAGCGCTGCACCGCGTGATGAACGGTCAGCGCGCCGTCGGCCACCAGCGCACGCAAGTGCCGCATGGCCGGCTGAAAACGCCGCGTATGGGCCGCCATCACCGGCGTCTCCGCCGCCTGGGCGGCTCGCCCCACGGCTTCCGCGTCTTCAAGTGACGTCGCCACCGGAATCTCCAGCAGTGTCGGCAGCTTCCGTTCCAGCGCCGCTTCGGCGTGCGCTCGGTGGAAGTCACTTGGTGAAGTTATGACCACGGCGTCCACCGCGGGATCATCCAGCCCGCGTTCCAGGTCAATGCCATGCCGTGCGAAGCCCGCTTCGGCGGCGAATTCGGATACCTGCGACTCGCGGCGACCGACCACGTGATAGAGGGTGTGGCCCAGCTCGCGAATGGCGCGCGAGTGGAAGCCGGCGATGCTGCCGGACCCCACCATCAACACATTCACAACGGCGTCGTCCTTCAGCGCGACGGAAACTCAACCCGTAGCCTAGGATGAGCCGTTCGCAGCAGCGCTAGCCTACCGTGCCCCCTCGACTATCAGTTTGGGCGTATCCCTGGGACCTGGCCGACGAAGGCGTGGATAGAGCGCTGGACTGGCTGGTCGGTCACGGGTTCGACGCGATTGACCTGTGCCCCAACTATCACGCCATAGCGACGTTTTCGCCGCGCAACCGACGCCGATCGCAGTTCTATTCGGAGCAGGGGGCCGTGTACTTCCCGGCCCGCTCCGAGCGATACAGCCGAATCCAGCCAGCGCTGCATGCGGAAGGCGACATTCTGAGGGTGTACGAGCAGACCGCCCGCGGCGCGGATGCCCGTGGAATGCAGCTCAACGCCTGGGTCATCGGGATGTTCCAGCCCTGGCTCGCGCGCGCCTACCCGGAAACAGCCATCGAGAACGCGTTTGGACACCGCAGCTTTGCCGCAACCTGTCCTGCGCACCCGGACATTCAGACCTACCTGCCCGAACTACTGGCTGACCTGTGCGATCAGTATCAGATCAGCGGCCTGACCCTCGAAAACGTCGGCTACCCGGACTTCGCGTACGGCTGGGTGCGTCCGCGCATCCTGGTGTACATGAGCCCGTGGACCGAGTTCCTGGCGGGCCTCTGCTTCAACGAATACTCGATGTCGGCGGCCCGCGCCCATGGCGTAGATCCGGAAGAAGTGCGGACGAACGTGGCTCGCGAACTTCGCGACACGCTTGAATCACCGCCTGGCCCCACGAACACTGGGAGCGATCTTGCGGCGCTCGTGGCCGAACGCTGCGAAGCGGACGAGGAGTTTCGCGGGTTTCTGGAGTCGCGCGAGCAGTCGGCGGTCGGCCTCGTCAAGGCGATACGCCACGCCCTCCGGCGCCATCATGTGCGGGTCGGCGTCGGCGAGGCATCGCTGGGTTGGGCGAACCATGGGCTGCGCCTGTCAGACCTGCTGGACACACTGGGCGCGCTGATGATTGCCGACCCCACCGACCATCCGGCCGTCGCCGATGCGCAGGTTTCAACGGTGCGTCACGCCGGCGCGGACATCGAGATTACCGTCAACCAGACGGCGCACCACGCCGTGGATCCGCATGGACCGGGCTTCGTGGCGCGCGCACGCCGGCTGAGCGAGATCGAGCCCGACCGTGTGATGGTGTACAACTTTGGCCTCCTGGCCCCGAGCACGCTTGCCCACGCAGGCTCGGTGCTGCGCGAACATCTTGGCTAGCTGCCCACTCATACGCCTGAAAGGAATTGCCGATGCCCCAATATGTGTCGATCCGCTTCTACAAGCTTCGCGAGGACGCCGACCCCGCGGCCTTCGAGCAGGCCTTTCGAGACGCGCGGCCAACCTGGGGCATCGAACGAATCATGCTATTGCGCGGGTTCGGCGCCGAGACGCACGCGCTGGCACCAAGCAAGTTCGACTACGGCAGCGTGCACATCTACTCGGGTCTGGACGACGCGGTGAAGACGGTGGCGATGGCCGGCGACCTGGCGGCGAAGGACGACATCCCCGACGCCTTGCTTCCGTTCATCCAATTCTGGCGGACCGCTCACGACGGACCGATCGCCCACGGCGAGGTCAACGGTTTCACTCTGATTTCCGAGTCGCCCTAGGCGGCGGCGCCCCAGCGTTTGGCCGCGGCTAAAGGCCGAGCGATTGCAGAACCGGCGCGAGCGCCTGTTGGAATTCCGTCCCGTTGACTTCCCGTGCGTTCGCGGGCGGCTTCACGGGATCCGTGGCCATCCAGTCAATCTCGATTTCACCAGCGGCCCTCATCCCAGGTCGCGCCAGCCGCAGGTGAACTGGCCGGTGCGTGCGTGTGTCGATAAAGAGGCTGGCAAATGCAAAGGCGGGATTCGTAAGCACGAAGCAGGCGCCGCTTCTGGGACACGGCTCAACACCACGCTCGGACCAGCCCTCGGCACGAACGGACCCGGCGATGTCCCCAACCACTGGAAAGGTCGATAGCAGTGACTCGACGCGCGGCGTTTCCGGACCTGCGGCTCCGCGGTCCACGGCAATCCAGTCGCCGTCGGCGCCCGCGGGACCGTCCAGGAAGTACGTCCGGTTGCCCACCTCCAACGTCTCGAAAGCCAGACGTCCCGCCGGGCGCGTGATCTGCACGGCGAGCCGGATCGTGCCATCGGCCGGACGGCGATCCACTTCGACTCGCACGTCACCATTGCCGTCATCCGTTGGTGACTCCAGACGCGCCGACAGGGCCGGATCGCTTCCCGCGATTGCGGCGGCGTAGGCCGCCTGGTCGAAGTCGGCCTCGGTGGGCTGGGCAGACGCCGCTGGCGTCGCCTCGTTGTCGCCGCACCCAGCCAACATCACGGCAACGACGGTCACTACCGTCAGCAGCAGTCGCTGCCCCAACAATCGCGGCCACCATCCGATTGGCGGCACGGCTAGATGTACGCCAGCATGCCGTCGGCTTTGGTGGGACGTCCGCGTCGCCAGGGTGCGTATGGGTATTTCTCCAGGATTCCCGGAGTCAGTTCCACGCCAAGTCCCGGTCGGTCGGGAATGGACACGTAGCCGTCGTGCAGTTGGACCGGCTCTCTTAATACCTCGGCGCGGACTCCGGAGTCATCGGCGTGGTACTCGAGAATCAGAAAGTTGGGCGCGTTCGCCGCAAAGTGGACGTTCACAGCCGTGGCCAGCGGCCCGAGCGGATTGTGCGGAGCAACGCTCACGTAGTGTGCTTCGGCCATGGCCGCGATCTTCTTCATCTCAGTCAGCCCCCCAGTCACGCAGACGTCAGGCTGAATGATGTCCGCCGCGCCAGTGGCGAGCAGCTGCTGGAACTCGTACTTCGTGTACAGGCACTCCCCGGTGGCGATGGGGATCGGCGACTTGCGGGCCAGCTTGGCCAGCGGTTCAAACTGCTCGGGTCGCACGGGTTCCTCAAAGAAGTACGGTCGATAGGGGCGGATTCGCTCAGCCATTTCCAGCGCACGCGCCGGCTCCAGGATCTTGGCGTGCGGGTCGACGCCAATGTCGATGTCGTCACCGACCGCGGAGCGGACGGCGGCCATCCGCCGCTCGGCCGTATCCAGCTGCACCGCCCAGGGATCGGCGTCGCTGTTCGGTGCGGACGGGCCGATCTTCAGCGCGGTGTAGCCGTACGTCTCAATGAGTTGCCTGGCGTGATCGCCCATGGCTTCGGGCGTATTGCCATGCGCTGACTGGTACACGCGTATGCGGTCGCGCACCTTGCCGCCGAGCAGTTGGTAGACCGGCGTGTCCAGCGCCTTGCCCTTGATGTCCCAAAGCGCCTGGTCAATGCCGCTGATCGCCGCCGTGATCACCGAACCGGTCGGGAAGCGGCTGCCGGCATACAGTTCGTGCCAGATGCGCTCGGCATCGAACGGGTCAAAACCGAGCACCCAGTCTTCGAAATATCGAACCGTTTCAGCGACCGCTTTGTCAGGGCCAACCGGATAGGCCTCCCCGATTCCCGTGATGCCGGCATCGGTCATCACTCGCACGATCGGCCAGTTCCGCGAGCCGTCGTTGATGAAGTCGCAAGTCAGCCCTGTGATTTTCATCGCTCTGGTCTCCCTGCCCGGCCATCCCGGAGCCTAGCGCGGCCGGCGAGCTGCTTGCAGTCAGAGCACAAGCAAGAAGAGTGCGAATTGCGCCGCGGCCAGCAGGGCCGGCGGCGCCAACCCCAACACGAAGGCGCTCGGCAGCCGGCGACGCACACGAGGCGGCAACCCATGTATGGCGGCGAAGCTGACCATGTGCAGGAGAACCACCAACCCAACGCCAGCGACTACGGAGCCTTGGTTGGCGCGCCACCACGTTGGCAGACGCTCGCTGATGGACTGGCGGCGAAGCAACTGGTACACGAGATCCTGCCCCTCGGGCGTCGGGGCGCCTCGCATGTACAGTTGCCCATCAGGGTCTTTGTTCCCGCCGATCGCCGCCAGATAAACCGGCCAGCGAGTGCCGCGCGGAATGTCGAATTCGACGAAGTACCCCTCTCGAGCGGGAATGGTTTCCGGGAATCGGAACACGACCATTTGGTATGCACGCTCGGTCGACACGGCCGTCACGGGCGCGGATACCGCCACGGACGGCCCCTGCGGGCCGGCGACGCGCACGCGGGTGCTCAGCGTCGCGACGCTGTCGAACGGTCCACCGACTCTCACTGGGGCCGCCACCACGTCAAACGGCTCGCGAGCGGTGAAGGTCTGTCCTGGCTGAACATCAGCTGAGACTGGCCCCAAGGGGAATACGGCGTTTTCGTTCTGATAGGCGCTCAGGGGCCAATCGACCGGAGTGAGCATCACCGCGCACCACAAACCCACCACCGCGATGGCGACGAACAGGTTGACGATGTTTCGGCTAGCCATCGTCGTTACTCACTACGCGGTAGATCACCCTTGCGCCGCCAGGGCTGGTAAACACTGGCGTAAGCGTTCCGCGGGCCAGCGCCTGGTCAATCGTGAGCCGCTGGTCGAGGCTGAGATGATTCTGTGCGGTATAGACGAGATTGACCTCTAAATCCCTGAGGTCCTCGGGTAAGAGCCTGTCCTGAGCCTTGGCGTAGGCGTGGGCGTAACGCTCCCGCGCCCCCCGATTGTCGAAACCCATGGGAACCTGCAGCCGACCGAAGCTCACGGCGTACTTGTGCATGCCGTCGGCCATACTGCTACTGAGCTCGATGAAAGTCCGCGGGCCTGGCAGGAGTAGGGCACGCTGCGGATAGTCGAGTTGAGCCGCGTATCTCGCGGCGGCGAGTTCGTCCTCCAGCACCGTGCTCTCGGGCGTTCTCACAACTCCAGGCAGCAGGCTGAGACTTACGAGCCACGTGCCGGCGGCCAATCCAACCAGGCCAACCGCTGCCACACGCGCTGGTCGGCGACCAATCCACGACCAGCGCCACACCGCGGTCACCAGGATTGCCAGCGCTGGCGCGGCGAGCAGAAGTCCGGCCTGGGTGAAGCGCCAGGTGTTCCATGGGTTCAGTTCGTCGTGAAGAATGCCCGGAATGAGCAGCGCTATCAGGCCTGCTATTGCCGGTGCGGCGAGTCCGGCCCGGCCTCGCGCCACGGCCACGAGCCCCGACCCGGAAATAGCTATCAGTACCCACCCGAACCCTTTCCATGTCACTGGATCCAATACGCCCGCTTGCGGCGCGGGCACCGTGGACGTAAAGAGCGAGGGCTCGGGGAAAATCCCGTGGGTAGGTACCGTGAAGAGGGAGCTGGCATTCAGGCTGAGGAAGCCAGCACTGGCCGGGCCGCGAACGATCTGAGCGAGCGGGCCTTCCGGAATGATCGCCAAGAGAGACCCAGCGAGCGCAAGGCCCACCAGCGCCATCGCCTGACCGCGGCGGTTCGTCAAGAACAGAACGGGGGCCGCCAGGACGAGTGCGGCCGCCATCACCGGGAGTAGGTGCTCCGCCGTAACGCTCATGCCGGCAAACGCAAGGCTTCCGACGAGCAGGCTGGCAAGGAGGCGGGCGTTCCCCGCGGACACCGCCACCGCCAGAGCGCCGACTCCTGCCGCGGCCGCCAACCCCACAACGAGCGTGTAGCTGAATGGGACAAGCTGCTGAAACGACTCACCCAGCACGTAGCCCTCTTGCAGGCGCGCGGGGCCTATGTCAACAAGCTTTTGGGCGGTTGAAGCCGTCAGTTCGCCGAAGGGTGCATTGGGTAGCGCAAGGAAGTTCTGCGGACCGGCCACGGCTACCAGGAATCCAGCCAGCAACCCTGTGATCTTGTCGCTTAGCAGCGTCACTGCCGCCGCGACGCCCCATAGACAGGCGAGTACGCTGACCAGCGTGACCGCAAGCCCGGCGGCAAAGACGTCGGCGCCACCGAGCAAGGCGACCGCGGCGGTCCACAGTGGCGCGCCAAAGCGGTAGAAAAAGATAGTGTCTGGCTCCCAGGGATGCGCCGGCGGCCAGTTGCCCGCCAGGAAATGAGCGGCCAAGCCAAGCCGAATCAGCAGGTTCTCGTGCGTATTGGCGTGCCAGATGCTCGAGACGAATTCCACGCCGGCAATAAACAGCACCAGCAGCAACAGCGTGCCGACCAGCCACGTCCAGCGGCCCAAGTCCAGGGGCAGCGGATCACGCCGCCATTGCCAGATCAGCCATCCCACCAGGAGCGCGCTGGCGGAATTGACCAGAACCGCGGCGGCGAGCAGCGGGACGATCTGCACCAGCGCACCGATCCCAAACGTCACCAGGCCGATGCCAAGTCCGCCCCCCAAGCCACCCACCACCAGCAGGCGGCGCTCGCCGGGCAGCAGCCAGCGCACAATCTGCAGGCCTGCCGCGCACGGCAGCAAGGCGATCAGGAAGGTCGTGAGGTACTCGTACGGCTCAGCCATCAGCAGGGCGGCACTCGCGCACAAACCGCGCCAGCGTAACCCGGCGCGCACACGTTCCAGGTAAGGCTATGCTCGCCGTCCACGCAGACGCCGGAGACCGTCATGATTGATTTCTCGCGGTCGTTTCTCACCTGGACGCACCGTCCGCACCAACCCGATTCGCTCTACAAATACAGCGGCGGGCTGCTGGCTGATCCAGGCGACGTGATTTGCGTGCGCCTCAAGGCCGATGCCCGTCTGGAGATTCGGCCTGACGTGGGCGATCCGTTCAACTGTTACGTCATCGCTCCCTGCCGAGCCGAATACACGATCGTCAGCGACAACCTGTTCCAGATTCCGAGCGGCGAGTACCGGTCAGTCTTCTCCGAGACGCTGGGTATTCCCATCGCGAAGCAGCCCTCAGCCGCGGCGGAGAATGTCAGCCGCCAGTCGCTGGCGGACAAGTACGAGAGGTTCGATGTCGACATTGGCCACTTTGCGCACGCCGAGGCACTGACAACCGTACCCGAGGTGATCGAGGCCACCTGGGCCGGTGCGCTGTTGAACGCGTCCTGCGTCTACCGCGACGAGGCGCGCAAGCTGACCGTGACCGTCGAGTTTCCCATCGAACTGATCAACTTCGACGAAAACAACGAGAAGTTCCAAGTGTGCACAGAGCCTGTGATCCTGCCGGATCTGGCCACTTGGGACGGACATGGGCTTGATCGCGTCTTCCTGGCCGGCGTGGCGTTCAGCGGCTTCAACCGCGTCGAGTTCATCCTGCGGCGTGAAATCGAACCGGCCGCCAGCGAGCTGTCGTGGTACCACCAGGTCCGCGGACGTGACCGCAACGAACTTCGTGTGGGCGCGGTCGAGCCACCCGACGCTGACCGCGGCAGACCCAAGCCACTGGTGTTCAACGAGGTCTGGACGCACGACGCAGAGATCACAATCGCGCGTGTGTCTGGCGAGGGTTAGCCAGGCGGGGCACACTCTGGCGATACCGCGCCGCGGCTGGCGGCGCGCCTGTCGGGAGCCGTCCTGTGAGTGATTCGCTGCGCGTCGCGCTGATCATCGAACCCACCGGCAATCACCTGTCGTCCCTCTACGCGGCGGCGAGGAATCCCGAAGTTGGGGAAGTCGCGGTGCTTGACGCCACCGGTGAAATGTTTGAAGCCGCCAAAGAGGCCGTGGGCGACCGGGTGACCGCCACCTATACCGACCCCGACGCCCTCTTCAGCGACTTCAAGCCAGCCGCGTCCCTGGTCACGCTGGAAGCCTGGCGCATGCCGGCCATGATCGAGGCGTCGCTGGACGCGGGCTGTCACGTCTGGCACGAAAAGCCGGGATTCGCCGACCTCGACGACTACCGACGCCTCTATTGCAAAGCCCACGCCGCGGGTCTGAATCTCACTATTGCGTACGTGAGCCGGCAGCGGGCCATCGTGCAGGAAGCTCGCCGCATAGTGGCCGAGGGTCTGCTGGGCGACCTCTTCGCTTGCCAGGCCTGGTTCATTGCGGATCACGACCGAACCCATCAGTGGGCCACGCTGCAAGGCGGCTGGATTTTCGATAAGGCGCGTTCGGGCGGTGGGTATCTGACGTTTCTGGGCTGCCACTACCTCGATCTGATGCGCTTCATTTCGGGCGACGACTTTGCATCCGTCAGCGCGATTGCCGGAGTGGTGGGAGGCGAGCCGTTGCCGGTCGAAGACGCCGCCTCGGTGACCGTCGAGTTCAAGAGCGGGATGGTTGGCAACCTCAGCGCCGGCTACTACGTCACCCGCCAGGAATACGGCTCAGGCCGGCACTCCGGTTTCATCCTCTGGGGCCGCGACGGCTGGCTTCGGTTCAACCCTGGCGGATCGCGCCGAGGCGATCCCCTGGAGTGGATGTCGCATCAGGGCGTTCACGCCGGGTCGCCGCACAAGTCGTGGAACTTCAGCAACGAGGACGCGAGGAATGACGAGTACAGCCTGATCACCAGCGCGTTCTTCCAGTCGTGTCTGACCGGCGGTCCGCCGCCGCTGGAGAACGAAGCCGGGATGTGGGTGAACGAGGCTGTGCAGGCGGCCTACCGCTCGTCGGAGACGGGCATGCGACAGGCCGTCTCGATCCCCGACGTGTCGTAGCTCGGCTAGACGCAGCCCTCGAAGGACCGGCCGCGGATCTGTAGCGGCGGGGGTACGCTCGGGCCGTCGATTGCCGCCGCGCGGCGAGAGTCGGCCCGCATGTAGTGCACCGCGTAGCCGCGTCGGCGAGCCGTGCTGGTGTTAGCGCGGCTGGCGTGCCACGTGAGGCTGTGGTGGAAGCTGACGCTGCCCGCTCGCAACGGGCCGGGCTGCGGCATGTAATCGGCGTCGTTCCCGATGAGTTCGCGGTGCTCGCCCATCTCGTCGTTGCTCAGAACGCCCCAGAGGTGGCTCCCTGGGATGAATTCGAGGCAGCCGTTGTCGAGCGTGGCGTCGTCGATGGCAGCCCAGGCCGTCACGAGGTCCATGGGATATATGTCTATGAATGACTTGGAATCCTGGTGCCAGGGCTGCGCGGCGCCAATGGCCGGCGGCTTCATGAACAGCTGGTCGGCGTAGAGCTTGATGTCGTCGCTGTTGAGCAGATCGGCGATGACGTCCACGATGGCTGGGTGGCGAGCATGGGTTTGCAGGACGTCGTCCTGTCCCGCGAGCCAGTACAGCTTGCGGATCTCAAGTTCTCGGGCGGTGGCCGTGACTTCGCCCTCACGAACGAGCTTTTCGGCCTGAACGTGCTGCGGGTCGGCGTCGGTTTCACCGCGGGCGATCTGGTCGGCGCGTTGGCCGAGACGGGCAACGTCATCCGGCGACAGAAGGTCTTCGACTGCCAACCAGCCGTTTCGCCAGAAGCTGTCCACCTGTTCGGCGGTGAGTGTGCGGTGCGGGGAACTCATCACCGACCTCCTTGATTTAGAACTCTGCGTCGGTTGGTCAGACTCGGCCCGGGAACGAGCGTCCGCGTACCTGCTTGAACGGAGGCATCTTGGGCGCGTCGGTTACTTCCTCGTCCTGGTACGAACTGGCGCGCATGAAGTGCGTGGCGTAGCCGCGACGGCGCATGCCGGTCGTATTGGCGTTGCTCTGATGCAGCACCAGGCTGTGGTGGAAGCTCACGCTGCCCGGGCCCAGCGGCACCGGCCGAACAGGCCATTCATCAGTGCCCAGGTCGGGCAGCAGCGGCGCCAGGCGGGGTCGCGTGAGCATGCCCCAGCGGTGGGTGCCGGGTGCGAAATTCAGGCAGCCGTTCTGGGTGGTGGCGTGGTCGATGGAGGTCCAGGCGGTGACAAGGTCCATCGGCAGGATGTCGCGCCAGGCGGCCGAGTCCTGGTGCCAGTCCTGGGCGGCGCCGATTTCGGGGGGCTTCATGAAGAGCTGATCGCCGTAGAGCTTGATGTCGTCGGTGCCCATCAGGTCGGCGATCACGTCAACGATCTTGGGGTTGGTCACGTGGCCCCAGAGGAGGTCGTCGTAGACGGCGAGGTTGTACAGCTTGCGGACCGAGAGGACCAGGTTTTCGACTTCGCGTTCGCCTTCCCGGAAAACGCGTTCGAGCTGGACGCTTTCCTCGGGAATGTGATCGGCTTTGCCGGCGGCGATGAGGTCGGCGCGTTCGGCCAGGTCCGCCACCTCATTGGAACTCAGCAGGTTTTCGACGACGAGGTAACCGTCTACGTGGAATTTGTCGACTTGCGCGGGCGTGAGTGTGCGCAGTTGTGGTTCCGCCACTGCCATTCGAGTACTCCTGCCGCCGTCGTTGGATGGCCGACGGGCGTCTGCCGAGACCCTGTAATGCGATACTACACGGTTCAGACATTTTTCGGGGAACTGTGACCCGGCGACACCAAACCTCGTAGCGGGTCGGATCTGGCGGCGCCGCGACTTGGCGGTCTTTTGGGGCGGGGACTGGGGTCGGGCCGGGTGGCTGGGTTGCGGCGTGAGGTTCGTAGACTGGCCGGAACGTTGGGCGGCGCGGAGGACGAACCTGGAAGCCAAGGCGGCTGAGTTGGCGCTGGAGCGGCGTGAGCGGGCCGCGGCGCTGCGGGAACGAGACCCGGAGGCGGCGGTCGGAGAACTGCGGGCGGGGCTGGCGACGCTGCGTCTCGAAACGCATCCGGTCGAGTTTGGGCTGGCGAATTACGACCTGGCCGGCCTGCTGCTGGAGGGCGACGCTCCGGCCAACGCCCTTGAAGAGGCCGCGCAGGCGGCGGCGCGGGCGCTGCTGGTCTTCACGCCGCAGGAGCTGCCCGACCTGTTCGCCGGGGCCAGCGAGCGCCTGGGGATGGCGCAGTGGCGGGCCGGACGGCGCGATGCCGCGCAACGTACGTATGCCCAGACGGCGGGCGCGCTGGGGGGCGCGCAGCGGCATGCCCCGCAAGCGCGGCTGTTGGCCAGCGCGGCGCGGATGCTGGGTCGGGCGGCCGGGGCGGGCGATGGGATCAGCGTTGGGGATGCGATCGGTTCGTTCGACGCGGCCATCGAGGCGGCACGACGGGCTGGATCGCAGGCGCTGCTGGCGTCGTTGCTGAACGATTCTGGTCGGCTGATTGCGGCGAATCGAGACGAGAGCGGCGCACTGCACGCGGACGCGGCCCTGACGCGGTTCGACGAAGCGGCTTCGCTGGTTGACGACGCCGCCTTTGGTTCAGCGGTGGCGGTGCATGGCAACCGAGCGGCGGCGTATGGCCTGCGCGAGACGGGCGATCGGGACGCGAATCTGCGCGAAGCGATTGCGAGCTACAACCGAGCCGTGCGACTGCCGGGTCTTGAGCGCTTTCCAGCCGACTCCGCCCGGCTTTATCGAGCGCTGGGTACTGCCTGGGCGCAACGGCCGGGCGGCGATCGAGTAGAGAACCTGCGGCAGGCGGACGGCGCGCTGCAGTCGGCGATCGAGCATCTGTCAGATGACGCTTACCGCGGCGAGCGGGCGGCCACGTGGAATGCGCGGGGACTGGCGCAGGCGGAAGTGGCGCAGCGGGGAATCCCGGGCGCCGTGAGCGCGACGGTGACGGCGTTTCGCGAGGGGTTGGAAGCAGCCAGCGGGGGCGAGGCGACGGCGCTGGAGGCTCAACTGGCGAACAACCTGGGGTCAGCCATCATGACAGCGGCCAACCACGGGCAGCCGGCCTCGCTGGCGGACGCGGCGGCGGCGCTGGATCGGGCCGCGGAGCTGTGGGCGTCGCTGGGCAGGCCGGAGGACGCGGGCGGGAGCCAGCTGAACGCCGGGATGGTGTTCATGACGCTGCACGCTTCAGAGCGCGACGCCGTGCACCTGGACCGGGCGATCGAACGCCTGCAAGGCGCCAGCGCGTCGCGCCCGCTGGCCACGCATCCGGCGCCGCACGCGGTCGCGCAGTTCAACCTGGGGATGGCCCTGGCCATTCGAGCCGGGGGATCACAGGAAGCGGACCTGGCGGCGAGCGTTGAGGCCTTTCGCACGGCGTTGCGGATCTGGACGGGTCCCAACGCGCCGCCGCAAGCGGCGGTGGCGCACGCCAATTTGGGGAGCATGCTGTTTGGCATGGCCAAACAGAACGAGCCTGAGCTTCTGCAAGAAGCGGCGTATCACTACGAGCAGGCGCTGGCGGTCTATACGCCGGCAACGAATCCTCAGCAGCACCAGGTGATTTCGAACAACCTGAACCTGGTGCGCCGGAGGCAGGGGCTGGCCACCGGGAGTTGGTGACTCTGATCAAGGAGTCGCACATACGATCTCCCAATACCTCTTTCTCGAAGCAGAAGGCAGAACGGTTGCCCTGAGAGCAGGGGAGATGGCGGACCCGGGCGTGGGCGCCTCTCGCTTGCCTCCCAACACAGTGGCTCGCCCTCAAGGGTTTCCAGACCGGACACATAGTGGACGGGTGTTCGGAGGCATGGAGGACACCTTCGGGAGCCACGAAGGTTGTGGACCGTGCCGTTCGAGGATCAATCCATGACGGATCGGCGAATGGTTGGCGCGATCGCCGGTTCGGCATCGGACGAGGTGGTCAGCTATGTGCGTGACCATACCGCGGTGAACACGCGCGTGTTCTCGCCGCAGGCGAGCGCGTTTAGCATCGCAACGGGGCGTCCAAACGCCTCGGGACTTGCGGGACACCTACACCTCCGCCCGTATATCGGCCCAGGTTTCGATGACGTCGCGCGTTATTTGGAACCCGGGCCGCTTCGCCGGCAGGGTTTCGAGTACCTGCATGCCACCGACGCGTGGATCGGGAAGTTGCCCGATCACGCCCAACGCTGGCTGGAGGACCCACAGCTGTTCGAGCGGCTAGTCCGTACGGAATCGGACGCGCTGTTTCGAATTCTGCCAGCGTTTCGTGACCTGACCGGGAGCTACGCCCCCGCTTCCTATGAGTCCCTGCGGCAGGCCGTGCCTGCGTCGACCGACGTCTATTTGGCGCCAAGTCTCCAGCCGCGGCACGTACCTCGAATAGCATCGGCCTTGGCGCATGCGCAACTGCATGGCTCGGCGGATTTCTCGAGCCCCCACCTGATGACGCGCAGCGCCACGAGATCGCTGCATGCGCAAGAGACCGATCTGGTGGTTGTCCCGGCCCGGATGGCTCCATCCACCTTCGATCGTGACGCTCGACGTCCGGTGTGGTGGAATCACGAAGTCGCGGTCTATGCGCCCAGGGGCGCCATCGGGCCGATCGTTGATCCGCCGCCGCGGCACTTCAGCATCGTGCTTTCGGACGTGCGGGTGGCCGACCAACGTATCTCGTTCACCGCCACATTTACCGATCGGGCCACCGATCGGTGGCAGGGGCAGGACTGGGTGGTGGTGGCAACGGACGATTCTCCGTGGCGGCTTCCGTATCGATTTGGAACGGTGGAATTCAACTCCGTGTTTGTTCGGTGGTTCGACGGCCAAGTGGCGCCCGTTCTCGAAACCGAAGCGCACGGCTACTTCTTCTTGTACGAGTTCGAGCTTCGGACGGGAACGCTGGCGCTGTGGGACGGCAGTGCCTACACAAGCCTCTCGGCGTCGCAGGCGCAACTGGCGCCGGGGACCTGGATGCTCGCCGCGCGGCCGAACGTCAATCGGGAAGAGGTCGGTCTGATCCCAGTGTTGCAATTCACCCTTACGGAGGACGGGGTCTTTACGTACAAGGTCTTCGAAGGTTCGCTGGACTCCGTGCTGGTCCGGTGAGTGAACGCATGAGCCCCGGAGGAGTCTGCGCCGAAGCCGCCTTGCCGCACCCTGCCTGCCCATTGTGAGACTGGTTGCGCGGTTGCAGTTGAGTTTTCGCCACGCCCCGCGGTGCGTGTCTCGCTGGCGAGGCACTGATGCGGCTTGGGGAGTCTTTCGGACGACTTAACTCGGCGTTCGGGACGGATTTCACTGAGGCGGGCGCGGCTGATCGTCGAGGAAGGTGAATTCGCAGATGGTGCGGAACGAGCACGGGCGCAAGACGGGGGGCGAGAGGGGAGGGGGAGGATGGGTTCCGGGTTGGGACGCCGGAGTGACAAGATGGGGATGAGTACTGGATTCCGGGTGAAGACCCCGAAACAACGAAGGCAAACTTGGTGCCCGCTGAAGACGCCGGGACGACGGCGGGATTGACGGAGACGAACGCATAGGGGGAGTGGGCGCCATGCGGGCTGTTGAGACCGACATTGCGGTGATTGGCGGGGGGCCGGCGGGGTCCTCGCTGGCTACGTTGCTGCGTCAGAGCGGCTACCGGGTGACGCTGCTGGAACGGGAGACGTTTCCACGTCCGCACGTGGGCGAGTCGATGCTACCGGGGGTGCTGTTCGCGCTGGCGAAGACGGGAGCGCTGGAGCGGGTGGAGCGGGCGGGCTTCACGCGCAAGTACGGCGCCACGTATATCTGGGGGCGGTCGCGCGATCCGTGGACGATTCGCTTTTCGGAGATTTCGCAGGACCGCACGTTCACTTTTCAGTGCAACCGCGAAGTGTTCGACAAGCTGCTGCTGGATCACGCGCGGGACGAAGGCGTGGACGTACGGGAAAGCCACCAGGTCACGCGCGCCCTGACGACTGATGGGCGGGTGACTGGGCTTGCGTATACGGACGGGGACGGCAATCGGGGCGAAGTTCGCGCGCGGCTATGCGTGGACGCTTCGGGGCAGTGGTCGGTGCTGGGGCGGCAGTTCCGGCTGCGGGAGCACAACGAGAACCTGCGGCACGTGGCGCTGTTCGGGCACTACCACGGCGGGCCGGCCACGCTCCCGGACGTGCTGCAGGACATGGAGCCCACAGACTCGGGCAACGTGTACGTGGTGGCCGTGGACGACGGATGGCTGTGGCACATCCCGCTGGCGGGCGGTCTGCGCAGCATTGGGCTGGTGACCGACCCCGAACGAATTCGCGGCATGACCCGGACCGAACGGCGGGCGTACTGGCAGCGCCAGGTCGAATCGTGCGAAGACTTCAAGCAGCTGCTGGAGGGCGGGCGCTGGGCGGGCGACTTTGACATCGTGACGGACTGGTCGTTTATCTGCCGGCAGTTCCACGGTCCCGGCTATCTGCTGGTAGGGGACGCGGCGTGTTTCGTGGACCCGATTCTGGCGTCGGGGATCGCGCTGGCGCTGCAGGGGGTGCTGCGAGCAGCCAAGGCCATCCGCACCTCGCTGGTAGCGCCGGACCTGAACGGGCTGGCGATGGACTGGTACCAGGAGGGCTACCTCCAGCAAGCCAACGACTTCGTGGACATGGCGAATCACTGGTACCACGGGCAGCGATTGCAGGAGTCGTGGTACTGGACGGCGCACCGGCTGGTGGACCCCAGTCAGAACTTGTCGTTGCGACAGGCGTTCGTGTTCATTTCGTCGGGGCTGACGCGGGAGTCGCCTGAAGAGTCGATTCGCTACATGGGCGGGTTTACACCGGGGCAGCTGGCGGTGACGTACGAAAATCTGGCGGCGGAGGGGGCGCACGGCGCCCCTCCACTGCCTGCGGAGACACCAGCACTTCCGTTGGCGCGAGAGGGAATCGCGGTGACGGCGGAGCAGGCACTGGCCGGGACTCCGGCGTTTGTGGCGGGCGCGGGCGTTCGGGCGTGGATGCAGGAAACGGAACGGGGATTGCGGCCGGTTACGCAGGTGGAATTGCCGGGGGCGACGAACGGGGATAAGCGGGAGATTCTGCTGTCGCTGCCGACGCTGTCGGTGCTGAATCTGCTGGACGGTCGTCGTAGTGGGGCGCAGGTGGCGCAGACGCTGGCGGAGCGGTTTGCGGGGAGCGTGCGAACCGACGCGGCGGCGCTACGGCCGATTGTTGGGACGGTGATTGCGGATCTGGCGGCGGAGGGGGCGGTGGAGTTGGGCTGAGCGCCGGCCCCGGCTGAGTCTGGCACGGGCCTGAGCCTGGGGTTTTTGAGATTTGGGGCAAGTTCGCGGTTCGACCCGGCTCACCATGAACGGAGGGGGCGGGGGCTGTGGTTCGACTCGGTCCTCCGGCGGACCTGTGGACCGGCTCACCACGAACGGACTCGGTCCTCCGGCGGACCGGCGGACCGGCTCGCCACGAACGGATGGAGGCTCACCATGAGGGGGTGGTGGCGGGCATGCCAAACGGCCCGCCGCGCGGGGCGGCGGGCCGTTTGAGGAACTGCGAAGACTAGGCCGGGATCGGCGTCCAGTCGTCGTACGTGTTGAAGATGGCGTTGGTGTCCGCGGCCATCTTGGCTCCGGCTTCCTCCGGGCCAACTTCGTTGACCCAAAGCTTGGATGCCACTGTCCGATACGCGCCGATGAACTCGTCCCAGTACGGGAAGTAGCCAGGGGTGCGCGGTTCGGGCGTGGTGGCGTAGGTCTTGAGCCAGTGCATGCCTTCGGGTGGGCCCGCCAGCGACTCGGGTAGATCGGCGACTTCCTTGTAGACCGGGAAGTGGCCACGGTCGATCCCGACGCGAGCCTGATATTCCGGACCCGCGAGGTAGGTGACCAGCTGGACGGTCTGATCAAGGTTGCCCAGCCGCTCGGCGGCGATGGTGACGATGTGCGGCTGGTCGTTCCAGCCATGCCGCACCTGTCCGGTCTTGGGCGCCGCGTACATCGGAGCGACGGACCAAGTGAAGCGGTCCTTGATTCGCGGGATGCCGAAGCCGGTGCTGTAGACACGGCCACCGGGCCAGAGACCAACCTTGCCGGAGGAGAACGGGTCACCGAACTCACCGGCGACGCGCTGCTGAATTTCCTGCGTGAAGGCGACGTTTTCGGTGTGCATGCTGCCGTGGGCCCAGGCGAGCGCTTCAATCGCGGGCGACGAATCCAACTGGGACACGCCGTTCTCGTCGTACCAGAATTCAACGCCGTTGGACCACAGCATGGGTCCCCAGCCGAACTGGTCGCTGGTGGGCGCCCACATGCCGAACTGGTCGCTATCGGCGTCGGTGAGCGCGCGGGAGGCCTCCATCGCGTCATCCCAAGTCCAGCCCTCGGCGGGCTGGTCCACGCCGTTGGCTTCGAACAGGGAGACGTTGTAGACGAGGCCGTTCATGCCGCCCTGGAACGGAAGCCCGTGCAGGCGGCCGTTGGCCTGGTAGAGAGCGCCTTCCCAGGGGAGCCAGCCGGTGGGCAGCACCCAGTAGTCGTCCAGCGAAAAGCCCAGCTTTTCCACCTGGTCGGTGATGTCCGGGAAGAATCCGGCCGAATAGTGCGCCTGGTAGAGGTTGCCCTCAAACAGGATGGCCTCAGCCATGCTGCCAGCGGCGAACTGCAGGTTGAGGGCGTCGAAGTAGTCACCGCCGATGACGTCAATCTTCACGGGGATGTTGGGGAACTGGCGCGAGAACTGCTCCATTCCCCACTTCATGGCGTTGCCGCGCGGGCCGGAGGTGTGGTCCGTGGCGAAGCGCACGCTGACGGGTTCCGCCGCGGGCGCGGCGGTAGGGGCCATGACGATCTTCTCGACCGTGACCGGGACTTCTCTCTCGACGATCCTCTCGACCTGCGTGACCTGCGTGACGATTTTGACGACCTCGACGACTTCGCCTTCGCCACACGCCGCCAGCACGGCAACGCCGGCGGCTCCAATAGCGCCAGCACTCCCGGCTCGAAGCATTTCTCGACGTGTCAGATGTCGCATATCCCCTCCTGCGTCCCCTAGGACCCGCGGCACTTGGTCAGAGCCACCTGAATGGTAGCGCGTACGCGCTGATACGGAAACCTGCCGGTCGTGGGTCACTTTGAAATCGACGGGCGGCACAGGGACCCATGGTCCACGGGCGCACTCACGTCTCACTCGGTACATGGGGCGGCGCATGGTACCGGTTGTTTCCGCGTGCGCGGGAATTTAGTACGGGTCAACCTGTGACACCACCAACCTGCCATCTGGCGTGGTGACGGCAGCCCACGGCACCGCGGCGGCCCCACCAATCCGGGCACGCTCGGCTGACAGCCGCAAGACCCACAGGGCGCCGACTGTTCGCCAGGTCGTCAACTCCGACGGTTGCCGCGTGGCCCTGCGGAGGCCTTTGGCGGCAGTTGCCAGTCCCGCCGACTACCAGCTTGCTCCGCTACGGAGCTTGAATTTCCCGCTTTCGTCGTCGTCGTCACCGCACGCCGCCAGCAGGCTCAGGACTCCGGCGGCGACCACGCCGGCCAGCAGGGCGCGACGGCGGGTGATGCGGGGAGAACGGACGCGGTTTTGCAATTGATCGCGACGCATGGGCTATTTCCCACGAACCTTTCGTCTCATGCTAAGCATAAACGGGCGCACGGCGCCGCTCGGTCAGGTTGAACGAGATTTAAAAATTGTTCGAGGATCGACGACCGAGAGGTCGCCGCGCGGGAGGTTGAGGGTGACGCCGCCGCGGAGGGGTGTGACGCCCGATCCTCGCTGTAGGAGGTAGTCGGGGTCTCGCTTGATTTGCTCGGTCGCGAATTCACGCATGGGCTGGGCCGGGATGAGGCGGGAAATGGCGTTCCCCACGGGTCCAACGCGGGTCAGTCCGGCGTCTTCCAGGGCCTGTCCGAGCCGGTTGAAGTCGTAGCCGGGATAGGTGACATCGCGAAGGTAAATGGTGCTCTCGAAGGGGATGAGTGCTCCGTCCGCCTGGCGGAGCCGCCGGCGCAAGGTACCGATCGTGCGGTAGCGGAGTGGAAACGCCACTTCGAGAACGTGGGCGGCGGTGAAACTCTGGTAGGTCACGCCGAGCAGGAGGAATTGTCCGCCGAGCTTGAAGACGGCGCCCAGCGGGCTGTCGGCGTCCCAGGCGGTCAAGCCTCCGGCGGTGACGATGGTTTGGGCGTGGCGGCCGCTGGCGCTGACGCTGTGGGTGAGATGGCGGCTGCGGTCGTTGCCGGCGCGGCGGCGGATCTCGTCGGCGATGGCGCCCATATCGGACGGGGTGTTGAGCGGGTCGAATACGAAGTCGGAGGCCTGCGCGGTGGCGTAGTTGAAGGAGGAGCCGACCAGGGTGCCATCGGGGCCGAGCGCATCGAGCAGGGCGTCGACGACAGTGGGCGCGGCGCCGTCGACCTGGCCCAGGCTGCGGAGGGAGCTGTGCGGCATGAGGATCTGGCCGGGGCGCACCCCAAGGCGCCGCAAGTCGTCCGCGATGCGGTCGCGGTTCAGAGCCATGCGTGGTGGGCGCGCGTTCGAGGGGCGTGCGAGGATACGCCGCAAGCGCCAAGGAGGCTGATATGCCCGAGCCAAACCCCGTTCGATGCGCCGTGATCGGCACCAAGAACATTGCTGGCCAACACATACCGGTGTTGCAGGCGCTGCCGGAAGCCGAGGTGGCGGCGCTGTGCGACATCGACCCGGAAGCCGTGAACGCAACGGCGCGTGAATTCGGCGTCAGGCAGACGTTCACCAGCGTTGATGAGCTTCAGGCCTGGGGCGAGTTCGACGCCGTGTACGTGCTGGTGAGCGTGCTGGCGGTGGCCGGAGTGGCGGAGCATTTCATCCGCGCGGGTGTACCAACATTCCTGGAAAAGCCGCCGGGGCTGTACTCCGCCGACACCGAACGGCTGGCGCAGGCGGTGCGCGAGACGGGAACAACGGCGATGGTCGGCTTCAACCGCAGGTTCTATACGTGCCTGCAGGCGGGGCGCGAGGCGCTGCTGGACACGGGAGATGTGGTGTCGGTGACCGTGCATGCGGACGAAGTCGCGGGGGACAAGTGGGACGGTTCCAAGTTTCCGCCGGAAGTGGCGATGCGCTGGGTGTATGCGAACAGCATTCACGCGCTGGACCTGCTGCGGTACCTGGGCGGCGACGTGGCCAGCGTGACGCCAATGGTGCGACAACGCGCGTTGCCGAAGCCGGACAGTTTCAGCGCGCTGCTGGAGTTCGAGTCCGGCGCGGTGGGACGGGCCATCGCGGATCACTTTGGGCCGAAGGGAACGGGCCATCACTATCAGGCACGGACCGCCAGTGCCGTGTTGACTTCGGTCGACGGGCTGGCATCGTGCACGTTGGATCGGCACGGGCGCGATCCGATTCATTTCGAATTGACGGGTCTGGACCGGCGGCTGAAGCCGGGATTTCCGGGCGAGTCGCGGGCATTCCTGCGGGCTGTTCGGACGGGCCAGCCGGTGACGTTCCCGGCCCCGACGCTGGATGACGCCGTGGGTACGATGAAGATGATTGACGCGATCACGGAGGCAGAGGAATGGGCGCCGAAGCCAGCGCCGTGAGGCGACGCGAAGGACACCGCGGGCAAGTCGGATGAGCGAGGTGTTCGAAGTGCTGGTTGTCGGCGCCGGGCCAGCGGGGACGCAGGCGGCGGTGAGCGCGGCGCACCAGATGCGACACGTGCTGCTGCTGGACGCCAGCAAGGTGAGCCGCCGGCGGGGGCGGGCCTACTGGTCGAAGACGGTCAAGATCGAGGACGCGCCGGTGTTCGCGGGGATCACCGGCGTGCAGTTTGCGAAGGCCCTCAAGGGCTGGATCGAAAGTCAGCCGGAACGGACGATCCAACGAGGCGGCGTGGATCGGATGGCTGGGATTCGGCGGGCCGATGGATTCGCGCTGGACCTGGAGAGAGTGCCTGACGGCTCTTTTCGGCTGACCTACGCGACTGAGCCGCTGACGCGGGACGGCGAGGTGGGCGCGACCACCGCCGCGCTGGGGCGGACCGTGGTGGTGGCCAGCGGGTTCGAGGACGGGTGGCCGGAAATCGAGGTCAACGAAACGGCGCACCGGATGTATCGCAAGCATCAACTGGTCTACCGCTTCGCCGGCAACAGCCGGGGTTGGCACCTGTGCATTCGATGCGACGGCCACCTGCACGTGGACCAGCATCTGGCGATCGTGGGGGTGGGCGACTACATCTTTGAGGTGGTGCAGGGCGCCCAGGACTTCACCGACCGGATTACGGTGCTGACGAACGG